>CALJNA010000048.1 GCA_937981955.1 uncultured Granulosicoccaceae bacterium
CGCCGGTTCGCGTGTTCGGCATGCGAATTTCTTCGTAGTTGCGCTTACCGCGTGTGTCGATGAAATTGTGACCTCGCGTTTCAATTGCTAGCACATCACCGGGCTTGATTTTGTTCTTCTTGCCAAGGTTCAGCACCACGACCTGATCACGACCACTTTGGCTAATTGAATTAACCAGTGATACGACTCGCCCTTCACCTCCGCCAAGCGATGGCATGCGGGTCTCGTAGCTTGCAGTAACGCTGTCATCGCTTGTCGCCAGCAGGATATCACCTGCAATGGTTTCCATTTTGTTCGATGTTACCATCAATGTAGATGGGTCACCCAAGTGCATTAATTTAACGTCAGATACATGCTGTACTTCGTAACCAAGCGTTTTCTTGGTGACAGGGTCGGTGAGTTTTTTACTTTTACGGAAAACTGCATATTGAGGTTGTTCACGATTCAGTTTGCCGCGCACATAGATCTGATGACCAATCGCGCTGATTAGCCGACCGTCATAGTTTCCGACCACGTAAGGTGCATTGATGATTTCTTCGAGGGCAACGACGCGAGGATGAACCAAAAAAGATGCAATGGCATCACCGGGAATCATCGGTATAGCATCGTCCAGAGATTCATAACGAATTCTTGGAGACAATCGCTCGGCGTCCAGACGGTTCCCGTTTCCATCAAGACCAGACTGTGAAATTCGCTTACCGTCACGATCAATAACCAGGCGCGGTTGACCGTTGACGTATTCCAGACTAATTTCATCGCCCGGAAAAATCAGATGCGGATTCTGGATTTGCGGGTTGTAGTCCCACAGTTGTGGCCACAGCCACGCTTCCTTTAAAAAGCGATCAGAGATATCCCACAGAGTATCGCCCCTGACCACCGTGTATTTGTTCGGTGCATTCGGGTCAACAGCACTGTTCTGGATTGGGTCACGAGGCACGGCAACCGTGTACTCGTTATCCTCGGAAAAGCGGTTCTCAGCGGTAGCTGAGTTACTCGCGTCGACTGCAATCAGTTCTGTTTCCTTTCCAAGAGAGCAGGCTGCCATCAAGGTTGAAAGGCTCAGCACGAGTGCCACGCGAGCGGCCGGGATAGCTGCCTGGATAGCGGTGAGTTTGGCCATCGTTACGAAATCTCCAATTTCTGCGTCGGTCCAGCACGGATCTGTGGACCTCTGTTGCACTGTTATGCAAGGGGGATGCCTTCCACGCCTGTTAGAATGGTGAATTGTCATCAGAGTCGGATTTTTCGAAGTGTCATTGCTGGATATTCTTTATTACCCTGACCCCCAACTACGCAAAATTGCGGCCCCGGTAGCCAATGTGGACGGCCGTGTCGCCGGTTTAGTCGACAATATGCTCGAGACGATGTATCACGCCCCCGGCATTGGGCTCGCTGCCACGCAAATCAATGTCCATGAAAGAATTGTGGTTATTGACGTCTCCGATGAAGGGGATTCGCCGCTGGTGCTAATAAATCCTGAACTGCTGGCCAGTGATGGCTCGGCAGAAACACAGGAAGGGTGCTTATCCATTCCAGGCATATACGAGACCATTACGAGGCCTTCTGATGTGCGTATAGCCGGACTCGATCGAGAAGGTAACCCGTTTGAAATGGATGCTGACGGAATTTTGGCAGTCTGCATACAGCACGAAATTGATCATCTCGACGGCAAGCTTTTCGTTGACTATCTGTCTCCGCTGAAACGCAATCGCATTCGCAAGAAAATGATCAAAGCGGCGCGTGAGCGTGAAGAAGATGAATTTGACGACGACGAGTAGGCTTCAATGACTAACTGTCGTCGTCTGCGCATCGTGTTTGCTGGCACGCCGGATTTCGCGGCAAGCGCGCTTCAGGCTTTACTCGCCACCGAACATGACATTGTCGGGGTGCTAACCCAGCCCGACCGGCCTGCCGGACGTGGTCGTGCGCTCAAAGCGAGCCCCGTTAAGCAACTTGCGCAACGGTATGATCTGCCTGTCCTTCAACCCTTGAATTTTCAAGAGAAGAACAGCTTGTCTGATTTGGCCGCCCTCAATTGTGATCTTATGGTTGTAGCCGCGTACGGGCTAATTCTGCCAAAGGTCGTGTTAGACGCACCGAGTCTGGGTTGTTTAAACATACACGCATCCTTGTTACCCAGATGGCGTGGTGCAGCACCGATTCAACGCGCTTTGCTCGCAGGCGATAAGGAGTCTGGTGTGTGCATCATGAAAATGGATGAAGGGCTTGATACCGGTGATGTGTTGAGCCGGGCTAGTGTGCCGTTAACCGAAAACATGACCGGAGGCGAATTGCATGACTCGCTGGCAGTACTGGGTGCCAGTACCTTGGTCGATACGCTGGTGCCTTATTGTCAGGGTGAAATCGAGGCTGCTGTTCAACCAGACTCCGGCATTACCTACGCAGACAAATTAAGTAAATCCGAAGCGGCGCTGGACTTTTCACAAACAGCGATTGCTCTGCATAGAAAGATTCAGGCTTTTAATCCGTGGCCAGTATGTGATGCCACTGTTGAAAATGTGCGTTATCGAGTATGGCGATCGGTTGTCCCGAAAAACGCCGACAGGCCAGAATCGGCAGTATCGGGGCAGGTAGTGATGGTTAACGATGAAGTTATTAGAGTGGCGACATCCGATGGCGTTATCGACATTACCGAGATTCAGAAGCCCGGTAAAAAACCCATGTCAGCCGGCGACTTTGGTCGCGGTACCGATATTGTCAACAAGGTTTTTGACTGATCGTGGCGACAGTCGATGTACGGGTTGCAGCGGTCAATGTCATGTTGCAACTGCACAACGAAGGTGGTTCTCTGTCGCGCTTGTTACCAGAGGCGCAACAAGGTGTTGCAGACAAGGATAAAGCCTTGCTGCAAGCGCTTTGCTTTGGTATGTCTCGCTTCTCTGGACAGCTAAGTGGCCTGGTTGACTCACTGTTGTCAAAGCCTCTTAAACGCAAAGACACTGATGTCTATCTGCTCATGCAACTTGGTGTTTTTCAACTGGCCTTCACTCGTGTAGCGCCGCATGCAGCAGTCGACAACGCGGTCGCAGCAGTGAAAAAAATGGGTAAGCCCTGGGCCAAAGGCTTAGTCAATGCTGTATTAAGGAACTATCAACGTCAACCGGCTGCGTTACTGGCAAAGCTCGATGAGCCCGCAGCACTATCACACCCTGCGTGGTTGCTGAAACGATTCAAACGCGATTGGCCAGAGCACTGGCAATCGATCGTTGAACAGAATAATCGTCAGGCGCCCATGACGTTGCGCGTTAATCAAAGCAAGATCAAGTGCGAAGACTATCTGCACAAACTCGACTCTGCTGGAATTCAAGCCACTCGAAGTGATGCGATTGAAACAGCCATACAGCTGCAATCGCCCGTTGCTGTGCAAAGTTTGCCGGCATTTGAACAAGGCGAGGTTAGTGTTCAGGATGCTGCTGCTCAATATGCTGCTGTGGTTTTGGGGCGAGGAGAGGGGCAGCGATTGTTGGATGCATGTGCGGCACCGGGCGGAAAAACAGCTCATGCACTGGAGCATGGCCAATGGGACGAAGTCGTAGCGCTTGATCAGGATGCTGACCGTCTTGCCAGAGTAGAAGAAACGTTAATGCGTTTGCAGCTATCCGATCGATGTCAGCTGCAGTGTGCCGACGCAGCGAACACAGAACAATGGTGGGATAAAAAACAGTTCGATGTGATTCTGCTCGATGCACCGTGCAGTGGTACGGGTGTGATTCGGCGTCACCCGGACATTAAACTGTTGCGCCGTAATACGGATATCGATCAGCTTGTTCAGACCCAGCAGCAATTGCTGCAATCGTTGTGGAAAACGTTAAAGCCCGGTGGGAAGCTACTCTATGCTACTTGTTCGGTACTTAAACCTGAGAATGAACATCAGGTCAATCGCTTCCTGGAACAACAAGAGGATGCAGCCCTGGCTGAGTTTGATTTGCCCGTGGGTTTGGCCCGGCCCAACGCTGGTATACAAATTCTTCCGGGTGATCAGGAGCTGGATGGGTTTTTCTATTCGCTGTTGGTCAAAGCGGGTTGAAACGGTGGTGCTGATAAGAATGTTTGTTGCGATGGGTATGCTGAGTATGCCATGTTCATTCAGTTGGGCTCAGGCAACAGTTGGTGAAGGTCAAATACAGGTACTCTCAGCCCAACTAAGGGATTATGCTCAAGGCTGGCACTTGAGTGCCGAGGTGGACATTAGCTTGTCTCGTGAAATCCGTCAGGGACTTGAAAGCGGCGTGCCATTGCATTTTATTGTTGAATTCCGGATTAAAAAACCTCGCCCTTTATGGCCAGACAAGACATTGCTCGCAGTTCAGCACAGATACAGTCTTATATACTACGAACTAACTCGGCATTATCGGTTGCAGCTATTGTCTACTAAGGAAAGCCGAAATTATCGCTCTTTGCTGTCAGCGCTTGACGATCTGGGCAATATTCAGGGTCTGTTCATCGATCGTCCCAGTGAATTTGAATATACTGAACCGTTGAACGGACACATGAATGTACGCCTGGATGACAAAGCGCTGCCATTGCCTTTGCAGCCATTGTTTTCATCGACATGGAGATTGTCGAGTGAGGAATTCGCTTGGTCTCTAAACTGAGCAACAGAACGTTAACAAGCCCAGTGCTAATGGGCCTGTTGTTCGTCGTGCTTATCGCATCCTTGTATGTACTGGGCACAATGGCATTGCGCCTTGATCAGTTTGGACGCTACTACTACTGGTTATTACTTGGCAACATCGCTGCACTGTCTTTTATTGCGGTTCTTATCTGTATTAACGGTTGGCGGTTACTAAAAGAATTTCGGGAACGTGTTGCCGGCTCTCGTTTAACAGTAAAGCTCGTTATTCTTTCCGTATTATTGGCTTTAATGCCAGTGACCCTGGTTTATGGGTTTTCCATTCGTTTTTTACGCGCCAACATCAACAGCTATTTTGATCTTGAAATTGAACAGGCACTTGATGATGCGATCGAGTTAAGTCGGGAGTCACTGGGTTTGCAAATGCGAACTTTGCAAAGAGACACCATGACTGTGGCGCAGCAACTGGTTGGTGTAAACGAATCGGTTTCAGTTATCGCGCTGAATACGCTGTCAGCAGAAACGGAAAGCTCGGAAATGACGCTTATCGGTCCGGATAACCGCATTGTTGCGTCCACTGGTCTATTAGAAAACATTGCTGTGCAACCTAACCGACCCGACGATGATTTGATTGCGCGGGTACGCCAGGGAATCCCTTATGTTGGCGTTGACCCAATCGGTGACGGTGAACTCTATATACGTGTTGTCGCACCGGTTTTTTCGGAAGACGCCACTCGTGAAAACTCGGTATTGCAAGCCTTGTATCCCATTGCGGAGCGTTCGGCAGATTTGGCCGAGAGCGTGCAATCGAGCTACCAGCAGTATCGGCAACTGGTTTTCCTGCGTAAGCCTCTGATGCTGAGTTCCATGTTGAGTTTATCTCTGGCCCTGTTGTTGTCGGTCATGATGGCTGTATGGTTTGCTTTTTATGCGGCAAGGCGCATGATGATGCCAGTACACGATTTGGTTCAGGGTACTCGTGCAGTTGCAGAGGGTGATTACAGTCGTCGAATATATAAACGCAGTAAAAATGACGAACTGGGTTTTCTTGTTCAATCGTTTAACTACATGACTCTGCAACTTGAGCAATCGCGCGACAATGCCGAACGAAGTCAGCAGCAGGTCGAGAGTCAACGCGCGTATCTTCAAGCGGTACTTGGACAAATATCATCCGGTGTATTAACGCTTGATGCAGATAACCGTGTGCGTACCAGTAATCAGGCCGCTGTAGAAATATTGGGACCTGAACTATCCGACTTGACCGGTAGCTTAACTGGTAGTTTGCTTAGGCAGGATCGGCAGGACAACAGCATTACAGCTCAACTTGGCGAGCAGATTGGCGGATTTCTATCGAACAACGATGGAGGAGACTGGTCTACCGAACTGGAAGTGGTTGATCAGACCGGCAGACGTTTTCTGTTTTGTCGCGGCGCTTCCTTACACGATGTTGCGGGCGAACCATCAGGTATGGTGGTGGTCATAGACGATATGACCACGATTATCAGCGCGCAGCGCGATGCTGCGTGGAGCGAGGTGGCTCGACGTCTGGCTCATGAAATTAAAAATCCACTCACTCCGATTCAATTATCTGCAGAGCGACTTAGGCATAAATTTGCGCACAAGCTTGATAGTGACGATGTGGATGTATTGTCACGTCTGACGCAAACAATCGAAAATCAGGTAGATGTCATGAAATCCATGGTAAATGCTTTCGCAGAGTATGCGTCAGCACCAAAGTTGACGCTGACTCACACTGATATCAACCAGCTTATGCAGGAAGTGGCTGAAATGTATCGCCAAGGGGATGAAGATGCCATATTTTCGCTGGAGCTCGATACCGAGTTGTCACCGATAGCTGTGGACTTGCCACGCATGCGTCAATTAATTCACAACCTGATCAAGAATGCGCTCGAAGCTCAGCAATCCGAAGCGGTGCCGCAGGTGCGGATAATAACGCGCGATGTACGCTCCAACTCATCACACATGCTGGAAATGGTCACGATGGATGATGGTCCCGGATTTCCGGTAGAGTCGTTGAGCCGTGTGTTTGAGCCCTATGTGACGTCGAAACCGCGCGGCACCGGACTTGGTCTGGCCATAGTAAAGAAGATTGTTGAAGAGCATGACGGTACAATAAAGGCTGAGAACCGCCCTGAGGGGGGTGCAATGGTCACTGTTCAATTGCCTTTTCAAAATGCGTTGCAACTTCGAGGTGATGCGGCATGAGTAGCCGTTCTGTTCTGGTCGTCGATGACGAGCCCGACATAAGACTCTTGCTTCAGGAAATTCTTGAGGACGAGGGCTACGCCGTATCAGTTGCTGACTCGGCAAAGGCTGCACAAACCTGCATCGACGAACAAACTCCCGATCTGGTTTTACTCGATATCTGGATGCCGGACACTGACGGGATCAGTTTGCTGAAATCGTGGCGGCAAAGTGGTGAGCTGCGCTTTCCGGTAATCATGATTTCAGGGCATGGTACGGTTGAGACAGCAGTTGAAGCAACTCGTCACGGTGCAGTAGATTTCATTGAAAAGCCTGTGTCATTAGCCAAGCTATTACTCAATGTTGAGAAAGCACTTGCGGAAGGATTTGATGACAGTGCTGCGGGGGTTTCTTCAGCACCAGCCAAACGTCTTCCGTTGCTCCTTGGAGACAGCGAATACGTTAAACAGTTACAAGAACAACTCGAAGAACAAGCTACTCGAAGCAGCAGTTTGTTACTTATTGGTGAGCCGGGAAGTGGGCGTGTGCTGTTCGCGCAACATGTGCATGATCGGGAAATGTCTGACAACCGATCATCGAGCCCGCGCCCATTCATCCAGTTGCGGTGCGATACGCTTTCCAGTGCGAACTCGCACAAGGAACTACTTGGCGAAGAAAATAATGGCACCATCAGCATGGGTTTTCTCGAATCCGCTGCTGACGGCACTCTGTTTCTGACAGACATCGAAATGTTACCGGTCAGCGCTCAACAGTGTTTGCGTCAGGCCGCAGAGCAGCAGGGATTTGTTCGTGTCGGTGGTAGTGTTCGAGTGCCTTTTCGAGCGCGACTAATGGCCTCTTCCCGAACCGAACTATCATCGCAGGTAAAACAGGGCGTACTCGACCCCGCGCTGACTCGGCTGGTGTCTGCATCAACGGTTAACATAAAACCGTTACGCGATCACCTCGAAGATATCCCGGCTTTACTCGAAGGATTTGTCGACTGGCATGTTCAGGAAGAAGGTATGGCCTATCGACATTTCAGTGTTGGCGCACAGAACAAGCTAAGAAACCTCGACTGGCCAGGGAATCTGCTGGAACTGAAAAATCTGGTTCAACGCTTGCTATTACTAGGTGGTTCGGTGTCCATTGAGGCAGCCGAGGTCGGTAATGCGCTGGGCATAGTCGCCAACAGCGACACAATGACCTTGTTGCGTTACGACTTGCCATTACGTGAAGCGCGAGCCGATTTCGAACGGCAATACCTTATCCGATGTCTGACAGAAACACAGGGCAACATCGGTGACCTTGCGAAGCACGTAGGAATGGAGCGCACACATCTCTATCGCAAGTTGCGTAGCCTGAACATAGATCTCGATAAAGTACGCGAGTAGAGTTTCATTCAAACATGAAAATAATTGTACTGGGCGCCGGTCAGGTTGGTTCGACGGTGGCGCAGAGCCTGGCCTCTGAACAAAACAATGAAGTGACCGTGGTCGACACAGACAAATCGGTGCTTGATGAACTGGGTGCCCGTCTCGATCTGAATACCGTTGTCGGTTATGCGTCTTATCCGGAAGTGCTGCGGCAGGCCGGAGCCGAAGATGCGGATATGATTATTGCCGCAACTGATTCCGATGAAACCAATATCGTTGCTATTCAGATTGCCTACACACTGTTTAAAACACCTAATAAAATTGCCCGCATCCGTTCTGCTGACTATTTGCGTGAAAAAGATCTGTTCAGTAATAATCACATTCCCATCAATGTTCTGGTTAGCCCGGAGCAGCTGGTTACCGACCATATTCAACGTGTAATAGAACACCCCGGTGCATTACAAGTTGTGGATTTTGCTGGCGGTCGAGTTCGTCTTGTCGGTGTTGAATTACAGGCTGGTGCGAACATGGATGGTCAGGCTTTGTCGCATTTGCCGGTATTGCTTGAAGACATAGATATGCGTGTTGTTGCCGTTTATCGTGGTGATGAGGCGATCATTCCTGAGGGGGCGTCGATTGTAGAAGCAGAAGACATTGTGTTCTTTCTTTCGCAACGAGAACATACCGCGAAGGTCATGTGTCAGTTTAATGATCAAGCGGGCAAGTGTAAGCGCGTCATGATTGCAGGTGGTGGGAACATTGGCTTGTTGCTCGCGCGAAAGCTTGAAAAAAATTACAGCGTTAAGATCATCGAGACGGTAAAAGAACGGGCAGAGTACCTCGCAGAAACCCTGAGCGATGCCTTGGTTTTTCATGGCGATGCCGCTGATCAGGACATGCTGATAGATGAAAATATCCAGGATATGGATGTATTCTGTGCACTGACTAACGATGATGAAGCGAATATCCTGTCTGCCATGCTTGCCAAGCGCATGGGCGCTAATAAAATCATGTCGTTAATCAATCGCCCAGCCTATGTTGACCTTGTTGAACGAGGCATTATCGATGTTGCAATTTCTCCGCAGCAGATAACCATTGGTTCTTTGTTAACGCATATTCGTCGCGGTGATGTTGTTGCCGTGCATTCTTTGCGTAAGGGTTCGGCAGAAGCGTTGGAGGGAATCGCACACGGTGATAAAGACACATCGGTGCTGGTGGGCCGGGAAATCAGTGAGGTTAAGTTACCCAAAAGCGCTGCCATTGGTGTTATTGCTCGCGGTAATGAAGTGCTGATCGCTCATCACGATACGGTGATAGAAGCGGAAGATCATCTGATCGTGCTAATCACCGATAAGCGGGAAATCGCCGAAGTAGAAAAGCTCTTTCAGGTTGGCTTTACTTTCGTTTAGCCAGCGCTCCTATGACGATTCAAATAAAAGCGGTTCAGCGTGTGCTCGGGATTCTACTCGCGCTGTTCAGCACCACCATGTTAACGCCGGTCATCGTTGCGTTCATCTATAAAGACGGAGCGGTGTGGCCTTTTATCGGTGGATTTTTCACCACATTCCTGACCGGTGTCGCTTTGTTTGCGCCAGTGCGCAAGCAGGAAATTCAGCTGCGACTGCGCGATGGATTCGTTGTGGTGGTTATGTTCTGGGGTGTATTGGGTATGTTCGGCTCTTTGCCGTTTGTTCTTTATTCTGATCTGAATCTGTCTGTGGCAGCTGCAATTTTTGAATCCATGTCCGGGTTGACTACAACGGGTGCAACGCTAATCGTTGGCCTGGATAACCTGCCGCATTCGATTTTGTTCTATCGGCAACAAATGCAATGGCTTGGGGGTATGGGAATCATTGTATTAGCCATTGCCATTCTTCCCATGCTCGGTATCGGTGGAATGCAATTGTATAGAGCTGAATCATCCGGTCCTAACAAAGCCAAACTGACTCCGCGAATAGCCGGGACAGCCAAAGCTTTGTGGTACATCTATTTAACGCTGACCATTTTATGTGCACTGGCTTATCTATGGGCGGGCATGTCGCCTTTTGATGCAATAGGCCATAGTTTCTCCACCGTTGCCATTGGTGGATTTTCAACACACGATGCCAGCATTGGTCATTACAACAGCGTGGCAATAGAAATGATCGCAGTGTTGTTTATGCTGATATCCGGCGTAAATTTTGCGCTGCATTTTACCGCTGCTCGTACTAAAAGCCTGAAAACATATCTTGCTGATGAAGAGTTTCGTACTTTTATCAGTCTGGCTGTAGTGCTCACTCTTGTTGTTAGTGCTTATCTGTATTTTACTGATACCTCAGATGCAAAGGATTCGTTTTTTAACGGGCTATTCCATGTTGTATCTATTGGTACGACCACCGGTTTTACATCGGAAGAGTATTTCAAGTGGCCTGGATTTCTGCCGGTACTACTGCTGTTTGCCAGTTTTGTTGGTGGGTGCGCGGGTTCAACTGGCGGCGGAATGAAAGTTATTCGAGTTTTGCTTCTATTCAAGCAGGGTCAGCGCGAAATGCGTCGACTACTGCATCCCAATGCAACCATCAAGGTAAAGGTGGGAGGCCGGCCGTTACCGAACAAGGTGATCGATGTGGTTTGGGGATTCTTCGCAGCTTATCTGGCTTTGTGTGTGGTCATGCTACTACTGCTTATGGCGGCAGGGCATGATCAGGAAACGGCATTTTCTGCTGTCATTGCCTGTTTGAATAATCTTGGACCGGGGCTGGGTGAGGTTGCCGCGAACTACGCAAGTTTGGAAGATTTTTCTCTGGTGGTATTAAGCTTTGCGATGTTGTTCGGGCGGCTTGAGATATTTACTTTGTTGTTATTGTTCACACCTGCATTTTGGAAGAAGTGAGCATAAGTACTGGAATGCTTTAAAACGGTTTATGCCTTGAACGATACTCCTCCAATTGCGTCGAAATGGAATGCGCGGTACGCATATGCTAAGCGAGACCAAGCGCTGCCAGAACCTGCGAGTGTGTTGGTCACAGGTGAGGCGTATCTTCCGGACAATGGACGGGCTCTCGATGTGGCCTGCGGTCGTGGAGCTAACGCATTTTATCTTGCCAGAAAAGGACTTAGCGTCCACGCCTGGGATATCAGTCAGATTGCTGTTGATTCGATGCTTGAGTATCAGCGTACGCATCTGCAACTAACGAATGTGATTCCGCAGGTTCGAGACGTGGTTGAACATCCTCCTGAGCCTGATGCATTCGATGTCATTGTTGTAAGCCGCTTTCTCGACAGACCCTTGTGTGCAAAACTCAGCGCATCATTAAAGTCAGGTGGTGTGCTTTTCTATCAGACATTCACAGCTGGATTATCTAACCGTGATTATCTTTTGCGCCCCAACGAACTTCCGGAGTTGTTTGCCGATCTGGAGTCATGTTTATCGTATGAATCTCCCCTTGATGAACGTGGTTTTAGTGAAGCCTATTTTGTTGGCAGGAAGCTTTAGGTGTAAACTAAAAGCGTGAGCCAGATAGATACATTTGAAAATATGCTGAGCACGGGGCAGGACAGCGACATGCTGCGCTACACCCTTGGCAATGCCTATTACAAGGAAAAGCAATTTGACAAAGCTGCCGAGCATTTGCGTAAGGCGGTTGAGCTAAATCCGGCATATTCAACTGCGTGGAAAGTGCTCGGTCGTGTGTTGGCTGAGAACGAGCTTTATCAGGAGGCACTGAAAGCGTTCGATGCCGGGCTCGAGGCTGCTAATGAAAATGGCGACAAGCAGGTTGAGAAAGAAATTAACGTGTTTCGTAAACGTGTGGTCAAACACCTTGATAGTGTCGATCAGCAGGATTAACGATAGTATTTCCTGTGGATAGATCGGTTCCGCTACATCCCAAAACCTGGCCTAGCTGGTTAGGTGTTGGATTGCTGTTTTTGCTGTGGCGATTGCCGCGAAACATGCGTAATTCGCTTGCTCAGTTTCTGGCGAACTTAAGAGCACGCCGCAACACTGGCACCAATCGCGCGGTTCGTATAAACCTTCAAGCCTGTTTTCCAAAACTCGATGACTCTGTAAGAAATGCCATTGCTGAACGCTACGCCATATTACATGCGCAGGCGTTGATGCTTTCACCTCGTAATTGGTGGGGCAATGATGAATCGATAGTTGATCAATCACGCATACATAATCGGAAATATCTGGATGAGGCCATAGCCACAGGTCGACCGGTTGTGTTGCTTGTAACTCATTCGGCGGCACTTGACGCTGGATTGCTGGCCTTGTCTCCGCATTATCCTTTGCAGGGAATTTATAAGCCTTTAGATAATGTAGTGCTGGATTATCTTGTTTATCGCGCTCGGCACAGATTTAATGCAATACCTTTACCACGAGGAAGTGGCTTTCGCCAACTGATAAAAGGTTTGAATGAAGGCAAAATCATGTGCTACCTCAGCGACGAAGATCTTGGTCCTGAGGGGTCCGTATTCGCACCATTTTTTGGGCATCAGAAAGCAACCCTGGCAATGCTGCCGCGGATAGTGAAAAAAACCAACGCGCTGGTTGTACCAATGATTGCCCATCATGACTCAGATGATGACGCAGTTGATGTACATCTTTTCGAGTGTTTACAGAATTACCCAACTGGCGATGCATTGATCGACGCAACGAACATGAACAACGCTATCGCCAAAACCATCCGTTTGCAACCGGCTCAATTTACCTGGAAGCTACGCGTATTCCAAACCTGCCCACAGGGAAAAGGGACGAGATACGGACAAATCGAAAGGGGCGAGCTTGAAGTAGAGCAGTTATGAGTGTTTGGTTGTACCATTGTTCATCTCTGCAGCTACTAATACGCTTCTAATGCCAAGTTTTCAGAACTCCATTTTAAAAATACCAAATTTTAGATTCTGAGATTCGCACCATCACGGGTGGTCTGGACGTATGGTGTTTTTCTACACTGCTGGCTGTTAGCGATTAATTGTTCGCCAAGTTGAATACCTGCAAAGGGAGCACCTGAGGAGTCAGTTCTCTTGGGGTTACCACGTGAATAGCCTGCACTTATAAAGCCGACACATGCAGAGTCAACGCGTGCAGAGTCAACGCGTGTAGAGTCAACGCGTGTAGAGTCAACGCGTGTAGAGTCCGACAAATCACGCAGTGTCTGTATCAGTCCGTGGTGTAGGTTCCTCACATTGGTGCTATTCATGTATAGCCCTTGCTCTTCGGCTACTTTCGACTCTATTTTCTGCACAGTGCCGGGTGGTTTCAAGGCGCGTACGATAAAGCGGCAGCGAGTGGGTAACAAGTTCTTCTTCGCCGAGCTAAACAAAGTGTGTGAAAAATCTGAATCTGCCGGGCTGGAAAAATCTGCTGCTGCGCTATTGGAAAAACTCATTGCGGTTGCTTTGCTCGAATCGGCACGCATAATTTCAAATTGTCCGGAATGAATGAGTTGGTGGTGCCTTTGACAAAGACAAACACCATTTTCTATGGACGTCTCGCCACCGTCGGCCCAATGTTTTATATGATGAATTTGCAAATGACGATGAGCATCGCATCCGGGAAACTGACAATGTCTGTCCCGCGCAATGATGGCTGTTCTCATTGAAGCCGGCCAGATTCGGGTTTTGCGGCCTATGGATAGTGGCTCGCCGGCGTTGGTACCCAACGTTGTCATTAAGCAATCGCAAGTCAGTTTTCTCGCAGTCGCCAGCGAAACTGGACCAACACCTTCAATAACCGGTGAACGACGCGGAATATCAGGCTTTGTAGCATAGGCTGGGTCGAATGAAGCGAGAAAATCCATCGTTCGTTCGGATATTTCTGATGCCACTATTGGTAAATCTGCATTTGCGATTTGGTTATCGGTCAGGGAATCAACATCAACATTCAGCACCACATGATAACGTTCTGATACCGGTAATTCTTCGCGCTCATATGCCAGACTTCGATTTGACATCATAATGACGGCATCGGCTTTTCGTTGTTTTGAAGTGATTGTTTCCGTTGTGATTGATGTAATTTGGTCTGTGCTGTTGGTAATTACTTTATCGACGATATTTTCAGTGTCGCTTTTATATATCATCTGTTCACACTGCTCGATACTTAGCAAGACTACTTGTGCCTGTTCAGGCGGAAGTTCCAGACGAATAGCGGTGTTGCCATTGTGCAGGCGACGCCAGGTAAGTGAGCGATTTTTAAATTGTTTTTCATCGCTCTGGTAATCATCTTTTTCTGAGTCGTTCCATCGATAATCATCACACATACGCGAAACATCACTTACCGATGCGTCCAATGATGCGTGTGCGAGAAGTTGTTCGTTATCCGGGGTAGCGATGCGGGTAAGTATGCGCACTTTTGACCAACTCAATCTGCCAGAGCGGAACAGGGCAGCGATGATTGGTAAGTTCCTGAGTTGTCTGCCAACACGCAATCGTTCCCAGCCGATTGCTGAGTCAATATGTAGATAGTGATTCATCCATGCAACGCAGTGCCGCGATCCACTCTCCCTCCAGCCTTCAATATCATCGAACTGCACCAATAGTTCCAGCAGTTGTGCCAGATCAGTATTTTGTCGATTATTGAGAGTGTAAAGAGCTCTGCGTAATATTTTTATGCTGTTGGTTTTTGAATTACCGGGCGTATCACCGCATCGTGGTGACACTTGCTGGCTTTCGCAGCTGTTGTTGGAAACCTTCAGATTCGCATTATTCTTCTTCGCAATTTTCTTACTTGTCAATACGTTAAGAGCCAATGCGTTAAGAATGGAGTCATTATTAGTTGATTCTGCTGGTGAATTTCTGTTGAGACGCATTTCCATTGCCAGCCGAAGATCGCGCCCTGGTCTTACAGATTCGCTGAATTGTCTGTCTTGATTCATACACACCTCCATTTGCGTAATGATTTTGACTTGATAAATATAATACTATAAAAATATATAGTATGATGTTACGAAATAGGTTGCGTTATAAAACTGGGAATTGCAACCGCAGGTCTCAAAACTTCGCTCGTGTTCTCATAGCGTGTTCTACTATCTGTACCAATAGTTATCTGTACCAATAGTGAAGCGCAGAATGTTGAGGGAAGAGTTGGACTGTAGAAGCTAAAAAGCAGAAAACAAAAATAAAAAGCGTAACCAGAACTTCAGCCAGATTATTGGCCCATCAAACCAATTCGCGACTAAAGATAACCAGGTGATCAAGGTTTAGTCGCACACCAAACTGCTCGCCCACTTTATGATTGTGGTGAGATGGTGCAAGGCACAGCAGGCGAGTACTGCCGGGCATGCGCAGGGTATACAAATGGCCAGCGCCGCGAAAATCTTTCGCGATCACTGTGGCTTTCGTCTGACTTTGATCATCGTGGATAATATCGTCAGGGCGCACAAGCAACTCAATTTGTGTGCCGGCACAGAACTGTTCGGACAGTTCGCCTTGAATGATGCCAAGTTCGGTTTGAATCTGATTATTTTCCAGTGTGTTTCCGCAAACAAACACACCTTCGCCAATAAAGTCGGCCACAAATCGATTTGCCGGCGTGTGGTAGAGATCATAAGCATTGTCCCACTGGCACATCGAACCTTCGTTGATAACGCCAATGTGATCGGCTATGGCGAATGCTTCATACTGATCATGTGTAACCAGAATGGCTGTTATACCATCTCGTTTCAGAATCTCGCGCACTTCATGGGCAAGTTGTACTCGGCGTTCCGTATCTTGGGAGCTGAAAGGTTCGTCAAGTAAAAGCACGGGCGGGCGTGGCGCCATGGCTCTTATCAAAGCAACCCGTTGCTGCTGACCTCCGGACAGCTCGTGCGGATAGCTGTTTGCATATTCGGTCATGGCAACCAGTTCGAGCAGTTCATCAACCCGTTCTTTAACTGCTTTGCGTTTTGTGTGGCGCATGCCGAAAGCAATGTTTTTGCGCACCGTCATATGAGGAAACAGTGCCAGATCCTGGAACACCATACCAATGTGGCGATCTTCGGGTTTTGCATCGCATTGCTGGCCGCAAATTTCCTGTCCGGCAATAATCACTCGTCCACTGGTCGGTGCCTGAAAACCCGCGATGGTCCGCAGCATGGTGGTTTTGCCACAACCGCTGGGACCCAGCAGGCAGCCAATTTCACCCTCTTCCAGAGAGAACGACATGTCTTTGATAATGTGCTGGTCCCCCAGATGCACATTAATCCGGTCGATTTCGAGCTGATGAGTCATACGGGAATGATACCTTAAGCCGGCACCTCAACGCAGGCCAGAACCAGCTACACTGTGATGAGGCAACGGTGTTTAGCCATTTCAGGATTCGAAACAGTGAAAGAGACCGCATCATTGCGCTCTGTGACACGAAGCAGTCCGGGTCAGGCGAATATCCACGTGCCGGGTCCCGAAAATTGCTATTGTCCGGCCTGATAACAGGTGTCGCAGAGGTCAAGATTATGGTTCAATACCTCGTCCATTGTTCCTGAAAACGAGTTCGACGCACCAGGACATTAACTTTCGCAATCGAGATGATGAAACAGCCAAAACCACAAGCCGTAATCGAAGTCACAAAAGATGAGCTTCCGATGCATTGTCCGGCACCCAATGCAGATCTGTGGAATTCGCATCCGCGCGTCTTCATTCCGTTGGAAGATACTCCCGAAGCCTCGTGTTCATACTGTGGAACCGTGTACAAGTTAGTCGACAAGAAAAGTTCAAACAGCTCTGAAAAGTAGCGAGCGCAACTTGCCGACATGGACGCTATAGAACGTAATGTCGGGTCGGCGACAGACTCTGACGGCAAAACCAGCATTTATTGGCAGCATCGCGTGTCGGCAGACCTGGAATTTAACCAACAGATCTTCGACGATCAATGGCTGGCAGATCAGGGTTACGTCACCAACAGTCCAAGCGCTGGCCGTGGTGCCAGTCTTTTTCTCAACATCAATCGACACCAACTTGTACTCAGGCATTACCGTCGCGGCGGTATGGTACGGAGCATCAGTGAGGGTAGTTATATCTGGCTCGGACTGCACCGCACACGTGCCTGGCGAGAATTCGGCGTACTGTGCGCACTTGAGCAGCTGGGCCTGCCTGCACCGCGTCCCTATAGCTGTCAGGTAAAACGCACGGGTCTCGTCTATAGCGCATCGCTAATCACGTTCTACCTCGACGGGCTTACGCTGGCTGAAAGAATTTGTACTGCCAGGCTTGATAACGATCAATGGTTTGCAATTGGCCGATGTATACGGCAGTTTCATATTTCGGGTGTCAATCATGCAGATCTTAACGCGCACAACATTCTGTTTGACGATGCCGGACACGTATCATTAATCGACTTTGACCGGGCCACGATATCCCGACCGGCTGAAAACACGCGTATCGAAAGCAACCTGAAACGACTCAAACGCTCGCTGGATAAAATCGGCAGCAGCGGTCCGGCACATTACGATTCGGACTGCTGGAATGTGCTCATCAAAGGCTATGATCAAGGATTAATCGGCGAGTAGCGCAAACGGGTGGTCGCGAGGAAATCGCCGGAATCCCTCAAAGGTTTGGCCCGGATTCTGTGAAGTGTTCACGGGGTTGGTCACCGGGTGGCTTGATAATGTCAGGCAGGTCAAGCCGACGCTAAATTTCACTCCAGAAAAGCGCTTGTTGGTACGCTAAGTTGTATGGTTGGCGAGGCCGTCTGTCCGCCTGCCGCGCTCGCTACTGTTGCTTGGTCCGCCTATGGAAACATTACGCATATTAGGCCTTCTTACACTGGAAATACTCGGTGAAATTGCCGGTGGGCGAGGTGGACTGGTTAACGATCTCCCGCGGTTCACGCTGGGGCTGATCATTTGGGGCGTGCTGATGATCAGCGCGATCAACGCGCGACGGCGCAGTGCGTTGCTTCGAGACAAGCTGCTTATCGCCGGATTCGTCGTTGGCTTCTCGCGTGATGCCTTTATGCTTGTCGTGACCTTGCTCAGTTTGCACGACATTGTGCCTGCCACCACTTTGGCGTTGGTTCTGCCGCCGATAGATCAAACCCTGATGTTGGTAGCAAGAGCGGTAATTGCTGCAGCATTTCTTCATTATTTTGTTACGCCAAGCTATGTTTCGCGAAACTTCTTCATTCTGACACTAAGTATTTGTGTAGTGATGTATTTCGTCATTGCAGGTTCCTGGTTCGTTGATGTCAGGGCAAATCCGTTGTTGAAGTTCGAACAGCATTGGGCAGTGTGGTTCGTACATCTTTTTGGTGCGCTGTTTATTTTCATATCGATTATTTTATTTCTGCAACAGAAAGGCTGGACACGACGCATAGTGGCGTTTGCGTTCACTATGTATTTTGCTAACCACATGATTCAGTTGTTTGATTTGGCCACAGGCGACAATTGGCATTCCACGGTGCAAACCATCCGCAACAATCTGGATTTGTGGGCAACACCGATTTTTGGATTTATCTATTGGCGAGAACTGCGGGAGAAACATGCCCAGCTTGAAGCGGAGATAAAGCAAACCGAACGTCTGGAACTTATTGGGCAGTTGGCCGCTGGTGTATCACACGACTTCAAGAACCACTTGCAAGTCATAAGAGGGTACGCAGAGCTGGGCCAGATGCAAAAAAGCGAACCGGAGAAGGTCGAGAAATGCCTTGGTGAAATAGCCGATACCGTTGATCGATCGGTGTCGCTGGTTAATCAGCTGTTAACGTTCAGTCGAAAAGATAAAGTTGATACAGATGCAGTGGTGAATGTAAACGATGTTGTCGCAGACCTTACTCCAATGTTGTCACAACTGCTTGGACCCCAGTACAAGCTGGAATTTGATCTTGACCCTGACTTGCCTGTGGCAGGTTTTGATACAACAGAGCTTGAGCAGGTTATTGTAAATCTTGTGGTCAATGCTCGTGATGCCTTGATCGATGGCGGCATAATCTCTTTTACTACTCGATGTATCTACAGTTCGGTGCAACCCAACGGCAGCGATACGCTTGATAATGCACCACCGGAAATAGAATATATTCAACTGGTCGTCACTGACGGTGGTATTGGTATGACAACTAAAACAATACGTCAGGCTTTTGAACCGTTTTATACAACCAAAGCGGTTGGCGAGGGCACGGGTTTAGGTTTGTCTACCGTTTACGGACTGGTCAAAAGACACAGCGGTACGATCAATATTGAAAGTAAACTGCATGAAGGCACTTCGGTTATCGTCAATCTTGTTCCAGCGAAAGAGTCGGGTACCCCCACTGATGAGCTTGACCGCCCGGTTGTGCTCGAAGGTACGGAGCATATTCTGGTTGCCGAAGATGATGACTCAGTTCGCAATCTGACAAGTGAATTGTTAACCAGAGCTGGTTATACGGTATATCAGGCGGTAGACGGTAAACATGCGGTAGCAGTTGCCCGCAAACAACGTGACAAGATTGACTTGTTCCTGTTTGATGTTGCAATGCCAAAGCTCAATGGCTATCTGGCCTATAAATCAGTGTCACAAATCTTGCCAAATATTCCGGTTGCGTTTGTTTCTGCCGATGCAAGCAGGGTAAAAGGAAATCATGCGAGCTATCCTCATCTATCGAAGCCGTTTACGCGCGCTGAATTGTTGTCTTACATTAGAGAGCAATTGGGTGAGTAAAGTGAATATCGAGCGTATAATTCGCAGACGGTCGCGCTCATGGAATGAGCCGTAAACATTTCGCTGGAGGGCGTAGGACATAAATGAACAAATCACCCACAGTATATTTAATCGACGACGATCCAAGCGTACGCAAGCTAATTGAAACTTCGTTGAACATGCATGAGTTGCCTGTGCAGTCGTTTTCCAATGCAGAGAGCTTTCTCGATTCAGATTGCGTTGATATTGCCGGTTGTATCTTGCTTGACTACAAAATGCCGGGAATGAACGGGCTGCAAATGCAGCAGGCTTTACTCGACCGCAACATCTCAATACCAGTGATTTTTATCACGGCACACGCCGATGTGCCTAAATCAGTTGAAGCACTAAAAGCAGGTGCTTTTGACTTTCTTGAAAAGCCTTTTAGTCAGGAGGCACTGGTTTCAACTATCAAGCAGGCTTTTGCAAAAGATGCAGAACTGCGTTCAACTCGAGAATTACAAGAAGATTATCGCAAGCGTTTCGAAAAGTTGACTGAGCGAGAGTTCGAGATAATGCAAATGCTCATTTCCGGTTCAGCAAATCACTCAAGTAAAACAATCGCCAAGGAACTGAATATTAGCCCTCGCACCATTGAACACCATCGAATGCGAATTCTGGAAAAAACAGAAGCCCATTCAGTCGCAGAGCTAGTGAAATTTGCCTCGATTGCCGGCTATCAGATTTAGTCAGTGAGGCTAACTAATTGGAGTTGTCTTCGGTAGCTTCAGTCTTTTGTTCATTGGCAATCTTGTTGTAGATTTCTTCACGATGAACAGCAATGTCACTGGGAGCTTCAATACCGATTCTTACTTGTTTTCCGGAAATACTTAATACAGTTATACGTACTTCATCACCAATGGTGACTGACTCACCTGGTTTTCTACTTAGAACTAACATGACAACTTCCTTATGCCCGAAGATAGTAACGAGTCACAAATGTTGAATTCAAAAAAGCTATTGTTTGATTCCAAAGTGAGTTGTATCAATTGATACATCGCACTCAATGGTAACCGCTTATAAGAACATTCCTTTGCCCTGTTTACTAGTAGTCTGAGTACGTGCGTAGTTGTACGTAGCTCTAAGCCTGTTTAGTAAATATCTTCTAATGATGATATATAAAGCCGTGTCTGTAAATCGGATATATGGGTGGTCCGGTATCGACACTCTAACAATGCTGGCTATTATTTAAAACCAAAGGTAACAGTAAAAGCGGCATTAAATTGTGTGTTCACTCAGCACTTTTAAACAAGCGCCGTTAACGGTTTGTCATTAACATTCGCAGTGATTCACAATAGGCATCAAGTACTTCACATTTCTCATTAATGATTGAAAATGCATTGTGACTTAAAGTATTAGCCCACTCGGGGTTGGTACTCGCTAACGAGAAATAGTTCATTACCTCGTCCACATTTTTTGCAATCGCGATTGCATTGGCCGTACGTAATGTTCTTACTTCTTCTTCAAAATTAAATGTATGTGGGCCGACAATAATCAGCGTGTTGGTTCGGGCGGGCTCCAGCACATTGTGTCCACCGCGCTGGATTAAAGAACCACCAACAAAAGCAGCGCTGGCATAAGCGTACCAATGATGCAGCTCACCGAGGGTGTCTGCAATATAGAGTCTGCACGACGAAGTTGGTTTTTGGTCAAGGCTTCGCAGGGCTGGAGATGGCAGGTCAGGAACGATCTCAGCCTGAAGAGCCGCAAGACTTTTGCCAATGCGGGCACCTCTCTCCACATGCCTTGGTGCGATAACCAGGAGTCCATCGCTGCTTGAATTCAGCCACGCCTGTGCTAGTAACAGTTCTTCGTCATCATGCGTTGACGCAGCCAGCATGTATGGCACGTCAATCAGGCGTTCAGGGTTGACTGTTTTTGCAGTAGCGGCGAGCTTAAGATTACCCATGTTGATCACTTTGTCGATGGCTGCACCTCGATCAACAAAATGATTGGCATCCTCGGCTGAGCGCGCGAGTACAATCACGTCAACCAAGGCATGCGCGTAAGAATCATCGAAAAAAGTAGCCAAGCCAGCGCGACTTCTTTGTCCAAGGCGTCCATTGATCAGGGTGATCGGTAAGTCACGCTGTTTTGCGCGAGCATAAAGCCATGGCCAGATTTCAGTTTCTACCACCCAAATATCGGTAATGTTTTTTCGCTTAAAAAAGCGTCGTGTCGCTCCCGAAAAATCGATCGGTAAATAGGCGTGGCTAACATCGCCGTTAGCCCGACTGCTTAGAACCTGTGCGCCGGTGGGAGTGTTGGTGGTGACCAAAAAGGCAAGATCGGCAAAGCGTGATTGCATTTGTTCAAGCAAAGGCAAGACCGTGATTACCTCACCGACCGATGCCGCATGGACGTGGATGCGTGGCTTTGAATCGTGTTGCACGAATCCGAGACGGTCGGTCGCGTACTGCCAACCACCATCACGCAGGCTGCGCACAATGCCGTGAATCAGTAACAGCGGGGATACCAGGCGCAAACATATTCGGTAGCGCCAGGTCGGAGGGGAGTTCATTGGTCGCGTTTTTCGAAAGCTTCTCCCAAACGCAGACCAACCAGCGTGATTACTGGGCGCCTCGTTTGATCAGAAAATTGTTGATTGGCAGCAAATCTTGTTCGCTCAGTGTACCAGCCGCAGCTTTCAGCGAAAGGTAATTGATGATGTAGTCATACCGAGCACCGGCATAATCTGACTCTGCGCGAAACACATCACGCAGAGCATTGAGTACTTCAACCGATGTTCTCGTGCCTGCACGAAAGCCTGCGTCGGTTGCTTCGGCAGACTTTCGAGTTGAAACCAGTGCTTGCTGCAGAGCGTTAGCTCGAGCGATACTGCCGGTCACGCCACGAAAGGCATCTCGCGCCTGCTGTGCAACCAATCGCTCCTGAGAAAGTAATTGCTGGTTAGCAGATGCCGAATCGGCTTTGGCTTGACGTACTTGCGAATTAATTCGACCGCCAGTATAGATCGGCATGCGCACTTCAAGGCGCAGCAGTCCGGCTTCAAGGTCACGCGTTGGTTTTTCGTGTTCCACTTGCTGAGCTACACCAACAAGATCGAGTGTCGGATAACGCGAGCCGCGCACCGATGCCACGCCGGCTTCGGCAGTTTGTGCAGCGAGTCGGGCGGCAACAAGGTCAAGATTCTGTTCTAGCGCAAGATTGACCCATGCATCACCATTGGCAGGGTCAGGGGCAACCAAAGGCAGATCAGGTGCCAGTGGAGAAATGAATTCGGGTTGCGTGCCGGTTAACACCTGCATGGCACCCAAGGCATTTTCCAGTGCGTTCTTCGCAGCAATTTCGGCTGCCACGGCAAGGTCATACTGAGCCTGTGCGGAGCGCACATCGGTTACCGGCACCAGGCCGACATCGAAACGCCGTTCTGCCTGTTCTTTCTGTCGCGCAATGGCTTCCAGTTCTGAACCACTGAACTCGACTTCAACCTGTGCACGCAGAACATCGAAGTAAGTACTTGCCGTGCGTAAAATCAGATTCTGTTGTTGGGCAAACAATTGTGCTTCTGCTTGCTTAACTCCCAGTTTTGCCTGATCAACAATGGCGCCGTTCTCACGATTGAACAAGCTTTGCCGTAGTGAAAGTGATAACTGGAAAACGTCGAAGGTCGAGAATATATCGTCGTTCTGATCGTTCAGCTCTGCATCGAACGCAGCGTTAAGCTGAGGCAGGAATGCCGAGCGTGCCAACGGTAGACGCTCAATGGCGGATTCGTAGTCGTACTCTGCAGCCTTAATGGTTGCGTCGTACTGTTGGGCGAGTGAGTAGGTTTGCTGAAGATCAGTCGCATTGGCGGCCGATAGTCCAATGGTCGCCCAGCTGCTGGTGACAATCAGACCAGCTGCGCAGGTCTGCAAAGTTCGCTTGAACACGATCGAAGGCATAGATTTACTCTAGAAAACGAACGCTGATGCGGGCTCCGAAAAATTGACCAGCGGGTCGACTCTGGTTTCGAACAGACTTTCTGTTGTCCATTCCGTTTCAGAAATGCGCGTCATCAGCAACGCTTCCATCATTGGTTGCTTTGTATCGCCTGTTACTGCAAACAATCGGCCATTTATAGCCATTTTGTTCTTGTAATATTCAGGAACCTGTTCCACGGCACCGCCAAAGGCGATTGCATCGTAGGCATCCTGTGCATCCCATTCGGCCGCAGCGTCCTGCTCTAGCAGGGTTACATTCGATACCGCAAGCTCTGTGAGACGGTTTTGTGCGGACAGAGCTAAATCCGGATGAATTTCCAAACTATCAACCTTGGCCGCCATTCGAGCCAGGCAAGCACTTAAATAACCGCTGCCTGCTCCGATTTCCAACACGCTTTCTGTCACTTGCGGTGCGAGTGCCTGTAGCAGACGGCCTTCAATGATAGGTTTGAGCATGGTTTGCCCGAAGCCAATCGGCAGTTGGTAGTCACTGAATGCCAGCGCGCGATGTTCCTGCGACACGAATTCCTCTCGCGGAACACTGGCCAGCACATCGAGCACACGCTGATCAAGCACGTCCCAAGGGCGAACTTGTTGTTCGATCATGTTGCTGCGAGCTTCCTGAAGATTCATTGCTTTACCAGTGGTTCTTTGTGGATTTTGGAGTGTATTTCGAATAGCTGCCGAAGCTCCGCCGGTGCTCCGGAGCGTGCATTATAAGCCAACAAACATGAAAACAGGCATGACAACTACCATGCCAAACAACGTTTGAATTTGAGCGAAATAGTTACCGGGCAGCGAAAAAGCTGTGCCCGGTAGTTACTTCAGTGAATCAGGGCCGACTAACTAATAGTCGTGTTTCAACGAGCGAATCTGTTTCAACTACTCTTGCCCTAACTTATTGATTTGTCTGCAAGACTACTCAGCAACAACGCTGCTGGCTTGCGGACCTTTAGGGCCTTGTTCTACTTCGAATGTAACCTTCTGACCTTCGTTAAGGGTTTTAAAGCCGTCCCCTTGAATTGCAGAGAAATGAACGAATACATCGTCTCCGCCATCGTCTTGCGATAAAAACCCAAAACCTTTTGACTCATTGAACCACTTGACCGTGCCTGTTGCCATGATTTGAACCTCTGAAAATGGAATGCCGTGCCAGGGTGTTGCCTGCATTTTTTCGCAAATGCAAAACCATGTCACGCTTTGCCAGTCTAGCGTGTTTTTGAGAGCCGATCTATGGATTTTTCGCCCAATCCGTGCTATCCGCACCATCGAGGTCTTTTTTGACGCACTTGGCAAGCCGGCTTTTTTTTGACAATTCGTCTGTAAGCCGCGAAAACAGTGGCTGTCACAAGATTGGACTGAACAGGTTTACTTAGAGTCCGGATTATCGATCCTAGCCTTTTGGCTGGTGTCATTTGCATTAGAAGATGGCTTCTTTCGACGACGACGGCGCGGTTTACGAGTCTTCTCTTCACCGTTTTCGTTATTTTTCGCCTTGGCGTCACCATCGCTGGCTCGTCCGCCACCACCTGACCTGGATTGATTGCGTCCACTGCCTGAGCGCTTACTGCCTTTTTTATGTTGCGGCGCCCGGTCTCGTTCAATCCGCTTGGCTTTCTTCGGCTGGACCAGTAGTTCGTTCGTTATCGGTGACAGTGGAATTGGCTTGCCAATATAATCCTGAATCTCTGGTAGTGAGAACGAATACTCCTCACAGGCAAAGCTGACCGCTTCTCCACGAGTACCTGCTCGGGCAGTACGACCAATTCGATGGACATAGTCTTCGGCCTGCTGGGGCAGGTCGTAGTTGAATACATGCGTGACCGCATCGATGTGCAGTCCGCGTGCAGCGACATCGGTCGCGATTAACACAGGCAGTTTTCCGGATGTGAAATCAGCCAGAATGCGTTGTCGCTTGTTCTGACGCACATCACCCGATAATGTGCCACAGTCAACATCATTGCCTACAAGATAGCCTTCGACGTACTCGGCGGTGCGTTTGGTGTTTACAAAAATGATTGATCGGGTTGGTGTCATCTGTTGAATAAGACCCAGCAGTAACGAGATTTTTTCATCAGTCGCCGGTTGAAACAGTTGCTGATTGACACCGTCTGCGGTGACACCTGTGGTTTCTGTTTTTACAGGCGTCGGGTTGTTCATGTGCTCATATGCCAGCTCCATGACCCGATGCGATAAAGTGGCTGAGAACAACATGCTTAGCCTTTGTTCCGGAGGCGGCATTCGCCGTAGCAGGTAGCGTATATCTGCAATGAATCCCAGATCGAACATCCGATCAGCTTCATCGAGCACGCATATTTCAATCTTTTTCAGATTGAAAACACCTTGTTTGAAATAATCTATCAGTCGACCGGGAGTGCCTATCAGAACATCGACGCCGTCAGAGAGTTGTTTTCGCTGTTTTTCGTAGTCGATACCACCATAAACAACGGCGGTCTTCAGGTCGGTGAATTGCCCCAGGTCTTGTGCATCTTTGGCAATTTGAATCGCCAATTCACGGGTTGGTGCAATGACGAGCATGCGGGGTTGATTTTGATCGCGCCCGGTGCCATCTTTTTCCAGTAACCGGGCAAACGCGCCTAGCAGAAAGGCAGCAGTTTTACCGGTACCGGTCTGTGCTTGCGCGGCTATATCCAGGCCGTCGGCTATGATCGGTAAAGACAGACCTTGAATTTCAGTGCATTGTTCAAAGCCAAGCTGATCGGTCGCTTTGATAAGCGGCGCAGGTAGATTGAGTTCGCTAAACGCAAGTGTGGCGTTCGGGTTCGATGTCATAAGTTCTGATAAGGTGAGAGCAATTTCAAACTGGTTCTCAATGTGAGTGTTGAAAGTAACCGTTTAAAGAACGATCTGGATCTTTTAAGGTCCATACCAAATATATTAAAGAGAGGTACACAATGAACGAGCATATTACCGCGATTACCGATGACAACTTCGAAGAGGAGGTGTTGAATTCAGATACTCCGGTATTGGTGGACTACTGGGCTGAATGGTGTGGCCCGTGTAAAGCCATTTCACCGGTTCTCGATGATTTAGCTCCGGAATACGCCGGCAAAGTCAAAATCGCCAAGATGAACATTGAGGAAAACCCCAATACTCCACCCAAATATGGTGTTCGAGCAATCCCTGCACTCATGTTATTCAAGAATGGGGCCGTGGAAGCGACGAAACTTGGCGCAATGTCAAAAGCACAACTAACCGAGTTCATTGATCAGAACGCCTGATTAATCACAGTAATAACATATATTTACGCATTAGTTGTAACATATTCGACCGAGCTGCGCCGCCATTGGCGCAGTATAGTGCGTCACTGATGGCGGGTTCCTTGCAGCTGGAACCGTGTTGGATAAGCCGGACCGGGTAGGGCTATTGTGCATTTAGTACTGGACGTTATCGTCACAGCATGCTAACTTTCCCCCAATCCTGCAGCGCAAGAGTCCGTCCCTTCGGACTATTGCGATCAACAGAAACTAAATAATCCAATTTTCAAACCTTTTAATAAACCACTTTTAATATCGTAGGCATCTGTCTTTCGAATCCGGGCTGGCAAGATTTATCTGCCATAACCGATCCTGCTAAAACAGCATTGCCTTACTCACATTCTTGGCTTTCGCCTAAAAAATCCCTAACTCGCTTGTATGAATCTTACCGATCTAAAAAAGAAGAACCCGACCGAACTGATAGAACTCGCTCAATCAATTGGCATCGACAATGTTGCCAGGCAGCGCAAACAGGACATGATTTTTTCTATCCTGAAAGCGCATTCGAAAAAGGGCGAAAATATATTTGGCGGAGGCGTGCTTGAAATATTGCAAGACGGGTTCGGCTTTCTTCGATCAGCAGACAGCTCATATCTTGCAGGGCCGGACGATATCTATGTCTCTCCCAGTCAAATCAGACGCTTCTCGCTAAGAACCGGCGACACGATTTTCGGCAAGATCAGACCGCCGAAAGAAGGAGAGCGTTATTTCGCGCTGCTAAAAGTGGACGAGATCAACTTTGGTCCACCAGAGCAAGCCAAGAACAAAGTGCTGTTTGAAAACCTGACGCCTTTGCATGCGAACGAACGTATGACAATGGAGCGAGGTAATGGCAGTACTGAAGATATAACCGCTCGCATCATTGATATTGCTGCACCGATCGGTAAAGGTCAGCGTGGGTTGCTGGTATCACCACCCAAAGCCGGTAAAACACTGATGCTGCAGAATGTTGCGCAAAGTATCGCGGCAAACCATCCTGAATGCTTTCTGATCGTACTGTTAATTGACGAACGACCTGAAGAAGTGACCGAGATGGAGCGCATGGTCCAGGGTGAAGTTATATCCAGTACTTTCGATGAGCCGGCAAGCCGACACGTGCAAGTTGCCGAAATGGTTATCGAGAAAGCCAAGCGTCTGGTGGAGCATAAAAAAGACGTGGTCATTTTGCTCGATTCAATAACGCGTTTGGCGCGAGCTTACAACACTGTGGTGCCATCGTCGGGCAAAGTTCTTACTGGTGGTGTTGATGCAAATGCGCTGCACCGGCCGAAACGTTTCTTTGGCGCAGCACGCAATATTGAAGAAGGCGGCAGTCTGACAATCATCGCAACTGCGCTGGTCGATACGGGCTCGAAAATGGACGAAGTTATCTACGAGGAATTCAAGGGTACGGGTAACATGGAATTGCACCTTGATCGTCGTATCGCCGAAAAGCGTGTGTTCCCTGCGATTAATATCAACCGATCAGGCACTCGTCGCGAAGAACTGATGATGGATCAGGAAGAGCTGCAAAAAGTCTGGATTCTGCGCAAGTTTATTCACGCAATGGACGAGATTGAGGCGGTCGAGTTCATGCTTGGTCGGTTACAGCAAACCAAAACCAATAATGAATTCTTTGATGCGATGAAGCGCTAGCTTTTTCTATCAAATTTGTCTTTCTCAGTTTTTAGAGCTCGTTGTTCCTGGCCTGTGTGAATGCCTCTGACGTCAAGCTCACACAATCCCGGGCAATCTGGTGGGTCAAGCGCGATATGCGCCTGGCCGACAACGAAGCCTTAACGGCTGCACTGCAGCAGCACGATTCTGTTATCGCACTATTTGTGTGCGAACCCTCAGTGTATAACGCACAAGACACATCAGCGATGCATGTGTTTGCGTGGTGGCAAGCCTTGCGTGAGCTGCAGTCTGCACTGCGTGCAATAGGTGGTGAGCTGTACTTTGCAAAGGGTGAGGTGGTACCGGTACTGCAGCACCTGCATGAACAAACTCCGTTTGATGCTATTTACAGTCATCAGGAAACCGGCAACGCATTGACGTTTGAGCGTGACAAGAACGTTAAACGCTGGGCCGAATCTGCACTTGTGCAATGGCATGAAAAAACACAGAACGGGGTTGTACGCGGCCTTGAAGACCGCGATTTACGTTCTGACATTATTCAGTGCCGTCTATTTAGTACTGAACCTGTTCCGGCACCTGCTTCGATGCGAACTTTTACAGTATCGTGTGACGATATTGTTTCTACCACCTGGCACGACTATGCATCGTTATGCAGCCAGCCGGTTGATGAATGTATTCGCTTCAACCAAATGCAAAGAGTTGGGGAGGTTGATGCACAGCGTGAACTGACGCATTTTCTTGATGAACGAGTATCTGACTACTCGCGCGGTATCTCTTCTCCCAATACGGCTTTTCAAACAGGCTCGCGTTTATCCGTACATCTGGCCTGGGGCACCATTAGCACGCGTACTGTTTTTTATGAAAGCCAATTGCGAATCGGTTATTGGCAATCATCTGCATCGCCAGACGCTGGTTACTGGACAAAAAATTTGCAGGCGTTTCAGTCTCGTTTGCACTGGCGTGATCATTTCACGCAGCGTCTTGAATCGGCCAGTTATATGGAGCATAGAGCTTTGAATCCGGTATTCGAGCAAATGGCGTACGAGGATGAGCACGCACTGTTACAAGCCTGGGTTGATGGAAAAACAGGTATTCCGCTTATTGATGCCTGTATGCGTTGTTTGCGAGCGACCGGTTTTTTAAATTTTCGCATGCGCGCCATGCTTGTTACTACTGCGTGTTTTGGTTTAAGACTGTCGTGGAGAACTGTGCAATATCCTCTGGCGCGTGTGTTCTACGACTACGAACCGGGTATTCATTTCTCACAAATACAAATGCAAGCAGGCATTGTCGGCATTAACACCATGCGCGTATACAGTCCGCATAAACAACTATTGGATCAGGATCCAAATTGCGAGTTCATAAAAAGGTGGATACCGGAGCTGGCCGAATTCAGCAGTGAAACCATAGCTAACTATAACCACGTTCCGCTGGGCGATTATCCGGCACCAGTTGACGATATTGTGGTGAACAGCGCTGACATAAAAGCTCAGATAAGCAAAATAAAGAAGAGTGAAGAAGCCGTTGAGCCGACGGCTGAAGTATTAGCAAAACATGGCTCCCGATTGCATGCAACGAACAGGCGTAAGAAAAAACCGCGCCCTGAACACCAGGATGCAGATTCACCGCAAATGAATCTGCCGTTGTAGCGTTGTTCGGCGCAGATTTTTGCTTTACTCAGTTTACCGCTTTACACATGTGATGATGCGTACACTGATCATGCTTCGACCAGTCGATCGATGGCCCGATAGCCGATATCTCGTCGATAGTGCATTCTTGCGAATGTGATCGCTGCGGCTCCCTTGTCGGCAGCTTGTTTGGCGGCTTTGATGTCACTTCCAAGCGCCGTCACGCACAACACACGCCCACCGTTGGTCACGAACGAGTCGTTTTCTTTGTCACTACCGGCATGAAACACCTTGCAACCGATGTCTTCAGCATCACTGATACCGCTGATTGTTTCGCCTTTGGAACCAGCGCTCGGATAATCTCCACCTGCCAGAACCACACCCAGTGCACTTTCTTTTTTCCATTGCGCCTGTACCTGATTTAGCGTGCCGTCCACGGCTGCATCAAGCAAGCTAAGTAAATCGCTGTCAAGACGCATTAACAAGGGTTGTGTTTCAGGATCGCCCAGACGCACGTTGTACTCAACAACGCTGGCTTTGTCATTGGAATCGATCATAAGCCCAACGTATAAGAAACCCTTGAACGGTGTACCGTCTTTTTGTAAACCGGCAACGGTCGGCTCGACGATATCGCGCATGATGTGCTTCTCGATTGCCGGGGTGACAACCGGTGCTGGTGAATACGCCCCCATACCACCTGTGTTTGGACCACGGTCTCCGTCGTCGCGGGCTTTGTGGTCCTGACTAGTGGCAAACGGTAAACAGTGGGTGCCGTCAACCAGTGCGATGAAGCTAGCTTCTTCGCCGGATAAAAAATCTTCGATGACAACCGTTGCGCCGGCTTTTCCAAAAGTATGATCGGCAAGCATGGCGCTAACGGCAGCATGAGCTTCGTTTAGTGTGTGAGCAACGACGACGCCTTTACCTGCAGCCAGCCCATCGGCCTTGATTACTATAGGTGCGCCTTGTTCGTCCAGATATGCATGGGCTTCATCCGCGTTGGTGAACGTTTTGTGGGTTGATGTGGGAATGTTATGGCGCTGCATAAACGCCTTGGCAAACGCCTTGCTGCCTTCGAGTTGAGCAGCTGCCGCGCGAGGCCCGATAATTCGAATTCCGGCCTGTTCAAAATGATCGACAACCCCGGCAACCAGCGGGACCTCAGGGCCGACGACACACAAGTGTACGTTCTCGCTGCTCGCGTAGTCACTTAGTGCCGAGTGGTTATCCAAAGCGATGTTCACCTGTTCAACCAGCGGTTCCGACGCGATTCCAGCGCTTCCCGGGGCAACACTGATTTTGGTGACCTGTGGCGATTGGGCCAGCTTCCAGGCCAGTGCGTGTTCCCGTCCTCCATTGCCCAACAACAGAATATGCATCACGAACCCTCGGTAAAAGCGTTATTCTACGTCAAAACGCAAATCGTTCCTTTGATTGCCATGACTCAAACCTTATGCAGAACTGCTTTGTACATGCCCGCCAGTAACGCTCGGGCAATGGAAAAAGCCATGACACTTGCTGCCGATGCGATCATTGTCGATCTGGAAGATTCGGTAGCACCGGATTCGAAGAAGGCTGCCAGGCAAGCTGCTTTGCAGGCATTGCGTGACAACGACTACGGTTACCGAAAACGGGTTCTGCGAGTGAACGGGCCGGACACAGACTGGTTTCTTGACGATATTGCCGTTGCCGGGGAGGCTCGACCGGATGCGATTTTGGTACCCAAAGTCGAATCCGCAAGCATGATCGAACACGTGCAGCAACAACTTGACAAGCTTGACCCGAATAGCGGTGTTCAGATATGGGCAATGATGGAAACTCCGAAGGCCGTTGTTAACGCAACAGAAATTGCTGCCTGTAGTGAACAGTGCACCCGGCTTAGTACCTTTTGTATTGGTAACAACGATCTTGCTCGCGAAGCTGATATGAAAGTCACGTCCGATCGAACTTTGCTTATGCCCTGGTTGTTGCAGCTGCTTCTGATCGCAAAAGCATTTAAGTTGAGTATTCTCGATGGTGTTTACAATGACTTTGCCGATTTACAGGGCTTTGCTGCTGAGTGCACGCAAGGTGCGGCTATGGGCATGACCGGTAAAACACTTATTCATCCTAAACAGATTGATATTGCCAATGCTGCATTTGCGCCAAGCGAAGAAGAGGTGGCCAATGCGCAACGTATCGTTGACACGTTTGCCTTGGCTGAAAACCTGAATGCGGGTGTTGTGCAGATCAACGGTCGCATGATTGAACGCCTGCATCTGGACATGGCCCGTAACACACTCGATGTTGCAAACAGAATAAAAAACATACGTTGAATTCCAAAAATAAGGCAATGCCGGGCTTGGTTTTGCCCCCCTTATGGTTGTTAGTTGGCATAGCAGCGGTTGGCCCTGTTGTTATGAATGGCGTATTGCCTGCCAATACAGCGATCATGTCCGAGTTCAGTACAAGGTACGGTATTGCACAACTGGTTCTGACCGTTTTTTTGCTGGCAACCTTGTTCGGTCAGGTTATTTTAGGTGCAGCGGCTGACCGGCTTGGGCGTCGGCCGATCATGCTTTGGAGTCTTGCAGGATTCTCGCTTGGTGGATTTTTGTGTGCGTTAGCACCGCAAATTGAGTGGTTGCTATTAGCCCGATTCATACAGGGCTTCTTTGCCTCAGTATGTGTCATTCTGCCTCGTACCATGGTTCGTGATGTGTACGGTCGTGAAAAGTCAGCCAGCATTATTGGCTACATGACAGTGGCAATGATGGTTGCACCACTATTTGGTCCGGCCATTGGTGGGTGGGTAACGGACAATCTTAACTGGCGATGGCTTTATGCCGGGCTGGGTTTTGTTGGTTCTATGTTGTGTATCGGTTGTTGGTTCAGGTTGCATGAAACCTTGACTGCCGATAGCAAGTTGGACAACGGCACTTCAATGCTGATGTCATCAAAAGCGCTGTTGCTCTTGCGTCCATTTAATGCCACAGCAATGATGATGAGCGGCACGGTTGGATTGTATTATGCGTTTTTAGCTGGCGCGCCTTACGTCATGATGGAGAGTCGCGGATTCAGTGCAAGTATCTATGGTTCCTGGTTCGCGATGGTGGCGATTGGATACCTCACTGGCAATTTAATAGCCGGGCGTTTTTCAACCTCCTTTGGTATCGATCGAATGATCTACCTTGGCGCAGTTCCCGGTTTGTTGGGGGTTGTTCTAATGTGGTTGCTTATCGGTGTGACACACCCCCTTGGCTTGTTTGGTCCCATGTTGCTCATTGCCATGTCCAATGGCATGAGTTTGCCAAACCTGTTTTCCGCAGTCATGAGTGTTCGTCCCGATCTCATTTCATCATCGTCCGGACTTTCCGGTGCACTACAGGTGGCTTTTGGTGTTGTGTTGACTTACGTACTTGGGCTGCTGTTGCCGTTTGGTGACTACTGGCTATGTATTGTTATGACAGTTTCGGCCTTGCTGTGGCTGGCAGGGTTAGCCATGTGGAAAGCCCTGCCAAAGGCAGGCTAGTACTGACCACCGTTAATTTCCAGTACCTGTCCGGTGATATAACCCGATAGTTTTTCCGAACCAAAAAAGAGATAAGCCGGCGCACAATCTTCGGGTGTGCCAAGGCGTTGAAGTGGAATTTGTTTGCGCGTGTTTTCCAACTTTTCTGCGTTGGAGTATCGTTGGTGGAAGTCGGTGTTGATGACACCAGGAGACACCGCGTTCGCACGAATGCCATCGGGTGCGAGTTCTCGTGCCAGCGCTTTTGTATAGGTGGATACGAACGCTTTGGTTGCTGAGTAGATAGAAGATCCCGGGCTGCCACCAGTAGAAGCAGATATCGAAACGGTGTTGATAATTGCGCCGCACGATGCTGCGCGCATTAGTGGTATCAGGTCGCGTGTTATACGAACTACCGAATGCTGATTCAGCTCAACAATTTTCAGATAATCGTCATCGGATAAAGTACTGGCGGGAAAGCGGCCAAACATGGTGCCCGCATTGTTCACCAGCACATCAATGCTGTTAGTGTTTTGTTTTACGAAACCGGTAAATGCATCCTGCTGATGACGATCAAGCAGATCACCGGTAAATGAAACAACGGAATCGGGAACCGCTTGCTCGTAGTTCGGGTCGCGACCAAGGTGCGCGATGATAGAAGCACCGGCTTCATGAAATGCCTTGAGTACACTTAAGCCAATGCCGTTTCCGGCACCGGTCATAACCACTGTTCGGTCTTTAAAGAGTTCTGGATACACCGGAGGAGGTGTTCGCTGCGTTTATAGCGGGTACAGAATTTCCTGTCCGATCTGGATGATCGAGCCGTTAATGCCATTCAGATCGCGCAGTGTTTGAACATCAGTACCGTACTGTTGTGCGATCTTGCCAAGGTAGTCGCCTGACTGAACTCGATGAGATCCTAGGTTGGTTGAACCGGCCTGTGTTGCATCGCTGGACACAACTATCCCGGTTACTGTTTCTGGCTCCGGCAACGTCTGAACTTTCACAGTTTTGGCCTCAACATTGTTGTCAGCCAATGAGGAAGTGTTGGAATCAATATAGGTTGGCTGTGATGTGCTTACTGCAGCAACCGTTGTGTCGTTGTTGGATGTCGGCTCTGGGGTGTTGCTGATAGGCTCGACAACAACCCGGCTACTCGCAGGGATAGTGATCGCACTAACGTCCTGAGTATTCCCGTGCCAGCGGTAAATACCCACCGCCAGAGCGCCAGAAGCTACTACTAAAATCACTAAGTCAGATCTCGAAATCACTACCTTTCTCGCTGTGCATGGCAAAACGTTGACGCATGATACCGGCAATGCGCAGTGTCTGGAACACCCAATATACAAGTATGTACAGTTTTTGCGATTAAGTGCCTGTACACAAGTGAATCTTTGCAAACCAGAACGGCAAATTTACCGGAAAATCGCGACAGATTCCGTTAAATTAGCGACAGAAAACGCATTCTTAACCCAAATGGGTGAGTAGAGAAGCCGCGTTGAATACCGTGTTTAAGCGGACCCCGCCAGCACACCGCGCAGCCACTCCGCAATCGGTTGGTTGTTCAGTTTTTGACCTAATGATGCTTTGGCAGCTTCACGCACATCCTCTGGCAGTACTTTGCCACGCTCTTGTAGCAGCAGTTCGACGTAGTCGTTTTCAAATTCCGGGTGTGGTTGCAGGCTAACGGCATGGTCACCGTAGCCAGCTGCTGCATACCGGCAATGCTCCGAAGACCCGAGGACGTGTGCCGAGTCGGGTAATTCCAGTACCTGATCCTGATGCCAGGCGTTCAGCACCGCAGATTCAACACCGGTTAATGCATCCAGGCGGTACTCTTTTGTGCCCGTAATCCAGCCACCGTCGAATTTGTCGACTTTGCCACCCAGCGCCTGTGCCATTATCTGGTGGCCAAAGCAGATACCGACCATAGGCATGCTTGCAGCAAATGCCTGCCGAATGAATTCTTCGAGTGGGGCAATCCATGGCAGCGGATCGTAAGCGCCGTGTCGTGAGCCGGTTATCAACCACGCATCCGCCGCCTGAATGGATGCTGGAATGTCTCCGTCTATAACCGAGTAGGTTTCATAGTGAAAAGCATCAGGTCCCAGCAGTTTTTTGAACAGGCCGTCGTACCGGCCATATCGATCAATAATTTTCTCCGGACTGTCTCCGCACAATAAAATGCCAAGCTTACGCTTGTGATCAGTTGGCGAACTTGTGGACTGGGTCGTCATATTGCGGATCATAGCACCCTGGATGCGCAGGAACTGTGTTCTTGCGGACATCCCAGTAACGTTATACTGCAGATACACAATACACAATATTCGATTTAACATGACGTCCCGACAGTATCCGCCTATTGCACTGCACGAACTAACGCGTATGGCTCCGGAGCAGCGTTCTACATTATTAGAGCGAACCGAAGAAAACCTTGAACCGTTTATTGAAGGTGTTCGCCCGATCATCAATTCGGTTAAATCAGATGGCGATGAAGCTCTAGCGCATTTCGGTCGAAAATTTGATCAGGCTGCACTCGAGAGTAATGCGATTGCAGCCACCCCTGCAGACTTTGACCATGCATTCGATACGCTTGATAAAGACTTCATAGATGTGCTCGAGTATGCCGCCGATAACATAAGGCGCTTTCAACAAGAGCAAATGCCGGGCGATATGTGGATGAAAGAAATTCGTCCCGGAGTGCTGGTTGGTGAGCGCTTTACACCCATCGATTCGGTGGCATGTTATTCACCCAGAGGTAAAGGCTCTTTTCCATCGGTTACTCTGATGACAGCCATTCCGGCCGTTGTTGCTGGTGTACCAAGCGCTTGCATACTCACCCCTCCTGGTGCTGATGGCAAGGTCGATCCGGCGACACTGGTTGCGGCGCGAATCGCGGGTATTGAACAGGTTTATAAAGCGGGTGGGGCGCAAGCGGTCGCGGCTGCCGCATACGGCACCAATACCGTTCCCAAATGCCATAAAATTCTCGGTCCAGGAAGTCCATGGATAACTGCTGCGAAACGTTTGCTGGCCGGTGAGATCGATTCGGGCGTTCCTGCTGGTCCAAGTGAAACGATTGTTATGGCTGACCCCAGTGCCAATCCGCTAATTGCTGCTTTGGATTTAATTATTGAATCAGAACACGGCAGTGATAGCAGTGCGTTTCTGGTGACCTGGGACAAAGAGCTTGCGTCACAAGCTATTGCCGCCATTCCAGCTTACTGGGACACGATGTCGGAAAAGCTGGCCGGTTATTCGGCAGATGTGCTCAGTGGCAATAGTGGTGGAGTGGTGTTGGTTGAGGATGCTGCCGCTGCCTATGATTTTATAAACGAGTACGCACCGGAACACTGCCAGATACTATCGAAGAATCCGTTCGAGCACCTTGCGCATATTCGCAATGCTTCAGAGGTTCTATTGGGTGAGCATGCGGCCGGTTCCATTGCTAATTACATGATGGGCCCTAATTGTGTGTTACCGACCGCTGCAGCTGCACGCACCTGGTCACCGCTTGGTGTTCACGACTTTTTAAAATCTTCTTCGGTGGGACACTTGACCAAGTCCGGTTACGACGAGCTCGCGCCAAAGGTGCATGCGTTTGCAACGTACGAAGGTTTTGATGCCCATGCCAATTCTGTTTCCGCTTTGCGTGAGGATGCTTTTAACGGCAAGGTGCCGGGAAAATCGGTATAAGCATGTCTTCGGCACGTATGTTGTAGAGGATATCCATATAACCCCATATCGTGGCACTGTTGCTGATCTGCCCGATGTGCTAGTGAAACTGTCACGTTAACACCTTAAATACCAATATCTATGCAACGACGAGATTGGATTAAAAAAACCAGTGCGAGCGGCATAGCGGCGTTGACCTCCGGAACCGTATTGGGCGATGCGGCTTCTAAGTATGACCAGACCGTTGCCGACCTTGTCGGTGGTGACAAGATAACTCTGGATGAACGCGTCGAGTTGTTAGTGCCTGAGGACGCTGCCAATGGTGCGGTTGTGCCGGTGGGTGTTTTTTCTTCAGTTCCCGATACGGTTAAAATCGTTTTACTTGTTCATGATCATTCGCGGGCTAAGGTTGCCTCTCTTGATACATCCAATCCAATGCTCGCACCGCGTTTTTCTACCCATTTGCAATTGATTGAAGCAACCACTGTCACTGCACTGGTGCAAAGTAAATCGGGGTGGTTCAGTCAGAGCGCCAGGGTAAAAACACTGGGTGAGAGTTGCGAGAAATGAGTGTTGGCAGTGTCAGTATCAGAACCAGAATGGCCAATGGTTCAACCTTTGTTGATTTACGCGTAAGTCACCCAATGGAAAGTGGGCAGCGTAAAGATAAATCAGGTTTGGTCATTCCATCCTGGTATCTTACCAACATGGACCTTTATCATAATGATAAGCGCATTGGCGCATTGGAATTGGGTCCATTGGTATCGCGCAACCCGGCCATCTCGGTTGTTTTGAATGGTGGTGAGGTTGATGATGTTATCAAAGTTACGTGGATTGATAACCGCGATAAAGTCGGTGAGAAATCTGCAACCCTTGGCTAATCAATAAGCTTTATTTGCGAATCACCCGGTTCAAACCAATTCAGCTTTTCTCTCAACGTAACCACATCGCCGATGATGGTTAAGGTTGGTGCTTTCACTTCGTTGTTTTTCACCTGATCAACAATGGTATCCAATGTACCGGTAATCACATGTTGTTGTGCAGTGGTGCCTCGGGAAATTAGTGCTATGGGTTTGTCGGACGCCATGCCATGCTCTTGCAGCTTGGCCACGATATGTGCAAGACCGACCAGTCCCATATAGATGACGACGGTTTGTTGAGGTTGCACCAACGCGTGCCAGTTGAGATCGACAGTGTTGTTTTTCAAATGGCCGGTAACAAACAGACAGGCTTGCGAGTGATCCCTGTGGGTCAGAGGAATCCCGGCATAGCTGGCGCAACCTGCTGCTGCTGTAACACCCGGAACAACCTGAAACGCCACACCGTGTTCTGCAAGTTGTTCGATTTCCTCGCCGCCGCGACCAAATATAAATGGATCTCCACCTTTCAAGCGTAATACACGCTTGCCAGCCTTGGCCTGCGCCACAAGCTGGTCATTGATTGTTCCCTGAGGCATCGCGTGGTCGCTACGCTTTTTGCCGACGTAAATTCGCTCGGCATCCGGCTTAACCAGAGCCATTACAGCGTCTGATACCAAGCGGTCGTAGTACACAACATCGACATGTTGCATAAGACGAAGTGCACGGAAACTCAGTAAATCCGGTTCGCCCGGGCCTGCACCAACCAGATAAACCTCGCCGGTGACCTCGTTCGCCTGATACTGTTTGATAGCTTCTTCGAGTGCTGTTTCTGCCTCAGTGGTTCGTCCTTGCAACACCATTTCCCCGACTCGGCCACCGAGTTGTTGCTCCCAAAAACGACGACGTTCACGCCAGTCACTCACGCTGGCTTTTATTTGCGCTCGATATTGACCCGCAAGGTTTGCAAGTCTGGCAAAACTTTTCGGAATGAATGCTTCTATGCGGGCTGTCAGTAAACGCGACAGCACAGGTGAGGCGCCACCACTGGATATAGCGATCAGTAAAGGTGAACGATCGATCAGAGAAGGCATGATGAAATTACCCGCAGATGGATCGTTTGCCACATTGACTTGAACACCGTTTGCTTTAGCCAGTGTAGCGATATCGCGGTTTACACCCACATCGCCGGTGGCAGCAATAACAATAGATACACCAGACAAATCATTGTTATCAAACGCTCTGGCTTCGATGCGTAATGCTCCGGCCTGCTGCAACTTGACCAGTTCATCATGGATTTGTGGCGCGACCACCGTGACCTTGGCACCAGCATCGATTAATCGTCGGGTTTTTCTTAGCGCAACGGGTCCGCCACCGACGACCAGAGCGGGTGCGTCATGCACATCAACGAACATGGCGAATCGATGTTGATTAGCGTTCATGATTAAGGTCCGGTCTCAAGATTTGCACAATGCAATAGCGATGCGTGAGGCAAGCGCTGCATTGTTCCGGATTAGAGCTTGATTGGTGGTAAGGCTCTTGCCGTTCGTCAGTTTCACAATATGACCGAGTAACCAGGGGGTCACATCTTTACCTGTAACACCGGCGCGTTGGGCATCATTTATCGCTTGAACTATAACGGCCTCCATTGCATCACGATTGATTTCATCAGCCACCGCAACCGGATTACCGATCAACATGCCGCCTTTGATACCCAACGCTTTGCGTGTTTGCATAAATTGCACGATTGCCTGCTCGTTGTCCACGCTCAACGGTGCTTTCAAGCCGCTGTCACTGGACCAGAAGGCCGGAAAATTGGATTGGCCATATGCGATAACGGGTACGCCAAGTGTTTCAAGAACTTCGAGTGTTTTTGGAATGTCCAGAATGGCTTTAGCGCCAGCAGAAACCACAGTAACGGACGTGGTCGCCAACTCCTGCAAATCAGCAGAGACATCAAAACTGGATTCGGCACCGCGGTGCACACCGCCAATACCCCCGGTGGCGAAAACGGCAATACTGGCAAGCGATGCTGCGATCATAGTGGCGGCGACGGTGGTTGAACCGGTAAGGCCTTGTGACATAGCGTAGGGCAAATCGGCGCGCGATAGTTTACTGGCATTGGCTGATTGCGCGAGTGCGTCAAGTTCTGCAGCAGACAATCCGACTTTCAACTCGCCATTGATGACGGCAATGGTCGCAGGAACCGCACCCGTATCGTGCACAGTAGCTTCTACTGCTTGGGCCGTTTGCAGATTTTCAGGGTAGGGCATACCGTGCGTGATGATGGTACTTTCCAGCGCAACCACTGGGTGATTGTTTTCAAGAGCCTGCCTGACGGCGTCGGATAGAGTAATAAGTGAATGCATGCTGACCAGTGATAACGTTTGGTAGCAGAATGATAACCCGATTATTGAATACTCGGCGGGCGTGTGTCACCACATAGAACTGCCCTGGCAGCTTCCATCCCGGACTGTGCAACCGCTTCCGCCAGATCGCTGCCTTGTAGATACTGTGAAATGGTGGCTCCGGCCAATGCATCGCCGGCGCCGTTCACCGTTTGCTCGATAGGCACTGCTGTGACGGGTATCGCATGACGTTGATCCGTATCCTGGACAAGGACAGTTTGGTTTCCGTCAGTTAGGACAAATCGTTTGAAGTGTTGCTGAAGTAGCGCATCGGCGATTTCGTTTATCGGAGTGTTCACATCAAGTTGCGTTAATGCGCACGCTTCGCGACGGTTGCACAGCAGCGTATCAACCTTGTGGGCTATGGGTAACCACCGTGCCGACTTCACCGGTGATACGGCAAGCGCAAAAATTGGCGGTGACGTCTTATAGGCATCATCCAGTGACTCGATGGTGTTTCTCAAACAATCCGCGCTGAGGTTAGCGTCGAGTACTAAGGCATCAGGTGGCAGTTCGGGCAATCGTGAAGCAATTTCGTCCCATGTGATTTGTTCTGCCAGCTGCACATCAGCAAGACCGACATATAGTTCCCCATCCTGATCGAGCACGGCTGTGTACCGGTCGCTGGGTTGATTCTGCCGGGTGATCAGTGATGCGGTTATTGATTCTTGCTGCAACAGTTTTTTCAGTATCGGGGCTTGATTATCAGTACCAATACTGGCGACGAGTAGCGTCTCAATTTGTTGGCTAACGACACGCGCAACATTGGTCGCGACACCACCAAGCCGATGTTGCCACTGTACGGGATTAGAGCTCCTGGGCCGCAGTAATTTTGTTGAAATTGCAATATCATCCACCAGCAAACCACCAACTAGCGTGACGTTTTTTCTGGCCGCGTCTGAACTGAGCATATGTTGGATTCGTATTAGGCTGCTGTCGCAGCTTACCTTATTGCCCGCGAGAAGTTTATGAACACGAACCCGCAACCATTTTTGGCTATATCAAATCGTCTTCGTGCAACGCCATTTTATGAACGGGTACGAGAACAAGGTGTAAAAGCGTTTACGGTATATAACCATATGCTGCTGGCAACCGAGTTCGATACGTTGGAATCCGATTATTGGCACTTGTGTGAGCACGTACAAGTATGGGATGTCGGGGCGGAACGACAAGTCGACATTAAAGGAGCGGATGCGCACAAACTTGTGCAGTGGATGACACCAAGAGACATCGGCAATGTGTCGGCCGGTCGATGTGTTTACGTGCCGCTTGCCGACGAAAATGGCAAATTGATTAACGACCCGGTTGCGTTGAAACACGATGACAATCACTGGTGGCTGTCGGTTGCCGATTCTGATGTGCTGTTATGGGCTAAAGGGCTGGCTGCGGCCGCCAGGCTGAATGTCGTTGTGCATGAACCGGCAGTCTGGCCATTGGCGGTACAAGGCCCCAAGTCTGAGGATTTAATGGCAAAAGTCTTCGGGGAGGAGGTCAGGGACATTCGCTTTTTTCGGTTTCAGCCTATGGTGTTTAACGGCCATGCTTTTAATGTTGCGCGATCGGGTTGGAGTAAGCAGGGCGGCTACGAGATCTACGTTGACGATGCAAAGCTTGGCGTTGAACTCTATGACGCTTTGTTCGCAGCCGGTAAAGTCATGCAGGTGCGTGCCGGATGTCCGAATCTGATTGAGCGAATGGAGAGCAGCTTGTTATCATTTGGCAACGACATGACGCTGGACCACACTGTGATCGAATCGGGACTGGACAGTTTTTTCGACTTGCAGGCCGATGTTGAATCACTTTCAATTGATGCACTGCGACGCGAACAGGCGCGTGGCCCTGACCGAAAGCTGGTTGGTCTGGCAATCGCATCTGCAAGCGATAGCATTCAGGTGGCTACTGACCCCTTAAGCGGTTATATGCTTGACCATACCGGTCAGGCGATTGGACGTTTGGGTACTCAGGTATGGTCGCCGAAATATCAGCATCATCTGGTTACCGTCATGCTGGAACGGCCATTCTTTAATGGGCATAAAGAAAGTGTGCAAGAGGAATCAGCGCAAATTGCTGTACAGTTACTTGATGGTTCCAGTGCTCAGGCTCGCATATTGCCATTGCCGTTTGACTTTAAAGCAGCCGGCATCGTGTAGCACCGTCACTAACAAGCCGATGTTAATCCTATTCTCGTCAACGTGAATCAACACCATGTTTAAAAAAATTGCCGTTATCGGAGCGGGCACAATGGGGTCTGGCATAGCCGGTCAGATTGCCAATGCGGGACAGTGCGTTCTGTTGCTAGACATTCCCGGCAAGGCGTCGCCGAACGAATTCTCCGAACGGGCGGTGGAACGTTTGCTGGCCTCGGAGCCACCGGCGTTGGTACATAAAAAATGTGCCGATCTTATTACCACTGGAAACACCGAGGATGATTTTGATCAGTTAAGCGATGTCGACTGGATAATCGAGGCGGTCGTTGAGCGTTTGGATATCAAGAAAGATCTGTACCGACGTTTGAATGAAACGATCAGCAGCGACTGCATCGTTACCTCAAACACATCGACCATTCCGATTTCTTTGCTGGTTGAGAATATGCCGCAAAGCTTTCAACAGCGTTTCGCGATTACGCACTACTTTAATCCAGTGCGCTATATGCGATTGCTGGAACTGGTCAGAGGTGAACACACAACCGATAGTGTCATGACCCGCCTTGCAGATTTCAATGATCGAGTGATGGGAAAAGGTGTGGTCCAGTGTGGCGATACACCTGGATTTCTGGGCAACCGTATCGGTGTTTTTGCATTGCAGGTTGGTATTGATGAAGCGATAAAAACCGGCATCCCGATTGAAGATGCTGATGCGCTCATGGGCCGGCCAATGGGTATCCCGAAAACCGGTGTGTTTGGGTTGTACGATCTGATTGGTATCGATCTTATGGCCGATGTTGTGCGCTCGCTGCGTAGCATATTGCCCGAAGGCGATGCGTTTCATGCAGTGGGTGCGGAAAATCAGCTCATCAACAACATGATTGAACAAGGGCTGACTGGAAACAAAGGACGTGGCGGGTTCTATAGCACCATCGATGGAACCAAGCATGCGAAAGATCTTTCCAGCGGGGACTATCGCGTTGCATCAGACAAGTTACCCGATCGTGCGCTTGTCGCTGCTGCTGCACAAGCCGAGCAGCAGGAAGTGTTGACAAACCTGGTTGAAGGCAACGATCAGCATGCGCAATTCTGCCGTCATGTATTGGGTCGGGTACTCGGTTACTCTGCAAGCTTACTTGGCGACATTGCCGAGTCTCCGCAGGCAATCGATGATGCAATGAAGCTCGGTTTTAACTGGATTCGTGGTCCGTTCGAAATGATCGATGCGCTGGGTGCGGATACAGTTGCGACCCTGTTGACAGAGGTTGGCGAACCGGTCCCCGAGGTTTTAAAAAGTCGCACGCTATTTTATCAATCGCAAAGTAATGTGCTGAATGTCACGCATGCAGATGGTTCGGTAAAACCTGTTGATCTTCCTGAAGGTGTGGTGCGGTTCCATTTAAAGAAGCAAACCTTGAAGCCCATTGCGCAGAACCGCGCAGCGAGTTTGTATGCAATTGAAAATGACTTTCGCCTAATTGAATTTCACAGTAAGGCTAATGCGCTTACCGACGACTCAATGGCCATTGTCATGCAGGCGGCAAACGATCATGGACGTGGAATATTGGTCCACAACGATGCGCAGCATTATTCCGCTGGTGTGGATCTGAATGCGTTTTTAGCGTTTATCGATTCAAATGACTTTGCCGGCATGGATGCGTTTCTGCATCGGTTTCAGATGGCAGTCAAAGCGCTGAAATATGCACCCGTGCCGGTAATTGGCGCGCCGTCAGGCTTGTCTCTTGGCGGCGGATTCGAAGTGTTGTTGCATTGCGATGCACTTGTTGTGCACAGTAATTCGGTGATGGGCCTGGTTGAATCCGGTGTTGGTGTACTGCCTTCAGGCGGGGGCGTCAAGGAAACCTATTTAAGGTGGTTTGAACGCACCGGTAATTGGGAAGAAGCTGCATGGAAGGCGTGGATGAATCTTGGTTATGGCGCTATGGGCTCATCTCCTGAACTATCTGAGCGGCTGGCTTACTACGACCCGCGCGTTGATGAGACCGTCATTAACCGGGATAGGCTCTATACCACTGCCATTAACAAGCTTAATAAATTGTCTGAAAGCTATCAGGCACCAAAGGAACCCGAGATTGTACTTGCCGGTGGCGATTCGCTGCAACGCATGTCGGCTTTTATGGATAAGGGTATTGCCAGTGGTGATTTTTTCGAGCACGATAAAACCGTTGCCATGCACATTGCAGCAGTTATCTGCAGTGAATCAGGTGAGCAAACTAGCGTATCTGAAGATGACATGTATGCACGCGAGCGGGAAAATTTTGTCAAGCTTGCGCAAACCGATAAAACAAGGGCCCGAATCCATCATGTATTACATGTGGGTGGTTCTCTTAGAAACTGATCACAGGTGAGAAAACAGTGAGTGATGCATACCAGCCAAAAAAAGCCAATCATGTTGCGCTGACACCTTTGTCTTTCTTGCACAGAACAGCCGATGTGCATCCGGAGCACATGGCCGTTCGGTATAACGATCGTGAATATACATGGTCGGAATCTCGCAAACGTTGTTGTCAGCTTGGCAATGCGCTAAAACAGGCAGGCATTCAGACAGGCGATACAGTTTCAGTGCTGGCGTTCAATACGCCTGAATTGTTTGAAGCGCATTTTGGCGTGCCATTAAGTGGCGCTGTTCTTAATACCATCAACACGCGTCTTGATGCCGATACCATCAGTTATATTCTGGAGCACGCCAATACGCGCTTGCTGATCGTTGACACAGAGCTATTACCGGCAGCGCTTGAAGGTATTGCCAAACGAGGCAAGGAGACACAAGTCGTACTCATCAGTGATGCTGCTGCACCGGAAGTTCAAAAGGATGCGAAAGACTGGATAGTGGCGAATTCTCCTGTTGATTACAATGACTTCATTGCCAAAGCGGATGCCAGCGATAAAGGCGAATTGCCAGATGACGAATGGCAGACGCTGGCATTGAATTACACCTCAGGCACCACTGGAAGACCAAAAGGTGTGCTTTATCATCATCGCGGCTCCTATCTGATGACCATGGGCACCGTGATGGGGTGGGCCGTGCCACGGCATCCGGTTTATTTGTATTCCGTGCCGATGTTTCATTGCAACGGTTGGGGCCATGCCTGGACCATGGCGGCTATGGCCGGTACCGTCATTTGTCTGCGCTACGTTGATCCTAAAGTCATGTTTGATTTAATCGAGCAGCATCAGGTCACGCATTTCGGTGGCGCACCCATCGTTCTGAATATGCTGGCCAACGCGCCGGAAACTGATCAGAAAAAGTTTGACCGAACAATTGAAGTGATGACTGCGGGTGCACCACCGCCAGCTGCTGTTATTAACCGTATGAGCGAGTTTGGTTTCAACATTATGCATGTGTACGGACTAACTGAAACCTACGGTCACGTATTGCAATGCGAGCCTCAGCAACACTGGTCGTCATTGTCATCTGAAGCCCGTTCTGAACTGATTGCGCGCCAGGGTGTCCGCTTCCCAATGAATGAAGCGGTAGATGTCGTTACGGGTGTCCCCCCTCACTCAGTGCCGCACGATGGAGAAACGATGGGCGAAATTGTTTTACGCGGCAATACCATCATGAAGGGTTATCTGAACAATGCTGAGGCAACTGAAGATGCCTTGCGCGATGGCTGGTTCTGGAGCGGCGATCTGGCAGTGGTGCATCCGGACGGTTATGTGCAAATAAAAGATCGCGCAAAAGACATTATCATTTCTGGTGGTGAAAACATTTCTTCGGTCGAGATTGAGAATGCGTTGTATAAACACCCGGCTGTTGCTGAGGCAGCTGTGGTTGCCATGCCTGATGATAAATGGGGAGAATCGCCTTGCGCTTTTGTGACCCTTAAATCCGATGCTACCGCGACCGAGAAAGAACTGATCGACCATGTTGCTAACACCATTGCTCGTTTTAAACGACCCAAGCGTATTGTATTTGGCGAACTACCGAAAACGGCAACCGGTAAAATTCAGAAGTTTTCGCTTCGCGAACAGGCTCGCATTGATGCATAAGTTGCACTGATGCGTGAGTCATGTGCGATGGTATTTAATTTTTCCAGTAGTAACCTAACTTCGCATTTTTGAACCGCTGGGATCGAACGGCGGTTCATGTAACACACGTGCATCACAACGTTTACCCAAAATTTCCACTTGCAATGCAACACTCGAATCTGTCTTGGCGAGTTGTGCAGGAATGAAACCTTGCGCCAGGGATTGCTGCACGCTGTGGCCGTAACCACCTGAAGTAACCCAGCCAACGACCCGCCACTGTCCATCGCGCTGTGCCACCGGGGCAGGGAACGTGCTGCCGCTGGAGTCAAAACGTTTTGCTCCATAGCCTTCCGGGTCCACTACACACCCGTAGTCTGTATCGCCACACTGTGCCCAGATGGGTTCATCACCCATAACGTCAGTTTTATCAGTATCGATTGATAGCGCTACGCGTTTAAGCTTTGGGCCTTTGTCAAATTCAGATTGCGCGTGGTCGCGTCCGATGAAGTGGTTCTTTTCCAGTTTGACAAACCGGCCCATGTCAGCTTCATAGGGTCCATAGATTGGTCGTAACTCAGCGAACCAGGTTGGAAAATTCTTTTCCAGCCGCATTGATAACAGCGCACGCATACCAAAATCTTTAATATCAAAAGCTGCACCGGCCTCTTTTAGTGCCAGATACACACGTCGCTCGTAAGCAGGCTCCATCCAGATTTCAAAGCCAAGGTCACCGGTGTAAGACAAACGGTTTATCAGACAAGGGCAGCCGGCGACATCGCTGGCTGTAAAGTCCATAAATTTGAACGCTTCATTAGTAATGGAAAAATCGACCAACGGCGCCAGTACATCACGTGCCTTCGGTCCGGCGATCGATAAGCCGACCAGCTTTTGGCCCAGTCTTTCCAGGTGAACAGAATGATCAGTTGGTAAATGCTGTTCAAACCAGCGCTGGTGATAGATTTGCGCAGCAGAAGAGCCCCACATCATAAAATGATGGTCCGCTACTTTTGCGATAGTGAAATCCCCAATGAGCTTTCCGAAGTGATTTAGCATAGGTGTCAGAACCAATCTGCCAGTGCGCGGCATGGTGTTGGTCATAAGCTCGTTAAGCCACGCTTCGCTGCCATCACCGGTTATTTCGTATTTTGCAAAATTTGCTATCTCGGTAATACCCACCGAATCTCGAACCGCTTTCACTTCTGCAGCAATGTGTTCAAAGTCATTGGAGCGATGGAATGAGAGCACATCCACGGGCTCGACGCCGTTTGGTGCAAACCATAACGGTGTTTCAAGTCCCCAGGTATCACCCATAACGGCTCGATTTTCGTTGACCATCAGGTCATATAGCGGGGTGGTTTGTTGCGGTCTTCCAGCGGGTAATTCTTCATTCGGGAAGCGAATTGAAAAACGCCGTGAATAGTTTTCACGAACTTTGGCATTGGTGTAACGCAGCGTCGTGAAATCGCCAAAACGCGACACATCCATTCCAAATACATCGTGCCCGGGGTCGCCATCGACCATCCAGTTGGCTAAAGCCAGGCCCACTCCACCCCCCTGGCTGAAGCCTGCCATGACTGCACAGGCACACCAGAAATTTTTAAGCCCTTGCACCGGGCCAATCAATGGATTGCCATCAGGTGCAAACGTGAACGGGCCATTAACAGTTTGCTTTATACCTGAATTGCTAAAACCTGGAAAATGCTCCGAGCCCATCTCAAGCGAGGGTGCAATGCGGTCAAGATCTGGTTGTAAAAGCTCATGTCCGAAATCCCATGGCGTGGTTTGCGGCGACCACGGTTTGCAGGCTTTTTCATAGGTACCCAGCAGTAAGCCTTTACCCTCCTGGCGCGTATAGATCTCTGCTTTGAAATCAATCACACCAACCAGTTCGCGATCGGTTGTCTGATTGAACTCGATAACTTCGGGAATATCGTCGGTGATCATATACATGTGTTCCATGGCCAGTACCGGCAATTCGATACCTGCCATTCGACCCACTTCGCGTGCCCACAGCCCACCAGCATTCACAATGTGCTCAGCGCGCACAGTGCCAAGTTCCGTGACAACATCCCAACCCTCTTCGACTTGCTGTAGTTCAAGCACTCGATTGCGCAGCACAATGTTGGCGCCCAGAGTTTGTGCGGCTTTAGCATAGGCATGCGTGGTTCCCGAAGGATCCAGATGACCTTCAACCGGATCCCATAACGCTCCAACAAAATGCGACTCGTCCATTAACGGGAACATGGACTTGGCTTCTGATGGTGTAATAATTTCGGTCTCCATACCCAGAGCCCGACCGGTTGCATGTACATAGCGCAAAAAGTCCATGCGCTCTTCAGAGTCGGCCATCATGACGCCACCGGTTAAATGCAAGGAACACGGCTGGCCTGAAATTTGTTCCAGCTCATCATACAAAGAGACGGTATACGCTTGCAGTTTGGAAACATTAGGGTCTCCATTAAGAGTGTGAAATCCACCGGCAGCATGCCATGAAGAACCGCTGGTTAGTTCTGAGCGTTCTATTAGTAGAACATCACTCCAGCCAGCTTTGGCTAAATGATAAAGAACGGAACAGCCGACTACGCCGCCGCCGATAACAACAACCTGCGCATGTGTCATCATCACTTAATCCTCGCAGTGGTGTTTGAAGTTCATGGGTTAATTCAGCGGAATGGAATTTTCAGTTTTCCCTTCCTGATAGTGACTGGAGAGTTTGTCGTACTGTTCGACTATTCGGCGGATTTTTTCTACTTGCGTGTCTTTGGTTTGTCGATCAAGCTGATCGACCAGATGGCGCAAGTTGAAACTGTCCCAAAAAGCGTTTGAGCTTCGATACTGTCCCGGGTCAACGTCGAACACTTCTTTCAGGATTTTCAAATCGTGCGGAATCGCAAATGCATCACGCGAATCCTCGTGACTGAACAAATAAAAGAAGTTGTCGAATCCTGCCCACGTTATTGCCGACATACAAAGGCTGCACGGTTCGTGTGTGGACAAAAACAATAGATCGGTTGGTGGTGGGCGGCTTGCCTCTGGCATTTCGTGATAGCGCTTCAGCGCGTGCATCTCTCCATGCCAAAGCGGACTCTCCTTTTCGTTGTTGGTCTCGGCTAAAAGCAGCGAGCAGTCGGTTTTTCGCAGTATCGCTGCACCAAATACTTTGTTTCCACTGGCTACTCCCTGAACTGTGAGTGGGAGAATATCCTGCTCGATAACACTGAGCAATCGATCGATCATTTCTGGATTTGGAATTGGACGAGACATGTTTTTCAAATTTGTGGAACCGGTAGACAAGGTTAGCTGAAATACGCTGGAACTAAAACCATATCGCATTCCTGAAACGGAACTAATTTTTACCTTTGTGTTCTATATATTGTAGAGACTGGTTTTTTCGCAGCAATTTCATTAGAGCAGGATCTGACAATGACAGGCTCCATTCGAATAATGGTTTACAAATGGGCAGGCGCATGGGGCCCCTTCAAGGTATCTATTCCGTGTGGTGAGTGTGCGCTTACTGCCGATATCATCAAGGACACCATGCAGAACGAATTAGCCGGTATTCCCGTTGAACTGGAAACCCGGGAGTGGCTTAGTGAGTGGTATCGACCGCTTGTCAAAGGTGGCTGGCACGCGCCGATAGTTCTGGTAGAAGGGAAGGTCGTCGGGCAGGGTGGTGCATTGAATCGTGGTGTTTTAACTCAGGCAGTGGTTGAGCAACATGCCAAACGCGCGCCGATTGAAGGTAATCATGTTTTCGGCAAGGAAACATGCCCACACTGTGTACGCGCCAAAGCACATCTTGATCGTGCGGGTATCGACTATCAATACCGCGACGTTATCGCCAACCCGTTGGACCTTTACGAAATGCTGGCTCGCGTTAAGCCGATTGTTGGCCCTAAAACGCCGGTTACGGTTCCACAAATCTGGATTGATGGAAAATATGTTGGTGGTGCTGACGAGCTTGCCGCCATTGTTAACGAACATGTTGACCCGAATCCAGATCGGGGTCAATGTTCAATATCTCCCGCCGCTGCCACTTGAGCTAAAGCCAGCGCTAAGCCTGCTATGCTTGAGCGCTTATGGCAGCAAACACCAACACAATTCCAAAACCGGTATTGGCCGACATAAAGTCTGGTCTGAATGCCAGCGATGTCTTCATTGAAAGCACGCTGCAAGAGCTTTGGAGTGGCTACGGCTACATTGTTCGATTACGAATAGCCGGTGCACCTGTTAACACAGCCATATTGAAGCTGATCAATCCACCGCAACAAACGCAACACCCCCGGGGCTGGAATACCAGCGACTCGCACCAGCGAAAATTGCGTTCCTATCAAGTTGAATCGCACTGGTATGAACACTTAGCCCAACAGTGTAACGACAGTTGCAAAGTCCCGGAAGTGATTAAGTCTGGGCGCACTGCTACATATCAGTGGATTCTGATGGAAGATTTGAGCGAACGTTATCCCCGTCTTGCGTCCAGCTTGAGTGTGTCACAGGCGAAAGTCTGTCTTGGCTGGTTAGCCGCTTTTCATGCCAGATTTTTTCAGTGTAAGCCTGACGGATTATGGTCGGTCGGTACATATTGGCACCTGGATACGCGACACGAAGAGTGGCAAAGCATGCCGCCGGGTCCGCTTAAAACCCATGCAGCTGAACTCGATAAAAAGCTAAGTGGCTGCGGATATCAGACTCTGGTTCATGGTGATGCAAAGGTAGCGAATTTCTGCTTTACCAAGACTATGGATCATGTGGCTGCGGTGGACTTTCAATACGTGGGTGGCGGAGTTGGGATAAAAGATGTTGCTTACTTCCTGGGTAGCTGTCTTGATGAAGATGCTATTGAGCAATACGAATCAGAACTATTGTCGCACTACTTTCGGACACTGCACGCACTCATATCCGCAACTCACGGGTCTGAAACGGCCGGGCTTGTCCAGGCGGAATGGTCTGCACTGTACGCCATAGCATGGACAGATTTTTATCGGTTTCTTGAAGGGTGGATGCCGGGTCACAAGAAAATTAATCGCTATACGCGACTGCTTGCTAACCAGGTGTTTGAACAGCTAATCGAATAAAATCAACTGTTCCTTGGCATTACGTATTGCTGCTTCACACTGGGCCTGCTCAAGCGCTACGTTGCCAGGAGACGTTCTGGTTTGCATCAGGTTGTTGCTAATCTGAACATGCTCTCCTGAATTACTCAGCACATGAAACAGCTCGTGTGCCAATGCAATGCCTGCGTCCTGAATACCATTCATCAGCCACACGCTGTTTTGCAGCCATGGCCGGCGACGTGTATTACCACGACCGAAAGCCTCTCCGTCGAAGGGTGTCAGCATTCGCGTATCGCGTGCATAAAATACTTTAATCGGTTTGAATTCGGTGTCATTGTCCAATGCCGAAATCAGTGTTTTGGCACCACCGGTTTCCAGGTCGCGTAAATAATTTGGAATGGACAACTCACTGATAGTGACCGAATTCAGATTGATATTGCACTGCGAAAGAATTTCTTCGGCTTCAAGCAGACTTTGATTGATCAGCTCCTTGGACCACCCATCGTGTAATACAAACACGCTTAGAGGTAGCTTATAGACGCGAACTTCGGTTTCATCGGCTAATGGCTTTTCGCGGGTTAAGGTTTGTACTCCGAGCAGCTTGACTTCCAGTTTTTCATCGGCAAGCGGATCGGCGATGTAGCCGCCGCCAACATAGCGTGAGCTACCACCATCAGCAAAGCGTCGCGCGAACTCGTGTTTGAGTTCTGCTGCTGCCCACTTTGGATTGTCGCGCAGCATTCTGGCGGCCATGGCCATCGCTCGTGGCACGGCATAGCTGGAACCCGACGCAGTGATCTTTTCACCGTTGAAGTTGATAACGTCTTGCTCCTCGGCAGGCAGCATGTAATCAACTTTGCTGCGTCCCCAGTTAACTCGTTCCGCCGGAACAACGAAATCGTCGGCAGATGTCACCACCAGCAAATTCTCCAAATCGAGTGATGCCGGGTAAACGGGTTGCTGATCTATGTTACGTCCATTGTTCCCAGCAGATGAAATGAACAGAATATCCGGATGTTGTGCGGCTGCATTTTCAAATGCTGTCCACTGATCGGCCTTATTTCCCCCAAGTGGTAAACCGATAATGCGCACATTGTTTTCGCTCGCGTGTTCGATCAGTGTCTGCATGCGAGACATGTCAGGTCTTGGGTAACGGTAGGGCACCAGATCGACAAAAGGTGCTTCTCGTAACAGCAGTGACGCGGTACCCGTGCCATGGCGCGTAATTCGAAATGGAGTGGGGCCGAAGTGATAATCGAAAGGGCGATGATCGTTTTCCCAGAAATCGTAGCCAACCAGTTCACCGTCCTGGTCGCGCGCCAGACGTGTATTTATCTGTGGCAGGGTATAGTTGATACCGGAGTCGACCATAGCGACACGGATTCGGTCAGTGTCAGCACTGATTTTACTGCTCGCAGGTAGCGGCGGGTTCAGAAGCTCACGACTCAGGATATCGCCCGTGTCAGGGTCGATAATCTGCAGTTCGCTTGCACGTTGCTTTTCATCGTAGGCAAGGCGCCTGTGTTGCAGCATCTGGCAGTCCGCATCAAAAACCAATTGGGAACGCGGCAGGTTGTTTTCACTGGTTTCTATTTGCATAGAAGACAGGCCAGCCACAGTTTCAAGCGTCGTCCAGACGATATTGATGCCGGACACCGTGGTGCCGCTAAGACGATTGCCGGTAAGTCCGCGTGGGTTGGTGTACGGCTCGCTCAGCACACTGTCGGCTAGTAAGGTGTTTTTTTGATCTATTGGCCAGATTGGAGCCAGATCATCCTTAATGGCGGAACAGCTGGCAGTTGCAGTCGCCGCTGCATGCATTTCGATGGCTGGAGCGTCGCTGTTTTCGGCGGCTTGAACAAAAACCGGGCTTGACGCCACAACAGTAAGCGTTGAGAGAAAAAGCTGCCTGAGCCTGCTTGAACTGTGTATTACAGCCAACGTCAGTTCCTTTGATTATTATTGTTTGAGACCGAAGCTATAAACATTGTAATCCAACTTTAACCCGAGAACCCACAGATTGATATTAGATCGGTTACGGACAATTAGTCGATAAATTGACACATACGGGTTAGTTGATTTAGCGGAACACGGCTCAAAACCGCGTTCTGTGGCCATTTTCTTGCATCTTTCGCAGCTAATCGTGGCCAGTCCTGAACAGGGAATCTGGCTTTGTGCAAAGGCCAATCTACAAGAGTTCCGAACCGGGTTACATGTCAGCATCGTTTTCCAGGGGATTTCTCCTCCAAAGCAAGATTCGATCTGTGCTCAGGCGTGGCAAACGGGCTTCTGCCCGGATTACGCACGTTGGACGTCTTCGTGCAAAGCTGCTCAAGAAAAGCCGATTTCTGCGTCGGCGACTTACCGGTAAATTAATCAACGGTCCGCGAACGCTTGCCGACAACATCAGGTTTTTTGCCAATCCGGGTCCGCAATTCGAACAAGCCGATCAACTGGACGCGACATACTTGCGTTCCAGGGCACGCACCATCGCGTTTTACCTGCCGCAATTTCATGCGTTTGAAGAGAATGATCAGTGGTGGGGTGAAGGGTTCACCGAATGGCGAAATGTAGCTCGTGGTGCCCCGCGATTCAAAGGTCACTACCAGCCGCGTATTCCGCGGGATCTCGGTTTCTATGATCTGAGTGATATCGACACCATCAAAGCGCAATGCGCTTTGGCAAAACATAATGGTATTGATGCTTTCTGTTTTTATTACTACTGGTTCAATGGCAAACGGTTGATGGAGAAACCGCTTGATCTGCTGGCTAAATCCGATATTGATCAGGATTTTTGCATTATGTGGGCGAATGAGAACTGGACTCGGACCTGGGATGGTCTTGAAAATGATGTGTTGATCAAACAGGATTATCTTGATGAGCACGAGGATGAGTTCATTGCTGATACCGGCGCTTACATGGCCGACCCGCGATACGTTCGCGTTAATGGACAGCCTCTGTTCATCCTTTATCGACCAGGATTGCTGCCAGAACCAGCAGCGACGATCGAACGATGGCGAAAAAAGTGGACACGCCTGTTGGGCGAAACGCCCCTGATCATGATGGTTCAGGGTTTCGGTGAAGAAGACCCTCGTGCGTTTGGTCTTGATGGCGCTGTTGAATTTCCTCCACACAAGGTTTGTGCAGGACTGAAAAACATCAATGATCGTTGTCAGGTACTGGATTCGAATTTCAAGGGGCTGGTACGTGATTACGCCGATGTGGTTAACAAGTCGCTCGATGAGCCGGTGCCTGATTTTCCACTGATAAAAACCGTTTCACCACATTGGGATAACGATGCTCGCAGGGAAGGGTGTGGCATGACCATGCATGGGTCAACACCAGCCTTGTATGAGAAGTGGCTAAACGGCGCGATTGAGTATGCCGTTGAACATCCTGTTGAGCAGGAGTCGCTGGTGTTTATCAACGCTTGGAACGAATGGGCCGAAGGTGCTTATCTGGAGCCAGACGTGCACTTTGGTCACGCTTATTTGAATGCGACCAAGCGTGCGGTGTGTGGCCTGCCGGCATCTGCTGAATTCAACCGAATTTTACTTGTAGGGCATGATGCGCATAGGCACGGCGCGCAAATGCTGTTGCTTAATATGGCGAAAATCTACAAGCAACAGTTTGGTATGCAAGTCACCATTGCCTTGAAAGAAGGCGGACCGCTAGTGACTGAATATCAAAAAATAACGCAAACGGTGCTGCTGGATAAGCTGGGTAAGAACGGCTTGTCAAAATGGCTCCAGCGGCATCAGTTTTCAGCGGCTATTTGTAACACAACAGTGACAGGTGATCTTGTATCTGTGCTGCGACGCTCTGGTGTGCAGGTGGTTTCCCTGATACATGAAATGCCGCATTTGATTAAAGACTACCAGTTGGAAGCGCAGGTTCGCTTAATTGCGAACAAGGCGAACCATGTGGTATTCCCTGCCAAAACCGTATTCGACGGATTCACGCAATTCACCGAATCGTTTCAGGCTAATGCAGTCATTAAGCCGCAAGGTACTTACTCAAGTGTTGTATTTAATCATGATGATCGAGCAGATATAAGAGATTCATTGGGTATCAAAGCTTCTGACAAAGTCGTGCTCGGTGTTGGGTATGCAGACTTGCGCAAGGGTTTTGATCTTTTTATGGATACGGCTCGTCGCAGCGTTCGACACAACGATAATGTGCATTTTGTCTGGGCGGGTGCTGTTTCGGCGGATATGAAGCGTTGGATTCAGACTGACTTTTCTCCGCAATCAGACGCTGCGCATAGTGGCCGGAAGCAGATCCATATCGTCGGATTTACCGACAACATGACGGGTTTCTATTCCGCTGCTGATGTACTATTTTTGCCCTCACGGGAAGACCCATATCCAACAGTTGTGCTCGAAGCCATGAATGTTGGATTACCGGTGGTGCTTTTCCGTGGCACAACTGGGTTCGATTCGCTGATGGACACTTACGGCTATCTGGTTGAGCTTGGCGACAATCAGGCGCTTGATGAGGCGTTCGCCCGCGCGCTGAATGAGCCAGGCAGCGAAGCAGGTGATCGCCGGATTGCTTATGTTGAAACGCATTGCCGTTTCGATAGTTACTGTTTCGATTTACTAAAACTGCTTCATCCAAAGCTGCAACAGGTTTCCGTTACCATTCCAAACTACAACTATGCTCAGTACATTGAGCAGAGGCTAAGTTCGATTTTTGCTCAGAACTATCCGGTATTTGAAGTTGTTTTGCTCGATGATAACTCAGACGATATCAGTATCCCTATTGCCAAACGCTATGCCAGACGGTCCGGTCGCACTCTGTCAATAGTGCGTAATAAAGAAAACAGCGGTAGTGTATTTAGTCAATGGCATCAGGCATCTGCTGTCAGTCGCGGTAATCTGCTTTGGATAGCAGAGGCTGATGATAGTGCCGATATCAATTTTCTGAGCAAACTGGTTGGGGCGTTTACTGAACAGACCAGCATGGCATTTTGTGATTCGTCGCAAATTGGTGCGCACGGCGAACACCTTTCTCGCAGTTATAAACACTACTTTTCCAAAATACATCCAAATTTGTTTAACAAGGATTTCGTCGTTTCCGGAACTGAATTCTGCTCTTCCGCCTTGTCCGTCAGGAATGTCATTCTGAATGTCAGTTCTGTTATCTGGAACAGAAATCAGTTGTACACTTGTATGCACTCGTTGCAAGATCAGCTAAGTGAACATGCTCTGGTGGGTGACTGGTTAATATACCTTAAACTTCTCAACACTCCGGGAACATCATTGTCATATGTGTCTGATGCGTTGAACACACACCGGCGACACGCAACGTCGGTAACTCACACGCTGGACAATGGCCGTCATTTGCAGGAAATCGAAGCGATGCACCGGCTTATTGAAGCCGAAATTCAGATCGATACAGACATACAGCTTCTTATGCGAGAGTATATAAACGAGTTGTCGGCGCAATTTGATGAAGAGTTGCCAGAACTGGACAGGGCCGCGTAAAAGTTTCCTGATTGGCTTTGGCTTGATAGGCAGCTGTTTAGCGCTCGTATCGTCTCGTAAAAAGCGTGCTAAAGCTCAGGCGTAGTTTGTGGGCTAATCCTTTTCGGAAAAAACCGGCTTTCATCATCGATTGCAGTATTGACCATCTCGATGCGCCGAAAGTCAGATACGATTTAAACACGATCAGCAGTTGTTTCTGTTGTTCATCAGGTGCCGGAATATGCGCTGGCGGGTCGAGTAGTGTATTTACCACATTCAGGCGCTCATCTTCTTTAAACGGCAGGCGGTAGTCTCTGTTAATAAAGCCACGCCAGGACTTCTTGTCAAGCGCTCGCCTAATACCGAACTTTATACTGTTGTCTGAATTACTGGCATTGGCCTGATGAATTCGATAATCCACCATTTGATCGTTTACCAATAAACGAATGCCATGCAGTTCAGCGAGTACAGCGAGCCAGTAATCGTGCACATGCAGCTGTTTGGGAAAAGGCAGGGATAGTTCTGCCAGGGCCCGATTGATCAGTACGGTATTGCCCATCACACCGTTTTGTCCCAGCACTGTAGCCAGATTCCGGGCTTGATTGATCTCGTAATGCCGGTACTGGAAAAACGATGGGTGTATGCAATCACCGTTCTGGTCGATCATGCGTAAATCTGAATGTGCCAGAACGGCTGATTGTGCAGATTGCTGCTTTTCTTTGTTCAGCATGAGACGCATGCCTTTGGCTATACGTTCGGGGTGCCACTTGTCGTCCTGATCACACAGCGCGATATAGTCAAAACCTTCGCTTAGTGCCTGTTCAATGCCTGATTCAAAGTTGGCAACGTAGCCGAGATTATTGGTGTTTGAGGTAACTCTAAGGTCCAGTTTGCCTTTATACGCATCCAGGTAGGTGAGTGTGGAATCTGATGATGCATCGTCGAATACAAGCACGACAATCGGCCATGTCTGATTGACCAGTGAATCGAGCTGTTCGCGAATGTGTTGTTCGCCGTTGTAGGTGCACAATACAATCGCAACTTGAGGCTGTGCCGACTCGATGGACATCAGGCCAGCCTTTTATGACCGCTCTTATCGTCCGGCCCGAAGTGGTGTTGTTCTCGTTTCAATTCGCAGCGCCATCGGCGTTTCATCAGGAACACTTCCTTTTTGTGATTCAGCCTTTGTAAAAAGGAACGCTGATGGCTAAGACCGCGAGATTTGGACTCATGGTGATAAAGCTCTGCGTTTGGTGTCCAGATATTTTTAAAACCGGCCCGGTTTAATTTAAGGCAGAAGTCCACATCGTTAAATGCCACTGTCAAAGCTTCATCGAAACCGTGAACGTGATCAAATGCTTTTCGTGAGACTAGCATGCAGGCAGCGGTGACGGCGCTGACAACCTGATCTTTTAGCATGAAGTTATTCTGCCCGGTTGAGCCACGCGGTTCATGCTTGTAAAGGTGTCCGGCAATGTTTGCCGCATCCAGAAAAACACCTGCGTGCTGGATGGTATCGTCCGGGTAGTAAAGCATGGCTCCAACACAGCCGGTATTAGCGTGTGCCAGTGGTTTGTGTAATTCAGATAACCAGTTAGCGTCGATAATCTCAATGTCGTTGTTTAGAAAGCACAGATGCTTGCCTTGACTTTTTGTCACGGCCATATTGTTAATGGCGGAGTAGTTAAACTTGCGGGGGTAGGCAAGTACCTGCACCGCTGAAAAGGCTGTACTCGGCCCACGCTGTTTCAGATCGTCAAGAAAACGAAGTAGCTCTGGCTCGTCGCTATTGTTGTCAACAATGATGAGCTCCAGCGGTTTGCCGAATCTGACGGCCGTTTTCTCCAATCCATCGACAAGGCGAATCAGCATCGTTGCCTGATTGTGCGTGGGCACGATAATACTGGTATGTATTTGCGTTGCAGCCGACATGATCTCAGATAGCGAAATTTCTGGTTATGGTGTATTCACGGATATTGAGCAAGGTTTGCAATATGCTAGCCACGCAATACCCGAGCTATGAGTATAGGCTCGATAAATGTCGACGGTTTGACGGTGCGCCTCTAAAAACGGCGCTCTCGTGCAATTTGCTTAGATTTTAAGATCCTGCAGATAGAGCTGATACAGCTTGGGCTCCATGATCGAGTTGACAGGTACATCCATTCGGGCGATATCATCCGGGAAAACCAGTGCCGCTTCCATTACCTCATCATTGATATATCGGGTTTCGACGTCGATTTGAAATTGATTCGGCACGCTTGCATTAACCCGAGCCAGATGAAAACCCCAGATACCAAACGATGGAATAGCGGTATGGAAGCTGAGCGTATCGTCAAAAACGAAGCTCAGCGTTTTCTCAATACTCCAAAAGGTTCGCGGAGTGAAAAACGGTGACGAGCTCTGCGTTACCACAATACCTTCTGATGACATACGCCTTCTTATCATGGTGTAGAACTCTTTTGAATAGAGTTTGTTAATGGCCTCGTTATGAGGGTCGGGCATATCGATGATCACTCGGTCGTAAGCGATGCCCGGTTGATTGATAAACGAGAATGCGTCTTCGTTGTAAATTGTCAGCTTTTCGCTTTCCAGTGCGTCCTGGTTAAGTTCGCTTAACATTGGAAGCGTAGCGCTAATACGTGTCATCTCCGGATCAATATCGACCAGATGGATAAGCGCTATATCGTCGTATTTCAGCAGTTCACGAACGGCGAGCCCGTCGCCACCGCCGAGAATCAGGACATTTTGCCGATTGCCGGGAATGCTCATTAAAGGGTGTACCAGCGATTCGTGATAGCGGTATTCATCACGCGATGAAAATTGAATATGGCCGTCGATATAGAGCCGACTGTCAGATGTAGTGTGAGACTCTGTGACCACGATGCGCTGATACTTTGTTTGTTTTTTATAGACCACCTGGTCGAAGTACAAATGTTTTTCTGCGTAGCTACTGAGCCGAGTGCCAAATACGGTGAAGGTTATCAGCATGACTAGTACGGCCAGGCTGATTCCCATCATTAAGCGCGGTTTACGCAGAAAGTCTTTGAAAAAGTGAATGTTGATCAATGCTGTAAAAATATTGATAAGTCCAATCGCAAAAGAGGAGCGGATCAGACCGAGGTGTGGCAAAAGCAACAACGGAAAAGCCACTGAGCCTATCAATGCACCGAAGTAGTCCAGTGACAAGACATTTGCAATGGAATCGCGAGTGCTGTGCTTGTTGGACAAAATGCTGGTTAATATCGGAATTTCCATACCAACCAACGCACCAATAGAAAATATCAGACTGAACATCACCGTTTCGTAAAGCGCTCTGGTAAACGGGAAAGTCATCAACAGTAATAAACTGCACACACCGCCAATCAGTGATATCGCAATTTCAATCGCGATAAAATGATCTATCAGGTTTTCGCCGAGTAACTTTGTCAGGTACGAACCCACCCCCATGGAAAACATGAAGAACCCGATAGTCAGCGAAAACTGATACACACTATTGCCAAGCAAATAGCTGGACACAGTGCTGATAATGAGTTCGTAGGCAATTCCACACAAAGCCACTATCAGAATGGATAGCAACAGTATTGTGGTTTGTTTAGAAGTTAGCTTGGAATAAATATGCACGACGGGAGATTCAAAAAAAACGCCCTCAAAAAAGAGGGCGCTTGTTGTTTTTCAGTATTACATGAAGCGAGTTTTCCGCCTTAAGAGTGTTATTTGCCTCTTGAATGGCTGCCTGAGCCTGCTCGTTGTTTGGCGCTCATTCTGGACGAAGCTCTTTTGCTTGACGGGTTCGCCCCGGCTGTGCGCTGGCGTCCCAGCATGCTGCCAATCAGATAACCCATAAGCAATCCACCACCTGAAAATCCACGATCGCGGACATAGGATTCTGCTGATGCGACCAGCCGACCGTTAACCTCGTCAACTTCTACTTTGAACAGTTCCTTTTCACCGTCGTCCAATTCCTTGTTACTATTTTTGTCGTCAAACACACTGAAAGATCCATCGGCCTGAGGTGCTACAGCCACCGGACCCGTGTGCATGGGTGGTTGTGCAGCGTTAAGGTTGTTTGTGTATATGGTCGCAAACTCGCGCATGGCATTGTCTTCACTTATATCGGTTCTGCCACTGTCTTCAAATTGATTCAGCGATTCTGCTGCAATTCCCAATCCCTGGTCTAAATCAGGAACGGTTGTGCCACCACCTCCGCAGCCAATGAGCAAAATAGACAGGGCGGAGACAAAAGCTGCGATAGTTGCCGACATACTGACTTTTTTCATCATAGATTCCTTATCTTTAAAGTGTTTTGGCAAAGTGTCATGGCAAAGTGTTATGACAAGTATTTTGGCGTACTGGCGAAACAGGTTTGTAAAAGAATATAGCTACAAATAGCAAGAATAGTGCTGCTCGTGCATTCCATCTTCAAAATAGTCTTCCAATAAACCTGCATTGGAAAACCCGGCTGCAAAGAGTGTATCTGCAATTCCTGCATAAGTGTGGGGAAACGATAGAAATACGGCTCGGCCTTCGCGCCCCCGAACATCATCAAGTCCGATCTTGACATCGTCCACGTTGAACAGGTGTTTTCCTTTTTCAGTCCATCCGAAGCTGTAGGAGTCGTCCGTTTCAGCTATTTCAAAAATGGAATTGAATTGAATTTTGTGTTTTTCCGTGCTGGGTCGAGGTGAGCCTTGCTCAGAAATATCCTGATCAGTTAAACGCATGCCCATTATGGTCAAGGTTTCGTTTTCATCATAGTAATCTCTAAGCACCACCTCTTCGACAAAGCCAATATCTTTGTACAGGTGGTTTGCGGCGGCGTATATGCATTCCATCGCACCGGCGTCATTGGCTTCTTTATAGTCGCTGATTTTAACGAACAGCTTGCGTGCGTTGTTTGCGCGCAAAAAGTCGATCAGCTCGGTAATCATTTTCCGTCCATGCCCACAATTAACATGGTCTTCATGAACATAGGTCCAGCTAAGCCAATGTGTCTCGTCACACCCGGGTGGGGTGGCGTATCCGGTCACGCCAATAATATGGCCTTCGTGTTCATACACATATTGATCCTGCAAGCCTCCGGTATTGTTGTATCCGGCTTTGGCTTCCTGTGCATCTTCATCATCATGTGAGTCGATAATATCAACGACTGTGTTGATATCCTTTTCTTGCATTGGTCGTAACAGTTGCATTGACATGCGCTATACAAGGTCGGTTTTTTCAGATGGTAAAGGTGTCAGGTCGTCGAGCAATCGTCCACGCAGGTGTTCGCTGACGTTAACTGTTTCTGTGCGAAACGCGTTTTTGAAAACGGGTATTGCTTTTTCCGGTTGGGTTTCGCCGCACATGAAAATATCGAGTGCAGCGTAGTCACGTTCAGGCCAAGTGTGTATGCTGATGTGTGACTCTGCCAACACGGCGACACCCGACACCCCTCCATTAGGTGTGAAGTGATGTAAGTGTATGTGTAGTAATGTTGCGCCGGTTTCTTTCACTGCTTCGCGTAACGCTTTTTCAATTAATGCCAGATCATCCAGATGACTCGAGTTCCAGCAGTCAAGTAACAGGTGTCTGCCAGCGTAGGCAAAGCCATTTTCCTGCATGAAAAGATCTTTGGGTTTTGCAGGGTCCTTGTGCATGGGCCAGCGTGCAGCCGATTTGGCGCTTATCATCATTAGTGTATAGCATATAGCTTGTTGGATTGTCGCTGCCGCAACGGCGGTCTGCGAGATGCCTGTATTTGACAGAATATTTGCGTGTATTACAAGCACTCGTTAGTCGAGGTTTACCAATATTCGTATTATTTAGCCTTAAGACTAGCTTTAGCTACGCCAATCGGTTAAATGTTGTGGGGTGGGGTTGATGAACAGCCTTAAAAGGCAATCCTTTGCCTCTTTATTGTGGAGGTAAATCCACACATTTAATGGAGTGTTAGTTTGCGTTCGTTCTCAAACTGACGCTTTGGTATTCACCAGCATTTCCGTTGGCATCAATGGCACGCACGTTATAAGTGTATTCAGTACCGGCACGCAGGCCATCGTCGAAGTAACTTAGACCATCAAGCGAAGCTACAAGATCACCGTTACGACGAACCTCATAACCGGTAACAACAGAATCGTTTGAAACGGCAGCTTGCCAGAAAATCTCAACGGCAGAGCTTGAATAAACCTGGCCGCTTAAATCAGCAACGGTGGATGGTCCGTTCGCGCTGTCTCCTCCAACCATTGTGATCGATATACTTGCAACCGGGTTATTCCATCGGTGAATCGCTGCATTGATGTCACTGTGACCACCGTTTGGATCCAGATCACCCAACACGCCGCGATGAACTGTAATAAAGCCTTCAGCATTACCCGGTACTCCGGTACCGCCAGTACCGGTTCCTGATGCAACAACCGGTGGTGGTGCAGGGAAGCCAGCTTCACCAGGCGCACCGCTGCCCACTAGCTCATCATTGGCCTCAGTACCTGCATCATAGCCCCGTGCATAGTAGCGTGCGGTTGTTCCCATGCTATCGGGCAGACTAACGGAATTCAGTCCCAGGAAGCCATCGTTGGTTGGCAGTAACATGCTCGCTAGAGATAAAACGGTATTGGTGTCACTACTATTCACAGTGACAGTTGTAGTGGCACCGGGTGCGAGTAAGCCATCGCTGGTGCCAACGCTTGCTCCAACACTTTCCAGCAATGCGGCCATACCGGAAACATCTCCGCCTTCGGCAATGCTTTGCAATTGAGTTGATGCTTCATGTCCAGCCTGAAACATCGCGACCTCCGGTGAGTGTGCGCTAACAATCACAGGTGTGAAGTACACACCAGCAGTTAAATTCGTGATTGATATTTCAAATTCTGCTGCGCTTGCAATGTTGGAAAGACCCATCGAAGCGGTAGCGATGGCCAAGCTTATGTTTCTTTTTATCATTCGTATCTCCTGATTAGGTATTATTTGGTTTTGTAGACGATCGTTGTCTTGCTGTACTGGCAAACATTGAGTATCTGGTGAATCAAGCTTCACGGATGTAATGACTGAGGCTACGCATTAAAGTTCTGCGCTTATTACAGAATTAATGTTCGATCGAATTTTTTCAGATAAGAAAGGAGCAAATTGCCACGATCAACTTCCATGAACGGACAAGCCCTGTTCTATGCAGTCGGTCGCACAATGAAAGAAGTAAAAAGGAAAGTTATTAAAAGCCGGAACTTTTTATTATCCGGTACTACTAAAGATCGTCGTAATCATGTTCATAACTGTCTTTGCGAACAGCGCAAAAAAAAGCCAGGCTTAACGATGAGTTAGCCTGGCTCTTTTAACTACTGCTTTATTTAGTAGTTTTCTATTAGCTTTTCTATTAGCTTTTTTTGGTTGAGTTCGTTCAGCTTTTAGCGTCGATTCAATAACATGCGCAAAATTCCGGTTCGGTGCAAGTAATAAATCAGCGTCATGATCGATGCAATTGCAGCGGCAAGATAAGTAAGAAAGGCTGCGTTTAAAACACTTCCCGCTCCGCCAACTTCGTCCTGAGTCACTATGCCAGCATCAACCATCGCAGTCTTTGCTCTCGCACTGGCATCCCATTCAACAGGCAGGGTGACCACAGAAAATACCACTGCAGCTGCGAACAAGGCGCATCCCAGCAGCAGAACCGGCATACCGAATACGGGTGCCAGGGCCATTAAAATACCACCAACCATAATCACTGGCATGGACATTTTACTGGACAGGTTTGTCACGGGAACCAATGATGAGCGCATCTTCAGCCACTTGTATCCCTGAGCATGTTGCAAAGCATGACCTGCTTCATGACAAGCTACGCCAATAGCGGAGATTGAACGGGCGTTGTAAACAGGTTCTGATAATCGCAGGGTTTTGACGCGAGGGTCATAGTGATCACTGAGACGGCCTGAAACCGGTTCGATTTTGCAGTCGGTTACGCCTTGTCTTTCGAGCATGAGTTTGGCAGCTTCAGCGCCGGTCATGTTGGCTCGCGTGCCTACATTTTCGTACTTGGCGAACGTTCGCTTGACCATCATGGACGCAAGTCCTGATAGCACCATGCCCGGTAACATCACCATTAGCATGTAGTTCATATCAAAGCCCATCATGGCATGACCTCTCGTTAGTCTTTGGAATGCAACAAGTTTAATTCAAGCTCGACGCCAACTCAGGGATGATTTGTAAAACTTTATGGGAGTCGCAGCGCTGATTACGCTTAGTGCGGCTAACACGTAAGCTGGAGAGAATATAGGGACTTTTCAGCTCAATTCAAGTAGCTCTTGATACTCACTCAGGCAACACTGTGTGCGGGCATGCCAACCAGTTCTTCGTACACTGTCTCGTCGGTAGCGCCTTCAGTGCTGATAACCAAAACATTACTGTCGTCATTGAGTTCCAGCATTTCACTGATGTCAGGATTGCACCTGGCGAGCAACAGGCCGGACAGTCCGGTAACGCCAGACTCACCGGAGACCAGCGGTGGATCGCCTGCGGCACCGTTAGCCAGAAAACGCATGGTGGAAATGGCGGTTTCATCGGGAATAACCAGTACATTATCGATTTCATTAATCAGTGTTTTAAACGCCATCAGCGACACTTCGCCGCAGGCAAGACCTGCCATGATTGTTGCCAGATCTCCGTGTACCGCTACCGGTTCGCCTTTCTTAACACTTTCGTATATGCAGGCCGCCTGATCTGGTTCTACAACAATAATTTTGGGTTGTTTCGATGTACACCGATCTCTGATTCGGCGCGTTATAGCGGCTGCAAACCCACCAACCCCACCTTGAAGAAATACGTGAGTAGGGAGTGTGTCGCCCATCTGATCAAGTGCTTCGTCAGCTAAAACAGTATAGCCGCGCATAACATCAGCGGGAATTTCCATGTAGCCGGGATACGATGTATCGGACACCACAATACGGTTGTGCTTGCGCGACTCATCGTCGGCTATACGAATCGAGTCGTCGTAATTGCCATCAATACGAATGACCGTTGCACCATATTGTTCAATGGCCGATTTTCTGCCTTCGCTGACTTCGCTGTGAATGTAGATAATGCAATGACACCCGAACTGCTCCGCACCCCACGCAACGGAGCGACCATGGTTGCCGTCGGTCGCACAACAGACGGTTATTCGATTTGTTATGTCGTGATAAGTACCATTGCTTAACTCTGCAAGGCTTATGTCTTTGCCGGTCTCTTCTTTAATCTGATTCAACAAAATCACTGAAACAGCATAGGCACCTCCCAGGGATTTAAAGCTACCCAGGCCGAATCGTGGAGCTTCATCTTTGCAGTGAATTGTTTTCACATTGGCTTTTTCTGCCAGCATCGAAAGTTGCAGCAGTGGCGTTGGCGTGTAACCCGGCCATTGCTTTATGGCGTTACGGGCTTTTTCGCATTGGCTCGGTGAAAGCGGGTCGTCAGAATTGACAGGCTGGCTGTTTTTAAACTGATTCTGGATATGCAGCACGGTTGCATCAGGGTTGATCAGCGAATTGAGCATATCTTAGTGAAGCCTGTGAAATGGAGCCGCCACGGTAGCAAATATTGCGCGTTTTTTCCGTCGTGAAACAGGCGATGTTTTGCGCTTGCATAATGGTAAGTCATGGGTTACAGTAAGTCATGGCTTACCAAGAAGTTCTGACAGCACTGGCAGACCCGACAAGACGAGGCATTTTGGAGTCCCTTCGTGGGCAGGCCAAAAGTGTTGGTGAGTTGTCCAGCTCCCAAACAGTGAGTCGGCCTGCGGTGTCCCAGCATTTAAAGGTTTTGCATGGTGCCGGGCTGGTATCAGTTACGGGCGATGGTACAAAACGAATTTATTCGGTCAAACGTGATGGGCTGACTGAGCTGCACAGTTATCTGGATAGCTATTGGTCTGATGTCTTGTGTGCATTCAGCGAAGAAGTTAAACGAAAAACGGGAGAGAAAGATGCTTGATCCTATTGTTAAATCAGTAGAAGTGCCATGCACGTGCGAACAGGCTTTTAATATTTTTATCAATGACGTTTCGTCATGGTGGCCGCTGGATAAGAATTCAGTGTCAGCAATGAACGGTAACGTGGCCAAGAAAGTCGTTATCGAAGCACGTACAGGTGGCAGGGTGTATGAAATTGGCCATGACGATCAAGAGCATCACTGGGGTACGGTTACTCAACACGACCCGTATAACAGTTTCACAATGGACTGGCACATTGGTCTGTCTGCTGAGAGTCCCAGCGAGGTGTCTGTGGTTTTTACTGATGCCGGTAGTGGAAAAACTAAGGTGGAACTTACCCATTCTCGCTGGGAGAGTTTTGGGGATAAGGCTGAAGACATGCGCAACGGGTACAACAGTGGCTGGGTAGGGGTGTTTGAAGAAGCATACAAACAGGCGTGCGGTGCTTGAGCTTTTCGTCGCTATGGCACCGATGGGTACTGGATGGTGCGCGTTGTAATCATGCGATTAAACAAGCATACGAACCAGCCAGGTATGTATACCTGGCTGGCTGCTTGTTTATTATTTGTCGTTGCCAGTGGTGTATTGAAAAACGTCTTCAATGCCAACATTGAACAATTCAGCTATTTTAAATGCCAGTTCTAAAGTTGGTGAATACTTGGCATTTTCAATTGCCACAATCGTTTGTCGCGTAACACCCACGTGCGCTGCTAATTCCTTTTGAGTCATTTCTCCGGTTTCAAATCGAAACCGCCTGATATGGTTTTTTATTGGTAAGTCCGTCAAGCGCGTATTCCTTGATGAATAAAGAATAATTTCGCACCTAGTTCAGTCATGTTCGCCAGCGCATAGAAAAGCACAATAATATTAAACACCCAAAACGGCGCCCACCCGTGCGCTAACGCACCGATGGACAGGAAAATACCCGCACAGAGCACGTGCATGGATATGTACATTGATCGATAGTTAATTTGTTTATCCCGCTCATCCACGATTAACTCGTGCATGCCTTTGCCGGATTTCTTCGCATCCAGAAGAATTGCCCCAAGAACAACAATAATGTGAAAGGCCCAGCCCGCAAGTATCAGTGTGCCGATGGTTTTACCTATTCGCACCAACTCATCAGGACCTGTGAAGTATCCGATTCCCATTATTTGAAATACCCAAAGCGCGTACACCAAAAAAATAACGACTGTTGTAAATATTGAAACATATGTGGATTTAATGAATGGGGACACCATGGACTCCTGTTTTGACAGTTCGAACAGGATGGTATGATATATTTTACATGGTGTCAAATATATTAGACACGTCAAATCAACGGAATGTGTGCAGATATCTACTTCAGGGGTTATTTGTCGAGATTGTAGATCGTTGGATTTGCTCCCGTAAATTGACGCTTGTCTGGTTTGCAGAATCAGCCAATCTGACTAATTTGAATTTCGCTTGCCATCTCCGTAAACATTCAGCTGAACTCGAATGTGTTTGGACTGTCTGTCACTCGCCCGGTTGCGAGCATGTCTACATCGACAGGTTACCCATGCTGTAAGTTTTATTGGGGTTACGAATTTCACTGTGTCCCTATAATCACTCTTCTTGATCGGTATTTTGAACTTTCCTTCATGAATCTGATCGGAGTGAAAGTTACACAGCTCGGCCGCACTGAATGCGCGGAACATATAAATAGAAATAACAGGAGATCAATCTATGCCAGTAACACACCAGTATAAAAAATGGGCGCTAGCAAGCGCTGTCGCTATGAGTGTACTTATTTCGGCCTGTAGTTCAAACGATGACGAGCCGGACGCCGGTGCAGATACCGCTGGCGATACTGCCGGTGAAACATCAGCTGGTGCTGATACCGCGGGTATGGAAACCGGTGGTGACTCTATGACTGGTGGTGATTCTCAGTTAAATCCTAATCTGACAACTATTTCAGTTCTGTTGGACAGCACAACAACCGTTCCGCCTGCCAATGTCGTTGGTGCATCGGGTGAGGGCTCGTTCTCTGTTGACACCAGTACCGGTGCTATTGCAGGGTCAGTTACTGTTGTTGGTAGCAGTGGTACGCCGACCGTTGCACATATTCATCGTGGTGCTGCCGGAGAAGCAGGTGCTGTTGTTTTTGGTCTGGATGGTAACGAAGATGGTACGGTCTGGACAGTTCCGGAAGGCTCAGCACTTGATGCTGCTGATATTGAAGCGTTTAACGCTGGTGAGTTGTACATTAACGTACATACTGAAGCCAACCCTGCTGGTGAATTACGCAGCCAGTTAGTCGATGCAGACATTCCTGCTGCAGGCAGTTTGACTATCACTTTTCGCAACACCTCTGAATTTCAACCAATGACGCCGCCAGTGGTGGCTTTGCATAACGCGCCCGATGCAGAAAACGGCATTCGTCTGTTTGAAGTAGGTCAACCTGCCAGTGGAGAAGTCATCATGATTGCTGAAGATGGTAATTTTCAGCCACTGGTTGATGTGGCCAATGGCCAGATAGAGGTTGGAACCGTGAGTGCTGCTGGTGTTGCATTTACTGACCCTGAAGCTCCTGGCCCATTGTTACCTGGTGCTTCGGCCAGTGTGAACCTGCAAGTCGAGCTAGACAATCAGGTGATGAGTATCGTTTCCATGGTTGTTTGTACTAACGATGGTTTCACAGGCGTGGATTCCCGACCCTTATCCGCATCGGCAACCGATACCTTTTTCGCATCCATCTACGATGCAGGTTCAGAATCCAATATTCAAACGTTGAATTACTGGGTTCCACCTTGTGGTGGTCCGTCAATTGAAGATGGCGGCAACTTAGGTGATGACGAAAACGGTGCGATCACTGCACACCCCGGTCAATCCGAAGCAGAAAATCCAAATTTTAACTTCGAAGCTGGTGCCCAATTCTTAGAGGTGACTGTGACTCGCAACTAGTCTTTGAAAGCGCTTATCAGCCGGTAAAGTGCCGGCTGACAGGGCTGTCAAAGCTGGTGCTGGCACCGGTTCAACACAAAGCCGCTACTTGTTTCTGAGTAGCGGCTTTTTTTGTGGTTGCACTTTAAAAAATACAATTTGTATATTAGCAGTATAATACGGTAGTCTTGCCTGATCTGAATTTTCCGGGCGAACGATGAAAGACGGTCGACAGAACAAGAAAGAAAAAGCTGCCTTGCATCTGCAAAAGCAGGTTCTCACGCTGGCATTGGCGCCAGGGGCGGCACTTGATGAGGCCTTGCTGAGCGAACAATATGGTCTGTCGCGAACACCGCTTCGCGAGGTGTTCCAGCGTTTAGCTGGCGAAGGGTTCGTTAATCTCGAAACCAATCGCGGAGCATCTGTTTCCTCAATGGATGTGGATACCATGCGCGCATTCTTTCAATGTGCTCCCATGGTCTATGCGGCTATCGCGCGTTTGGCAACTGAGCAGGCCACACCAGCTCAAATCGCTACGCTAAAAACCATTCAGAAACGATTCAGTGACGCTGTTCGAAAAGATGCCGCTGGCGATATGGCTATGCATAACCACCGTTTTCATGAACACCTTGGTGTTATGTCCGCATCACCGTACCTGAAACCCAGTTTGGGTCGGCTGCTCATTGATCACACTCGTATGAGCCATCGTTTTTATCGTACTGCCAGGGAAACTTCGCGAAAGCGTGTGCATGAAGCATGCGATCAACACGAACAAATGATCGATTCCATTAGCAATCGAACACCAGCGGTAACAGTGGAACTCACCCTGCAACACTGGGAGCTGTCGCGCTTTGAGATTGATAAATACGTTCAGCCGGATCCGTTGCCAGTGGATGTTCTTGAAGCCCCAGCGGAAGGTTTTCTATCATGAAATTTGATGGCATTTATACACCGGTGGTGACACCACATAAAGCAGATTACGAAATTGATCAGGACGGTTTTGTTCAAACTATAAATATGCTGATTGATGCTGGCGTTGCTGGATTAATTGTTGCCGGTACTACCGGTGAATATTACGCGCAGACAACCGATGAACGCATCATGCTGATGCAATTGGCCAAAGCAACCATAAAAGATCGTGTGCCGCTCATTGTTGGCACTGGCGCTATACGCACCGAGGACAGTATTTTCTTCGCGGAACAAGCAAAACAACATGGTGCTGATGCCTTACTCGTTTCAACACCACCCTATGCATATCCTACATCGCGTGAAATCGCATTACATGCACTGGCTGTCGATAGAGCCGCGAATTTGCCGGTAATGCTATACAACTACCCGGGTCGAATGAGCGTGAATATGGATGAAGAGACTCTGGACAGATTGGGGCGTAGTCCGAACTTTTGCGCCATTAAAGAAAGCTCTGGTGACCCGAATCGACTCCACATGCTGGCACGTGACTACCCGCACATACAGCTCTCGTGCGGCATGGATGATCAGGCACTTGAGTTTTTTGCCTGGGGTGCACACTCCTGGGTATGTGCCGGGTCGAACTTTGCGCCAGAAGCTCATATTGCTTTACATAAAGCCTGTGCAATCGAAGGTGACTTCAACAAAGGGCGTCGCATCATGTCTGCGATGTTGCCGCTAATGAGTGTTCTGGAGCAGGGTGGAAAATTTGTTCAGTGTATTAAACACGGACTGACCTTGCGTGGCATCGATGCCGGACCACCGCGAAAACCATTACAACCACTGAACAAAGATGACAAACGCGAACTGGCGGAAGTGATCGCAACCATGAACGCAACGATCAATCAGATTGAACAGGAGAGTGCATCGTGAGTGATTTACTAACACGAGAAGAATATGCAGCCATAGCTGCGCAGATGGACTTTCCACGAACCGCATTCATTGATGGTAAGTACGCAAAAGGCACCGGCGCTGAGTTCACGACGCTAAACCCGGCAACAGGTGAGGTGTTATGCAACATATCTGGTTGTAATGCGACAGATGTTGACCACGCCGTGTCAAAAGCACGGCAAGCGTTTGACCAAGGTGTGTGGGCGAATTTGCATCCATCTGAACGTAAGGATGTACTGATACGGTTGTGCAAACTCATCACGCGCAATCGGCGCGAGTTAGCTGTCATGGAATCGTTGGATAGCGGAAAACCCATTCGTGACTGCGAACAAATCGATATACCCGAAAGCATTCACACCATTAAATGGCACGCTGAAGCGGTTGATAAAATTTACGATCAAACCGCACCAACCCAGGATGATGCCATTGCCATGATTGTGCGCGAACCTGTGGGTGTCGTTGCGGCAGTGCTCCCGTGGAACTTCCCACTACTAATGCTGGCCTGGAAGATAGCGCCGGCACTTGCTGCGGGTAATAGTGTCATTGTTAAACCAGCAGAACAAACCTCTTTAACTGCTTTGCGAGTGGCAGAGCTTGCCAGTGAAGCAGGTATACCAAGAGGCGTGCTTCAGGTTTTACCCGGTGACGGCCCGTCAGTTGGTGAACCGCTCGGCTTGCACCCGGATGTCGACATGGTGAGTTTTACCGGATCAACGGAAACTGGCAGGCGCTTTCTTCGCTATGCTGCAGACAGTAATTTAAAGAAGGTGGTTCTTGAATGCGGTGGAAAGAATCCCGCCATTGTTTTAGATGATGCGGAACAGCTTGATCTGGTGGCTGAACATGTAGTCAATGGAGCGTTCTGGAATATGGGGGAGAACTGTTCTGCGTGTTCTCGTCTGATTGTTCACGAGAAAATTAAAGCTGAACTGCTCGGGTTTATTACTGCCCGTGTTCGAGACTGGAAAATCGGTGACCCGCTAGACCCGGCGAACCAGCTGGGTGCTCTGATTGACCAAGACCATCAGCAGAAAGTAGCGCGTTACTTATCCAGTGCATCCGGAGTGAGCACCTTACTTGGCGGGGAATCCGACGGTGCGTTTGTTGCGCCGACAATCTTTGATGATGTTGCACCAGATAATGTTCTTGCCACTGAAGAAATATTTGGTCCCGTGTTATCGGTGATAAGCGTTTCATCTTTTGAACAAGCGATTGCAATTGCGAACGCAACCGAATACGGGTTGTCTGCCAGCGTATTCAGTGCCAATGGTAAACGTGCCTTGCGAGCTGCGCGTTCGATAAAAGCCGGCACAGTTACTGTTAATTGTTTTGGTGAGGGTGATATAGCCACGCCGTTTGGCGGCTATAAGCAATCTGGTTTCGGGGGCAGAGATAATAGCCTCCATGCCCATGATCAATACACGGAACTGAAAACCATTTGGGTTGATCTGTCGGACCCTGCAAACGGCGACACGGTGCAATGAGCGAGCGATCTGCAAGCGGAATGATGCCGGGCAGGAAACGGCGTGGTGGAAGAGCGGCGTTGAAGAAAAGCCGATCAAAACGTTCTACCAACATGTTGCCAGCGCTAAAACGCAAGCTGCCGTTGGTTGAACCCATGAACGAGGAGCAGGTGCTCAAAATTGATGACGCTTCCATGGCAATTCTGGAAGAGGTCGGTGTGGTATTTCGTGATAATCAGGCGATTGCCGATTGGAAATCAGTTGGTGCGGACGTACGCGATGGTGATAGGGTTCATCTAGATAGAGGTTTGGTGCGTGAGCTAATCAAGTCGATTCCAAACAGCTTTACGTTTCATGCAAGAAACCCTGATAACAATTTGCCCTTCGGTAATGATCACGCCATTTTTGTACCGATGACCGGAGCGCCTTACCTGCGTGATCTGGATGATAAGCGTCGGGGTCCAACGCTTGATGATCTGGCCAATTTCCATAAATTGTCGCACATGCTGCCGGCTATTCATTCCAGTGCACACCACATTGTGGAGCCGATGGATCATGTTATTTCTCATCGACACTTGCGTATTACCTATTCGTCGATGAAGCATTCAGACAAAACATTTATGGGCATGACCACCTCGGGCAAGAACGCAGAAGATGTTCTTGACATGTGCGCTATCCTGTTCGGCGAGGCGTATCTTGAAGATCATGCTGTTGTAACCGGAAACTGCAACGGTAACTCTCCGTTGGTGTGGGATGAAACCATGTTGTCTGCCATGCGGGCGTTTAATAAGCGTAACCAACCCGTACTGTGTTCACCATTTGTTTTAGGCGGTGCAAACACGCCTGCATCAACCGCACCTGCTGTTGCTCAACTCAATGCAGAAGCATTGTCCGCATTGGCATACACCCAGGTTGTTCGTAAAGGTTGTCCCGCTATATATGGCCATTACCTGTCAACGGTTTCAATGGCATCCGGTGCACCCATGGCAGGCACGCCGGAAATCAGTTTGATGAATTTTATGATCGGGCAAATGGCTCGCCACTATGACGTGCCTTGGCGAACATCCAATACGCTCGGCGGTGCGAAAACGTTCGATGCACAGGCAGGGTATGAGAGTGCATCAACCATGATGGCCGGGCTGTTGGCAGGCGCCAACTACCTGTGGCATTCGGCAGGCTGGAATGAAGCGGGTATGCATTGTTCAATGGCGAAATTTATTGTTGATGCTGAACAATGTGCAATGGGCTACCGGATGGCAGAAGGCATTCGCTGGGACGACTTCGACGAAGCTTTGTCGGCAGTTCGCGATATCGGACCAGGTGGGCACTACCTTGGGCATGAGCATACGCTGGCAAATTTTCAGGATGCGTTTTTCATGCCGCGTATGTTTGATAACAACTCCATTGAGCAATGGGTAGCTGATGGTAGTCAGGAAATTACCGAGCGTGCATTAACTGAAGCACGGGCGTTGCTCAAAGCGTACGAAGAGCCGAAGCTTGATAGCGCGATTGATGAAGCACTTCGGGATTATATCGATCGACGCGAGCGTGAAATTCCTGCTGTTGAAGCACTGAACACAGAGCACTAGCGGCTGCGCACATGCACAGGAATGTATTTTGAAAGTCAGTCGCCTGCCCATGGATCCGGGGCCAGCGGCATGGAATGAGTTGCTGCCATCGACCGACCCTCGAGAAGCGCTGCAACGAAAGACCACAGCCGACTGGTTAGTGATTGGTGCAGGTTTCGCCGGGCTTTCCGCCGCACGCAGGCTCAGTGAGTTGCATCCCGGCGATACCGTCGTAGTGCTCGAAGCAACGTCTGTTGCGCACGGGCCGGCAGGCCGTAACAGCGGATTTATGATTGATGTGCCGCATGATCTTACCGCAACAGATTACGCCGGAGACACCACCAAAGACGAACGGCTCATTCGATTGAATCGAGCGGGAATCGATTATGCACTGGATGCCAAATCAGCCTACGGCATGAGTGATGAAGCATTGTCATTGAGTGGAAAAATTAATGGTGCAATTACTTCGCGCGGGGTGGCGCACAATGCTGCCTACGCGCGTTACCTGCAAAATTTGTCAGAGCCCTTCGAAGAGCTTGATGCAGATCAGATGAAGTTGATCACTGGCAGCCATTGCTATCAACACGGACTGTTTACTGCGGGGACGGCGATGTTACAACCGGCCATGTACATACGTGAGCTTGCCGCTGGTTTGGAATCCAACTGGGTTCGCCTATACGAACATTCACCAGTAATTGAGTTGTTGCGAAAAGATAATCAGTGGGTGGCGCGAACACCAAAAGGACAGATACAGGCATCGCGCGTTGTACTGAGCGTAAACGGTCATCTTGAAAGCTTTGGTTTCTTCCGAAGGCAGCTGATGCATGTTTTTACTTATGGTTCCATGACCAGAGCACTGACGCGGCGCGAAGTCACGGCATTAGGCGGTAAAGCAAACTGGGCATTGACCCCAGCCGATGCACTGGGAACAACGGTGCGCAGAATATCAGGCACCGGAGGAGAACGCTTGATTATTAGAAACCGGGCTACCTTTGATCCATCTTTATCGGTAAACAAAAACCGTATTCCTCGTGTGGCGCAGGATCATGACAAATCATTTGCATTTCGATTTCCTCAGTTGAAGGGCGTAGACATGGAATACCGATGGGGTGGACGTCTTTGTTTAAGTAGAAACAATACCAGCGTGTTTGGCGAAATCGAAACAAATCTGTTTGCGGCATGCTGTCAAAACGGGTTGGGAACGGCTAAAGGTACCGTGGCCGGCAAGCTGATCGCGGAGCTGGCCAGCGAGCAACACTCACCGTTACTCGATGATCAAATGGCAGATCTTGAACCCACGAAACTACCGCCCGAACCTATCGCATCGATTGGTGCGAACGCCATATTACGCTGGGGTGAGTACCGCGCAGGTCGCGAGCTATGATTAGTTTCGCCGGAAAACGTGCGTTGGTCACCGGAGCCGCCGGTGGAATTGGTCAAGCCATTGTTTCTGAACTGCGCCAACGTGGTGTAACAGTTGCCGGTGCTGACCTGGCAACGGACAACACTGGTGCGGATGTATGGTTTTCCGGGGATTTAACCGATGTCAGCTACTGTGATTCGCTTTGTCAGCATGCAGATGAAGCACTAGGTGGTCTTGATATTCTGGTAAACAACGCTGGCATTATCACCCGAGGTAAAGTAACTGATACCAGCGATAACGATCTTCGGCGTTCATTGGCTGTGAATGTGGAAGCACCTTTTCGGCTGTGCCGTTCGGCCATACCGATAATGGCAGCAAGAGGTGGTGGCGCTATTGTCAACACCGCATCATGTTGGGGACTCAGGCCCGGGCCAGATCACGCAGTGTATTGCATGACCAAGGCTGCTTTGGCGTCGCTGACTCAGTGCATGGGGCGCGATCATGCGCATCAGAACATTCGCATTAATGCCGTATGCCCTAACGAGGTAGACACCCCTATGTTGCGAACCGGGTTCTCTATTCGTGGACTTGACCCGGAGACAGCGATTGCTGAACTGGACAAATCGGTACCGCTTGGTCGTATTGCTCAAGCGAAAGACATTGCCGATGTTGTTTGCTTTTTGGCATCAGACGATGCGCGCTACCTTTGCGGCACACTTGTGGAAGTTAATGGCGGGAAGCCTGTTGGATGAAGCGTTTCGAAGGCAAAGTGGTGTTGGTCACTGGTGGTCGATCAGGCATTGGACGTGCCATTGCTGATCAGTTTGCATCGGAAGGAGCGCGCGTGTTTACCGCGCAACGTGGCCAGGATGAACGCTACGAATCCATTCAGGCCGATCTGTCTGATTCAGATGCGGCTGAAACCGTTATAAAGCATGTTACTAACAAGGCGGGTCAGCTGAATATTCTTGTTAATAATGCTGGGGTTATGAAAGAGGCGACAGTAGCTGATTGTGGTCTTCAGCAATGGAATGAAACACTGGCGATAAATCTGACAGCGCCATTTTTATTAATCAAGCATGCGTTGCCGTATCTAAATAACGGAGGAGCAATCGTTAATGTCGGTTCAATTGAAGGGCTGGGTTCCAATCCGAAACATCCGGCTTATTGCGCATCAAAAGCAGGTTTGCATGGACTGACACGTGCCGTCGCGGTTGATCACGGCTGTGATGGCGTCAGATGTAATGCTGTTGCACCCGGATGGATTGACACCGAATTGAACGAAGCCTTTATTGATTCAATGAGCAACCCAACAGAATTCAGACAATCCATTGCCGGGATTCACCCGTTGGGAAAAACAGGTGTCCCGGCTGATGTAGCATCGCTGGTTGTCTTTCTGGCATCGAGCGATGCCGGATTTATAACCGGGCAAATCTATACTGTTGATGGCGGACGCATGGCCAAATTGAGTTTGCCGAATTAGTCTGGGGTGAGGCTGGTTTATGGCAACAGTGACTGGCGTTTTATTAGCTAAACAAATCCTTGTATTGCTCACGCAGTGCATTTTTTTGAACCTTTCCCATCGCATTACGTGGCAGGCTGTCCAGAACAATCAGTTTGCGCGGATGCTTGAAGCGAGCCAGCGATTCTGCCACAGCGCTTTCGACTTTTGCTGTATTCAGATCATCACTGTCCGCAACCAGTACGCCGACAACGGTTTCACCAAAATCAGGATGTGGCACGCCAATAACCGCGCTTTCCAGTACACCTGGTTGTTCGTCCAGCACCAGTTCAATCTCTTTTGGATAAATATTGTATCCGCCGGAAATGATCAGATCTTTATCTCGACCAACAATGCTCACATAACCTTCCGTATCGATCTGCGCAAGGTCACCAGTGATAAAAAATCCATTTTCGCGCAGCTCTTCAGCCGTTTTTTCAGGCATGTTCCAATAGCCTTTAAAAACATTCGGTCCACGTACTTCCAACTGACCAATATCACCTTGTGGTGTTGGCTCGCCGGTTTCGGCATCAGTAATTTTTACTTCTACTCCGGGTAACGGGAATCCAACTGTGCCAGCTTTACGCTCCCCATCGTAAGGGTTGGACGTGTTCATATTGGTTTCTGTCATGCCGTAGCGTTCCAGAATACGATGACCTGTGCGTTGCTCGAACTCTATGTGAGTATCTGCAAGTAGCGGTGCCGAGCCTGATATGAAAAGACGCATGTGCTGCGCGAGTGCTTTATCGAAGCTGTCTTCGGCAAGCAAACGGGTATAGAAAGTGGGAACACCCATCATGGTACTTGCGAAAGGAAGTCTTTCGATTATGCGGTCGGTATTGAAACCAGGTTCAAAAATTATCTGCGCACCGGCAAGCAAGCAGGTGTTGGTTGCGACGAATAATCCATGTGTATGAAATACCGGCAGCGCATGCAGCAATACATCGGCTTCGGTAAATTGCCATAACTTATGCAGAACTTGTGCGTTAGACAGTAGGTTACTTTGCGTTAGCATCGCACCTTTTGAACGTCCCGTGGTACCCGATGTGTACAGCAAGGCGGCAAGATCATCTTCGGTGCGTTCCGCTGTTTTACTGCTGGTTTCAGCAAGCTCAACCAGATCAATCAATGAGCCCGTCAGACCGTTTTTAGACAGCGTATGCATGGACGCTCCCAACTTATCGCATATGGGAGTTAAGGCTGCTTGAGCTTCAGGATCTGCTATCAATAAGCTTGCGCCAGAATCGTTAAGAAAGTATTCGACTTCGCTGGCTGTATAGGCGGTATTCAACGGTAGATAAACAACGCCGCTTTGTACGCAGCCAGCATACAATGCTAAAGCTGAAACGGATTTTCCGATTTGTGCGGTAAGCCTGTCACCAGGCTGCAATCCCGCTTCCTGAATGACGTTGGAGAATTGAGCGGCACGTTGAACAAAGGCTGAGTATGACAGCTGCTGCTTTTCTATCGGGTCAGATATGAATTTATTATCATTGTGTGCGTGTATGGCAAACAACGCATCGTACAGAGGATTAGGCATTGTGTAGCTGACTTTGTAGGTGATTTTTAAAACTGCCGTGTGAGCCTTGGATTGTATACAAAAAACTCGGTATTGTATAATCAGGGGCAACGCGCTAAATCTCATCGGTCAAGTTGAATCAATGGCTTTATTATCGGATTACTCTTTATTCTTGGACCAACATTGTGGCTTTATCTGATTTACCAGAATCGTTTGCCAGTGAAGCAGCCTGGACTGCAGTCGATATGAATCATGAACAGCTCTGGCTGTCTGAGTTATCAACGACTCAGACCAATGAACTTGTCAATGTTGCCAAAGCTTATCTTTCCGCAGGACGTGATATTGGCGAAATCAGTGCTGAACATTTTCCGCTTGAATCTCTTGAGTCCTATCTACGCTCGTTGAAAAATAAATTACTTACGGGCAATGGTATTGAAGTCATTCGTGGTTTACCCGTGTCAGAGTTATCGTTAGAAGAAGCTGCCTGTATTTTTTGTGGTATTGGTTCCCATCTTGGTAGCGCTCGCTCGCAAAACGCGCAAGGCCATATCCTTGGACATGTACGCGATACCGGCGCGAGTTCAAACGATCCAAACACTCGCATATATCAAACTGCTGAACGACAGAGCTTCCACACGGACAGCGCCGACGTAGTAGGGTTGTTGTGCTGGCATAATGCAAAATCCGGTGGAGACTCGCTATTGGTTAGTGCGCTATCTATCTACAATCGCATGCGCGAACAGCGGCCTGATTTATTAGAGTTGCTATTCAAGCCCGTTGCCACCGATCGACGTGGAGAAGTGCCACAAGGCGCGAAACCGTACATGACTATTCCCATATTCAACTGGTACGAAGGTTTTCTTACAGTCTTTTATCAACGCCAGTATATTGAGAGCGCGCAACGGTTCGATGATGTACCAGCGCTTAGCAAGCAATGGATTGAAGCGCTCGATTTATTCGATGCGTTGGCCAATGATCCAGAGTTGCACTTTAGTATGCAGCTTCAACCAGGTGATATGCAGTTCGTTTACAACCACTCGCAATTGCATGATCGAACTGGTTTTGAGGACTGGCCCGACAAAGATCGGCGTCGACACCTGCTTCGGCTTTGGTTATCGCTTGACGGTGACCGGCCACTGCCTGAGTATTTCAAACAACGCTACGGTTCAATCGAAATAGGCCAACGCGGTGGGATAGTAACTAAGCACACCCGGCTGCAAGCGCCTGTTTTTGCCTGATAACGTAATTGAAAGTTCCCTTTTATGACTAATGAAGCACTGGCAGATAAACAATGTTCACCGTGTGGCGGTGGGGTCTTGTTATTACAGCAGGAAAACGCAGAAACGTTACATAAGCAATTGCACGGCGATTGGCAAATAGTCGACAACGGCAAAGCACTCGTTCGCCGATTTGAATTTAAAGGCTTTGCCAAATCAGTGTATTTAACCAACCTTTGCGTCTGGTTAGCCGATCAGGAAGGCCATCACCCTGACATGGCATTCGGTTGGGGTTATTGTCAGATCACCTTGACCACCCACGATATTGGTGGGTTATCAGAGAATGATTTTATCTGGGCGGCAAAACTCGATAAATTGGTGGCATAGCCCAATGCTGGCTGATTCATGCCAGGCGAACATCAACCATGATCTCATAGCAACATTAGGCAGAGGCGATGACGTAGTGTTTGCGAACGAATTTCTCAACATGCCACACAGGCTCTAATCCTTTATCCATAACAAAAGCGTCGCCGGCTTTTACTACACGGGATTTACCATCCGCAGTTTCAATACGTGCCTCACCTTCGAGGATATGGCAAAATTCAATCTGATTTATCATCGGCCCGCGAAACACACCGGCTGTACTTTCCCACATTCCAGATTTGAAACTTTCATCAGCGCTCACAAAGTGGCTCCAGACCTTTTGCTTGGGATCGCCCTCAATAATGTCCTGCTCTAGCTCTTTGACGAATGGTTCTATTGATTGTTCAGCGTAATTGATGAATTGCATTTTGTTTTTTGCCCTTTTGTAGTCTGCTCAGCAGCCGGACGAGAACGTGATCTGGAGTAGCTGGCCGTGCGCTGTGGTGGCATTATGCTATCACCGATCGTTGACGTTGAGAAATAGTTAGATTTCGATATATGGATTCAAAGACGCGAACAGAAGTATCCTGGCAAATTTCAATGAACGGGCATTCCGCCACGATTCGTAGGTAAGATAAAATTTAGTTATCGATAGTATTAAAGTTCGGCTAAATGGCATACTTGTCCGATGCATTTTATTCCGCGATCGCGTGGCGTTAACTGAAGTTCGCGTGTGCCAGAGCAACTGAGTGACCAAACCCTATGAGCCAGAAAGATTTACCAGAATTTGCTGACCCGATGACGCGGCCAAAATACGTGGGCTTGCCAACATTCTTCCGAGCACCCTGGAAGGAAGATTTACAGGATGTTGATATCGGTGTTATAGGGGTTCCGTTTGATGGTGGTGTTACCAACCGACCCGGCTCGCGACACGGTCCGCGCGAAGTTCGCAATCAGTCGAGTCTGGTTAGACTGATTAATCAGGCCACAGGAGTTGCTCCGCATGAACTTTGTCGGGTAGCAGATATCGGTGATGCCTGGGTGCCTTCGCCGTTCGAGCTTGTTGGTAGTCACAAAGCCATACAAGATACGTTCGATCGGGTCGTAGAGCAGGGTATTGTTCCATTGGCTGTGGGTGGTGATCATTCGGTTACCTTGCCAATATTCAGAGCCATTGCAAAAGACCGACCCATTGGCATGATTCACATAGATGCACACTGCGACACTGGTGATGATTACATGGGTTCCAAGTTTCATCACGGCGCGCCGTTTAGTCGAGCTGTTGAAGAGGGGCTGCTCGATCCCAAACGTACTATTCAAATTGGCATTCGCGGCAGCGTGAATGATATTGACTTATGGAAGTTCAGTCACGATAGCGGTATGCGCGTTATGTACATGGAAGAGTTTTATAAACTCGGGGTTGAGAAAACCATTGCAGAAGCCAGACGCGTTGTTGGTGACGGGCCGGTTTACATCAGCTTCGACATCGATAGCCTCGACCCGGCATTTGCCCCTGGTACCGGCACACCTGAAGTCGGTGGCTTGAGTTCGCTTGAAGCACAATTACTTATTCGTGGTTGCAGTGGCCTTGATATCATTGGCGCCGATATGGTTGAAGTGGCGCCGTCATTCGATCCATCGGGCTCAACAGCCATGGTTGGTGCGAATATCCTGTTTGAATTGCTGTGTGTCACCAGTGAGGCAGTTGCAAAAAGACGCGTCACTTGAAAATTAGCTAGGCGGTTGGCGTAAATGTGTGTTCGCGAAACCGTGCGTTTTTACTTCTGACGATAATCTTGTGGATTAAGTCAGCTCGCAAAGACAGCCGTTCACCGCCTTCGGTTTCGATCACAAGGAATTCGCCGGTCTTGTCATTGTTCGTGGTAATAGCACGTCCGCGTACATGCTCGTTGTGCATAACGAGCTCAACATCGTAGTTGTCCATGCAGGCAATTTCGAGATAGTCGAAGTCACCACAGGCAATTGGAGTATAGGTTTTGCCATTCATCTTCGAAGCATCCTGTCTTACTGACCAAATCGTTTGCCGGTATCCAACCACTCCAGTTCATCTTTAGTGCTGTCTCGCCCCAATACAGCATTGCGATATGGGAATCGGCCAAATCGCTCGATAATATCCTTATGCTCAATTGCGTGCTCGGCCAGCCCCAGGGCCTCAAACGCGGTTAAGCAGGTTTGCTGATCGACCAGGTTCTCAGAGTGCATAAACGGCATGTATAAAAACTGTTTCTGTTCGCTGGTCATGGATGTTTGTAGTTCTCGTTCAATAGCTCGCCTGGCCACAAGAAGTGCCAATGCATCGCTGCTAAACGCGTCCGGTGTGCCGCGAAACATGTTTCTGGAAAACTGATCAAGTACAATAACCGCGGCCAATGCCTCTAATGGTTCCGCATGCTCTGCCAAATCGGTCTGTGCGGAAACGAACTTATGCGTGGATGCAAACCGTAAACGAATTTTTTCGTCGAGCGCATCGCTCGAAACAAACCACTGTTTTTTTTCCAATTCTTCAAACCAGAAGGTAATAACCTCTTGGTGCCACCGTTCTTCGCTCATCATCAGTCTCCCAACTAGATTATCTGCAAGCACGACAAACTGGTATTCCGGCGGTTTTCGGTGCTTATCAGGATTCTACTGGTAACTCTGCAAAATCGCGAACCCCGGCACAAATCACGTTTCTGGTCGGACAACTTCAATGTCGATACGCTACCGCCATTTGAGAGTGGGTCTTATTGGAGGATTCGAGTAATTCCTGTTAACCCGCGAGCATGAGTCGCGTTACAATAGGGTCTGGCCGGTTTGGCACCTCAACAAGCGGCCTCTAACCGATAACTGTATTTTCAGGATATGTTTGATGGCGAAGAAGTCTAAATCTGTCGTATTCGACAGCAACCCCGGCCGCAATGCGCAGACTTATGGCATAGCACGCGAGCTAGGCACCGATCTGGATCTCATCCATGAACCATCTGTGGGTGTTATGGGTACCAAAGGTGATAGTCAGTGTTATATGGGTGTGCAACGAAAGGTTGAAGCCATTCACGAGCATTTGCGCTCGCGTCTGGGTCGTGGAGAAGGTCAAATGCCAATGCGATTGGTACAGCCTGAATACACGGTTGCCACCTCAGATGGTATGCGCAATGGCACTCGCGAAATGCGCTACTCGCTTATTGGCAGAGAGGTGACGCACGATACTGTTTGCGAGCACTTGAGTGCCAGCGGCCTTGAAGGAACCATTGCCGTGGTTGCCTGCGACAAACCACCAGTGGGTACCTTAGCCGCGTTGCTCGAGCACAACCGCCCAGCCATTATTATGTCCGACGGCCCCATTCGACCTGGCATTGATTCGGCAACGGAACAACCAATTGACATAGTGACCAGCTTCCAGGTCGCTGGCCACCCTGATGCAGATTATAAAAAGCGAATTGCTCGCGAAGCCTGCCCGGGCTACGGCAGTTGTGGTGGCATGTTTACCTACAACACCATGCAAACCTTTATTGGGGTGGTTGGTATGCAGCCACTGGACATGGTTGCGCCCCCTTCCGATGATCCGCGTCGTTTGAAAGAATTTCCGGAGCAACTGGTTAGTTATCTTGAAGGCATGATAAAACGCGGTCACACCCCACGCGACATTGTTGGCCGAGATGCAATTCGAAATGCCGTTATTGTTTCAATGGCGGTAGGCGGTTCAACTAACGTGTTGTTACACGCGCCTGAAATTGCACGCGCAGCCGGGTTTAAAAGTTTTTCCGATGACATCATGTCACCTGAAGAATTTAATCACCTGTCTCAACATGTCGTACCGGTCCTGACCGATGCCAGACCATACGGTGTTTATTCAATGGTTGATATTGACGAAAAGGGCGGGGTGCAGGTTATTGTTAAAGCTTTGATGGATGCAGGGTTATTAAATGGCGACACCTTAACCTGTACCGGAGAAACACTGGCTGAGCAGGTGGCCAGGCTAAACACAGCTGATGTTGATGGCACCGTTATTTATCCAGTTGAGAAACCTTATAAACCCACGGGCGGTTTGCGTTTGCTGGGCGGTAACCTGTCTCCGGACTACAGTGCCGTGCTGAAGCTGGCCGGTGTGGAAGGTGGGCTGGAAGATAATCGGTTTGTTGGTCGTGCGCGTATTTTTAACGGTGAACAAGCACTGCTTGATGCGCTCGAGGCATCGACCGACAGTTTCAACAATAACGACATGGTTATTGTGCGCTACGAAGGGCCGAGTGGTGCGCCTGGTATGCCTGAAATGCTGGATTCCACTTCGCGGTTAACTACTCTGTGCAGAGAGCGCGATATTGTTGTCGGACTGATGACCGATGGTCGTTTTTCCGGTGGCTCCGTTGGTCTGGTTATCGGCCATGTTGGCCCTGAAGCTGCCATTGGTGGTCCGATTGCACTACTTCAAGATGGTGATGAAATTGTTGCCGACTTGAATACCAACGAACTCAATTGCACCGAATTGCAAGATGCGAATACTTTTAACAGCCGAAAAGCTGCATGGGAAAAAGAAGTCGCCGACAACGATGGTGTGCATCCTTTGTGTGGTGAAGTTAATACCCGATTGCTTAATCGTATGAGACGTTCGGCTGTGTCAGCTGTTTATGGTGCGGGTATGCATCCGGATCGCAGCTTGTGGGTACCAGAACCTCGTAACGATAAAAAGAGTGGATTCGTACCACAAAACAAATATCGCGACGGTTCGCAGAAAGCGTTTTAAACCAATTAGCCTTGAAGCTAATACCGAGCTCGACATGAGTTGGAAAATTATCGAGCTTGCGTAATCATGCTTGATACCGAAACTAACAAACGCTCCGTTTGGAGCGTTTGTTAGTTGTCACATTAAGAACGCCACACTGCCTGTGGTACAAACACATCACCCTGTGCCAGTTTTCTTGCGGTACGCACAACGCCAGCTGAACTCGGTGCCAGTACACCATCCTGACTCTGGCGTTGTAACACAACATCCATAGAGCCTAATGGGTGCTCCAGCGTTAGTCTGCTTTGCAGCTGATCTCCCATGTCGATCAAATCATCGGCTACGCTGCCGCTTACCGACGCACATGCAGCCAGGCACTGTGATCCCGTTACAGCTAAAGTTGGGTGTGTTGCCCATGGCATGAAATAACGTGTAGCCATACTGCCATGTGCATGCTGGGCTTTTGCTACAAGCCCGAATTTCGGCGTGACAGACTTTGAACAATCTCCCATACCCATAAGCTCACCGGCTTTTAATCTGACCTGTTCCATTTTTTCGAAGAAGGTCTTATTGGCATCAAGTTCTTCACGCGATTCATAGCCAGTCAAGTTAAACGATTCAGCACGAGCTATAACCATTGGCATGGCAAAGTCGACACAGCTCACGGCAATTCCGTCGATCGTGTCCCGCGCGTTACCGGTAGGCAGTAAAGCACCCGTAATCGAGCCACTGACCTCGTGAAAATTCAGCGCAACCGGTGCTGCTGTACCCGGTACACCATCGATGGTTGTCTCTCCATCGTATACAACAATGCCACCCGGGGTTTGCACTGTTGCTTCTACTTTAGCGCCGGTATTAACGGCATGTACTCGTATTCTGGTTTCACCGTCTGTTGCTTTGATCATGCCCATTTCAATTGCAGCCGGGCCAACAGCAATCATCATGTTGCCACAGGTGGGTTTGTAATCGACAAGGCAATCCTCTACGCTGACTTGTGCAAAAAAGTAATCGATGTCTGCCCAGTCATCATCCGAGGGTGAGAGCATGGCAACTTTAGTGGTTACAGCGTTACCACCGCCAATACCATCGATATTGAGCGCGTGACCAGAACCCACCGCGCTAACCAGTACTTCTGATAATTTTTCCTGATCTTCCGGCAGATCGTGTCGATTAAAAAACGGACCTCGCGAGCTGCCAGCTCGCATAAAAATATAAGGTATGCCGGTTTGGCTCATTGCATCTGCCTCACTGTTTAATGTTGTTTGATTAGCGTTAGCTGTTGCTCAAATGTCGGATAGCCATCCAGAAGAAGTTGAGCCCACCGATCACCATCAATATTTCAACCCACACTACGTGTTTTTCATCGGTCATCCGTCGCAGAACGCCTCTGCCAATCCAAGTGCCTGGAATAGTGGCTAATCCTAACAACACACCCAACAGCAGGGATTGCGCGTTGAGTAAGTCTGCCATGCCGTAAACACCGGAGCGAACAATATTGGTTGTTAGTGCAATGGCGGCAAGCGTGGCAACAAACGCTTCTCTATTCAAGCCGCGACCAAGTAATACCGGCATAAGTAGCATACCCGGACCAATCGATAGTCCGGAAACAGTTCCGTAAACGCCTCCCGCTACCGTAAGCATGGAGTTTGAGGTTTTAATTTGTGAGGACTTGGTCCATCTTCTCAACGGTATGGCTGACAACACAACCGAGCCGAGCAATATCGCAATAGTGGCGTTTGACAAGCGCCCGTAAAGCAGCGCGGCGATGATGATGCAGGGCACGGCGGGAATAGTTATTCGAATATAAGCATCTTTGTCGAACTGCGCAACATTGAAAATAGCGCGTGCACCGTGGCTGATAAGTAGCGTGATGCTCAATACTGGCACGACGATCTTCAGTCCCAGTATGGGCGCCGCCACCGCTGCCAACAGGAACCCGCCGGCTATACCTGTTGCGCCATGAATCATCGACGTGAAAAACGCAGCCAGCAACAGTAGTGCGAGCCAGGTGATACCAATATCATTAAGAATCAGACTCACAGGGTTTCCATTTGCTGACTTAAATTTTGCCTGGCTTGAATTCTACTGCTTATGCCGGGGATTTGTGAGCAATTGTGCTAGTTGCGGTATATTGGTTGTTCTATTCACAAGAGAGTTGACCAATACGCATGCAGAACAACCGCATCTTTCATTTGCTCGCAAAAGCATTTATGCAGGAAGGCACCACGCACTGCTTTGCATTGCTAGGAGATGCAAACATGAATTGGGCGGCAGCCCTTGCTGATCAGGGTTGTGACTTTACCTATGTGCGCGATGAACATTGCGCGGTTGCTGCAGCCATGTCCTGGGCACGTGTCACCGGTAGGCCGGGTATTGCAACGGTGACTTGCGGCCCGGGTGTAACTCAGATTCTCACCGCGTTGCCAGCGGCGGTCAGAGCCAATATACCTCTGGTTATTTTTGCAGGTGAAGCACCATTGGGAAAGGCCTGGTACAACCAGCAACTTGAACAGCGCTCACTCATTGAGGCCTGTGGCGCTTCTTATATATCACTGCACCATCCTGCGACTATGACCACCCAGGTGCGTGATGCGTTTCTTTATGCAAGAACGTCATCGCAACCCGTTGTACTAGGTGTGCCAGCGGATTTACAGGATCAGACCTGCGAATCGAATGTACATTGTCCGGAATCCTCTTTAAAGCTCATGCCTGTGCGCAAGCCGGTACCGCCGAACCTGGATGCTGTTGAGGATGCCGTGGTATTAATACAGCAAGCGAGTAAAGTGATTGTTATGGCTGGGCGTGGGGCAGTGAGTTCCGGCGCGATCAATGCCTGTCGCGAGCTTGCTGCAGCTGTTAATGGACTATTGGCAACAACACTTCCCGCTCGTGGTGCTTTTTATGACGATCCTTTTTCAATTGGTATTTCCGGAGGTTTCTCCAGTGATACTGCTCGGCGTTGTTTGCAAGAAGCAGACTTGGTTGTTGCAGTCGGGTGTTCACTGGCTTCGCATAATTCGGATAACGGTAAGTTGTTTGAAGCAAGCAAGGTATTACATATCGATTTAAATCCATTGAGTCGCAGTCAGGGAAGAATTGTCGCGCGGCACCACTTGCGTAGTGATGCGCGGTTAGGCGTTGAAAGCATTGTGGCATCTTTAGCTAACAATAAAACACCTTCTAGCCCGAACACAGGCTGGCGCACAGAGCGCCTTGCAGAAGAAATCCGAATTGCTCCGGCAGATTCAGCCGTGTTTGATATAGCGGCTGGGCAGTTCGATCCGCGTTATGTGGTCAGTGAACTGGAAAACACACTTCCGCAAGAGTGGTTTATGGTTAATTCGTCTGGGCACTGCTCGTATTTCTTTGCGCAGATGCCAAGTCGACCGGTTGACCGCTTTTTAACGATTCGTGAGTTTGGAGCCATTGGTAACGGTATTGCCTTTGCTATCGGTGTCGCTGTGGCCAATCCAGATAAAACGGTGGTGTTGTTTGACGGTGATGGCAGCTTGCTTATGCATGTTCAGGAGCTGGAAACAATAAAGCGGCATAAACTGAATATTCTTATTTGTGTCATGAATGATGGAGCGTATGGTTCAGAAATCCATAAACTACGTGCCGACGGGCTAAGTGATCAGGGGGCTGTATTTGGGTATTCCGACTTTGGCAGTATTGCGCGCGGATTTGGTATCGATGGTGAGGTTGTGGATGATCTTTCGGCTTTACCTTCCATGGTCGAAGCGTTTGCGGAAAACCCAGGGGCCGCCGTATGGGACTTTCATGTGTCCGATCAAGTAGTATCTCCGGTTATTCGAAGATCTCACGCCACGAATTAGACATCACCTGATTGAATCGGGTTCAGGAAAATCAAAATGAAAATTGCAATCCTTGATGACTACGCAAATGTCGCACTTGACATGGCTGACTGGTCACAGCTTAAAGATGCTGACATCACTGTTTTTAACGACACGTTGATTGATACGGATGCATTGGTGGAGCGACTTTCTCCGTTCGATATTATTTGTATGATGAGAGAGCGCACACCTTTTCCTGAATGTTTGATCACAGCATTGCCAAACTTGAAGTTGCTGGTCACATCCGGACCGCGTAATTTATCTATCGATCTTGAAGCGGCCAGTGCCCACAATGTCACGGTATGTGGCACGGAATCCAGAAAGACCACCACGTCAGAGCTGTCCATGTTGTTGATGCTGAGTTTGTCTCGCAATCTGATTCCTGAAACTCAGGCAATGCGGAAAACTGGATGGCAAAAAAATCTGGGGCGCGATTTGCATGGTCTGTCGCTGGGTTTGATTGGACTTGGAAAAATTGGCGAACAAATGAGTGTGTTGGGCCGTGCGTTTGGTATGAGCATTCATGCCTGGTCGCCGAATTTAACCGAAGAACGATGCAAGGAGCTTGATGTAGTTAAACAGCCGACGCTTGCGGCGCTCATGTCAGCCTCGGATGTGGTGTCGGTTCATATGGTGTTATCTGAACGTAGCGAAGGCCTCATCGATAAAGCTGCGTTCGCGGCCATGCGCGAACGAGCTTTGTTTATCAATACATCGCGAGGTCCCATAGCCGATGAGCAAGCCTTGCTTGATGGTCTTAAACAGGGCAAGCCCTGGAAGGCCGGAATTGATGTCTATGGTATTGAGCCGTTGCCGATGAACCATCCACTTCGTGATAAGGAACTGACAGAGTCAGGGCGTTTGTTACTGTCACCGCATTTGGGTTATGTAACAGAACAAACCTGGCAGATTTTTTATGGCCAGACTGTCGATGCCATTGCAGCATGGCAGAATGGGCGCCCGATTCGTGTATTGAACTGAGCCCTAAGCCGCGACGATTTACCGTTTTAAGTTAACGGTAAACCGGTGGTGTTCAGTTGCAATTGCCATCCAATACAATACAAGGCAACTTGTTATCCTCATCCCACACGCCGTTCACGCTGTCAGTTGCGTCAGTGGTAATCACTTGCACATTCCAGGTTGAGCTGTCGCCGGTGTCTGCAGTTAGAACGACACGTTCGCCATTGGCTGCCTCGGCTATAAGCGAGCCGCTGAAGTAATTGCCACCGCTGGTATCGTTTGCCAGGAAAGGTTCAACTGTCGATACTTCGATGGGGAAGCCGTTGGTCCAGGGTGCATTAACAGTCATTGTTGTACTAAACGTGCTGGGAGCAGATGCATTATCAGCTGCAAAGGCAACGCGTTGATTTAGTATCACACTGGTGTCCGTAAATTCTTCATCGAAAAAGTCTCCGAAGACATAGTAGTCAAAATTGTTGTAGTCGATTGATCGGGCATCAGTGCCTCGTGCGCGGCGCATCGACACCTCGCCATCCATAGCGATGACCTCTTCAGCGTAAATCTCAACATTGCCGTAGTTGACAGTGGTTAACAGGCCGCCTTCAGAAAAAATACTGACGTTGCCATATAGCAGAGCGGGCGCTGCCCCACAGCCTTCGAATCGCAGGTCACTGGTTGAAACGAAACCAGTTGTGCGGACTGCGGTTAGTGTTCCAGACCCACAGTCGTAGTCGGTTGTTGTCACCACCACGCCATCGTTGTTAATGGTTTCTGTTGAGACTTCCACGAAGTCAGCTGGCAAATCACCGAATCCGATTAATTGAAAAAACGGGAACCATTGAGCGTGTGGATTGGCAGTAGCTGCTTCGGCGATACTCTCAATGAATGTATTGGCAATAGTTAGTGCATCTGTGTCGTCGAACGCCGTTGGGTTAATGTATGTTGAATCGGAACGATCATCATTTTCATTGACTGTGACCAATTCATAAGTGTGGCGAACATTGGCGGTCCGGTTATCATCATAAAAGCTGTTTCCGGGCGTAATCCCGAGTAGCACATCGTCACGGTAGACTTCGGTTGAGATGCCAATGCCGAGGGTTTCTCTGGACCAGAACAGCTCCGCTATTGTTGATGCGTATCGTTCAAGAAAGACGTCTTTGGGTGATTCAAGCGCCATGGTCGATGGCGGAAGCTCAGTATCTGCTGCTTCAATCGGATAAACATTGCCTGTTGTATCGAAGATTAAATTGACCGTATCGGATGTGGATCCGCTCACAGTGTTGGCGTTCACTTTGATCAGGTTTTCTTGTTCAGGGATTAGTGAGTCAAGCCAGAAGCTGTTTCCTTCGGTGGCGCCAGCAAATTTACCATTCACGCTGACATGATAGATAAGATTGCGCGATGAGTCCTTATCCCAGTAAATTTCTCCGGCAGTGGTTGAGAAAACCACACCGAATGCATTTTGAGGTGGTGGTAATATCGGGTTAACTGATTCAACATTAGTAAAATTGCTTGCCGGGGAACCGTCTGGATTAAATCGTTGCAGAGGACTGAAATTCCCATTCCCATCGAACGCGGCAATGGTATACAGGCCATTTGCATCAGGTGCAAACTCGGTTGTACCTACAACGGTTGCAAGGTAGCGACCCTGATAATAGATGTTGTATCCAATTGCGCCGTCTAGCGCTTGCCAGATAATTGTGGTGCCATCAAAACTGGTACCAGTGACCTTTGGGAGTTCATCTGCGCTGACTGGGTGCGATATTGCCAATGTCAAAATCAGCAATAAAGTCGATGAAAAATCTCTAAGACATTTAATGCCGTTTTTCAAAGACCGACTTGCGTTATTGTGATTTGTCATTTGTAAATTGCCCGATGTGTTTCAGACAATGATCTTATCAACAATGCTGCGCTCACATCGGTCTTGCTACAGTGAAATGTGTCAACAATTCCCACATTACGCTGATTTGACAGTTGGAAACAGTCAGTACAATAAGCAGATGGAATCAACGGCCAACTAGTCGCATAAAGCTATTAGCGACGTGATCGGCGTTTCTTTTTCTTTGGAAACGGGTAGGCCAACCGTGCCGCTTTTTTATCCAGCTCTGAAAGTGTTGTGTTTTCCTGATCAGAATAGCAACTACTTTTTTTGCCTTTGGTATACATCCAGGGTTCGTAGTAGTACTTCATGATGGACTTTGGATCGAACTTGGTTCTGTCAAACGCATAGTCTCGCTTGAACATCAGCATGTTGTCTCGTATTTGCTGAGTGGTCCATAAATACGGCTCGTTCTCCATGACGGTAAAGATTCCGGGAGACAAACCGTTCTTGTCTCTTATGAATCCGTCTTTTTTACTGAACGTTGGAATGTAGCCTTTTTCGTCTTTCCAGCGAAATTCTTTATCGCAACCACCTGATGGCGATTGGTGCTCATGTAAAAAACCAATTGCGTGTCCGAACTCATGCAACACAAACGCGCGTTGTTTACTTTTCTTCCGGCTACGAAGGTTTTCGAAATTCATGGTTGGGATATTGGCCGGGTAAAATGGTTCACCATCTGCCTCCCAATCAATATCGTTACCAATGGCAGACCAGTAACCGGAATTCTCTTTCGTGGACTCGAAAGATATGCGTATATCGGCTTTCTTTTTTTTGTTCCGACGAGACCAGCGTCTAAATTGTTGCTTTTCTTTGTCGTGGCCAAAGTCAAACTTTATATAGGCGTATTTTTCCCATGTCTTTGCCCAGCGCGCAATGTCTTTATGCAAATCGTAGTCACCACCTTTGAATGCAACCGTTAATACTCTTCCAGGTTCAAAAAGATAACCTTTTGCGAAGGTCGCTCTGGTTCGGCTGTCAGTTGCAATTAAGTTGGTGAGTCGTTTCTTTCGCTTTTTTTTCAGTCGCTTTCTGCGTTCATCAGGAATTTTTAAACTGCATCCGAGTGGATACTCACTCATAACTCTTCCCCTGTGCGTGTTCCATTAATCTGTCAGTTATTCACCCCGGACAGACCTGATATTAGTACACTTCCGTGCTCTTCTGAGAGTAGTGCGAACGAACACTTTTGAGTATCCCCTGAATAGAGCATTGAGGCATCTAATTGGTGTGCAAATGGCACCGGCAAGGACGACATTTTGTCTTGATTGTACTGGTTACGCTAGCGCCTAAAACTCCAGCACGTTTGGTGTGTGTTCCCATAAGTTCAGCAGTTTAACCAGGTCGTCGCAGCGTAAACGCGTGCTGTGCGTGTTGCGGCACGGGTGCAGATATATCCATTCGTGCTTTAAAAGCGTGTTTTCAATATAAAGCGTTACCATGCGTGCGTGATCGTTAATCAGTGCCAGTGGGGAGACCGACCCTGGTACAACACCCAAATATTTACCCAATCTCTCTGTGCTGGCAAATGCGAATTGTCCGCCGGTTAGTTGCAGTTTGTCGCGCAGTCCTTTCAAGTCGACCGTGCGATCCTGCTCTACAACCATAAGAAACATGCGACCTTTCTTATTACGCAGGAAAAGATTTTTTGTGTGCGCTCCGGGCTTGTCAAAAACGACTTGCTGAGATTGTTCAACGGTGAACAGCGGTTCGTGAACCTGTGTTTCATGTTCAATACCCATTTGATCAAGCGCATTTAGAACATCTTCAACCGTGGCTGCTTTGTTGCCGTTTTCTAATACAACTGCCTCTGGATCGGGCCTGTCTGAATGTGCCATTGATAGATTGAATCTTCTTTTACAGTGTAATAGTGGATAGTATAGATCGAGTCAATTCATAAAACGCGGAACAGGCGTCAGGGGAAACGATCGAATGAGCGATACAGAATTAACCGAGGTTAGCGGCGCTTGCTTATGTGGGAAAGTCACGTTTGCAGCATCAGTAGAAACGGGATTGGGCGCTTGTCACTGTGGCATGTGCAGGCAATGGAGTGCAGGTCCATTCATGTCTGTTAATGCCGTCGGCCCGGTAACGCTGACGGGTAAAGAGAACATCGGACGGTATTCATCTTCCGATTGGGCTGAACGGGGTTTTTGCAATCAATGCGGTTCCAATCTTTTTTACCGGTTGTTACCTCGTAAAGGGTTACCCGATGGTCAGTACATTTTTTCAGCAGGTGCTGTTTCCGATCAGAGCAAATTTCAATTTGATCATGAGGTCTTTGTTGATCATGCGCCACATTGGTATCGATTTGCCGATGAAGCCGAGCGGAAGCGAATGACCGAAGCAGAGTTATTGAAACAGTTTGAGTAGGGACACGACGAATGTGATTTCTGGATCTTTATACTTTGAAATGAAAATCGGTGATTTATTGCGCAAATGGCGTTAGTATATTGACGCCTTGCCCGGCTTCAGCTTCGTTCAGTGCATGCCTCGGCGTTTATAAACACACTAATAAAGTTCAGATAATTTCATCATGTTTGCTCGCATCTCGCTGTTTTTTAACTGTTTCATTTTGGTTTTCGTTTCTTTCTCATCCGCTCAAGCAGCCACGTTTCTAGAGTCTGGCGGTAAAGTGGTTATTGAAGCAGAATCGTCTTCCGCTACCGGGCAATGGTCGCGCCAGTCGAAAATTGGTGGTGCCAAAGGAGGGTCCTATCTGATCTGGAACGGGCCTGATCTGTTCGCCGGTAGTGCCGCTGGTCGAGACACAATTCGATACACGTTTCGTATTCAACAAGCTGGCAACTACGAGTTGCGCTGGCGTTCGTATATTGGCCACGGAAACAACGCGACCGAAGCGAACGACAGTTGGGTGCGATTTCCCACTGGCAAAAACATTAATGGTCAGCACGGATTGAACGGCTGGACCAAGGTCTTCCAGAACCAGGCCAATCAATGGTCCTGGTCTGCCAAGACCGTTGATCACGTTGGCAAGTCTGTTCGGCAGTACTTCAGCAAGGGCGACCACGTTATGGAGATCTCTGGTCGATCTCACGGCCATGCCATCGATCGTATGGTGCTGTTCCGCTACGCTGACATCAGTTACTCACAGAGTAAGTTCGACGGCTACCCGGCGTCTTCAACGGTAGGCGGAAGCCAACCACCACAAAACGACGATTCAGATACGCAGGCTGAAGAAGAAGCCAAGGCAAAAGCTGAGGCTGAGGCCAAAGCAAAGGCTGAAGCTGAAGCCAAAGCGAAAGCTGAGGCAGAAGCCGCAGCCAAAGCGAAAGCCGAAGCAGATGCTAAGGCACAAGCCGAAGCAGATGCTAAGGCACAAGCTGAAGCAGATGCTAAGGCACAAGCCGAGGCAGAAGCCGCAGCACAAGCGGAAGCACAAGCGGAAGCCGAGGCACGAGCAGAAGTTGAGGCACAAGCAGAAGCTGAACGGCAAGCGCAAACACCCGTTGTCACCGTCAATGGAAATACACTCAGCTGGAACGCTGTTAATGCTCGCGCAATTAACGTTCACAACCAGGATGGGCAATGGCTTGAGTCTATTTCAGGTACTTCAACTGAATGGAACGCGCCGAGTGCGGGTAGTTACTTTATTGTTGCAACCAATGATCAGGGCTGGGAGACATGGGCACGTTCAAACACGGTTGATGTCGTTGTTGGCGGCGCAACAAGTTCTAATGGTGAGGCCGGTTCCAACTCTATATTGACTAACCTGAACGGCGTGGTTTACTCGTCTACGGCGGGTGAATTGTTCTGGTCAGTTGAGGGTGACATGTCGCGTTTTCAATTTGAGCTGTTAAAAAATAGTGAGTTGGCATTCAGTGGTTCGGCATTGAGCTATTTTGATGATGCGTTAAGTCCCGGAAGCCAGTACGAATATCAGCTAACTGTGCTCGAGAACGGACAGGTTGTAGCGCAACAGTCGACGTCAATATCAACACAAAGCACATCCGGAGCAACAGGCAATCAGGTTGCAGCCAATGCTTCTGTGTCGCCGGTTCAACTAAGAGGCGAAGTTTATTCACAAAGTGCAGTTGAGCTGCGTTGGGATCGCAGCACACATGCTGATGCCGCGGCATTTACTTATAATCTTTATCAGGATGACCAACTGATTACCAACACAGACGCTTTGAGTTATTACATTGATGGTCTGTCAGCCGGTAGCACCTATCGTTTTACACTAAAAGCACAAGATGTTAATGGTTCGGAAGGCGATGGTTATAGTATTTCTCTTACCACTCATAGCGCTGACGGTTCATCTGTAGCCTCCTTTGGTCAGCCTGCTGAATCGGTGCGCTATGGCAGCGCATTGTGGAATTCCTTACCGGGGGCCACCCAACAATTGTTGCCATCGGATTGTTCGCTGGCTCAATCGGCGACCAACATTGTGTACTGCCACAGTGAAAGGGATGATCGATTGTTAGCGCGTAATATTGAATCCGGTGAGTCCCAGTGGTCTTACAGTTTAAACACTGACAGAACAGTTAGCGTGCTTGAGGTGATCGGTGCTAATCGGCTCATGATGGTCAGCAATACGGATAACTGTCTGGATTGTGCAAGATTTACTTCTGAAGTCTTCAACGTTGATGGATCGCTGGCATCAACTGCTAACCCATTTGCGGACCAACCTGGTTCTGTTGCCCATGGTGTCGATGGTTCAGGTGTACGATTCGCGCGCAGCAGCACGGGCAATTCTGCTTTTCTTGCGGCTAAGCGCTACAGTGCTATTGACGGCGCGAATACCGGCGACGCAAGCGGCTGGTTTGAGACTGGCGTCAGCATTGTCGAGCTGGATTCACAAAATAATACAGTGCTGAATATTCGCGTGATTGAAGGTGCGGATTTTGCCACCGTAGTTTTAGCGGATAAGTAATTATCGATTCGCCCATTGTTGCTTACTTGGGTCTATTTACCTGGCTCTTAACCCGGTTAATCTTTTTCAGATTGAACGGGTTAAGAGTTTTTTTTTACGGTTGTTACGCGCATACACGAGTAATGCGTGCGGTTTATTCACGATCAATCGACTTCACTAGTCCACACGATATAACGAACCATTGCCAGAGTCGGTCAACAAATAGATTGCACCGTCCGGACCCTGGCGCACATCGCGAATACGACCAAGCTTGCCTTCGAGAATACGTTCCTCATGCGTCACCTTGCCGTCGACCAGCTCAAGCCGAGCCAGCAATTGAAATTTAAGAGCGCCAACCAATAGATTACCCTGCCACTGTGGAAAAGCCGGGCTGTCGATTATTGCGAGACCCGATGGTGCAATGGAAGGGTCCCAGTAGGTTATTGGTTGGGCCATACCTTCTTTTTCTGTGCCCTCGCCAATTTTTGTACCAAGCCCGTAATTAACGCCATAGGTAATGACCGGCCAACCATAGTTTTGTCCGGCAATCACCTGATTCAGTTCGTCCCCACCTTGTGGGCCGTGTTCATGAGCCCAAAGCACCTTGTTGGTGCTGTCGTATGTCATGCCCTGAACATTTCGATGACCAATGCTATAAATCTCTGGTAACACATCCGCTTTCTTAACGAACGGGTTTGTTTCCGGCACACTGCCGTCGTCGTTCAATCGAATGATTGAGCCTGGATGTTTCTTTGTTTGCTGACTGCTTTCTTTCTTGCCTCGATCGCCCAGTGAGATAAATAAAAATCCCTGATCATCGAAAACCAGCCTTGAGCCGAAGTGACGGCCGCCACGAGATTTAGGTAAGGCTGTGAAAATAACCTCGACGTTTTCAAGCCGATTGTCAGTTAATTTTCCACGTAAAACTTCCGTTCCATAACCTGATTTACCTTTTGCAGAATACGAAAGATAAACCCATTGATTCGAATCAAATTCCGGATGCGGTACAACATCCAATAAACCACCTTGGCCGTTCTGCTCAATTTTGGGTAATCCAGAAACAGGTTCACTAAGCAGCTTGCCATCAATGATGCGGCGTAGTTGGCCGGAGCGCTCGGTCACTAACCAGTCTGTTGCTGAAATAAAAGCGATAGACCAGGGATGGTCCAGACCTGATACGACTTGGGTCACGACCAAATCCCGTTTTTCCGAAGGCTCTGTAAATGTTGGATTATCTGAGGCTGCTAAATGAGTTGGGTGGTTGAGAAACAATAATGTGCAGCTAAGCAGTAGAGTCCGGGGTATTAATATGCGCTTCACGGCGGTGTTCCTCCGTTAGTGTGATTCAGGGTTTGAATCTACAGGCTATCAAAAATTGACCAAGGCATTTGTGTTGCGTACCGATTCTTCGTTCATATGTAATAATTGCATACCAGCAAGTGGGACAGAAATATGCAGCAATATCAGCGCGACTTTATTCAATTCTCGATCGATTCTGAGGTATTACGCTTTGGTGAATTTACCCTTAAATCCGGTCGAATCAGTCCCTATTTTTTCAACGCAGGCTTGTTCAATACTGGTCGGCGCCTTGCAAAACTGGGTGAATTCTATGCTGATGCAATCGTTGCGTCTGGCATTGAATTCGATACCTTGTTTGGTCCGGCGTATAAAGGTATTCCCCTGGTCAGTGCGGTGTCTATCGCGCTAAATGAAAAGCACAATGTGGACAAGCCATGGGTGTTCAATCGTAAAGAAGCAAAAAAGCACGGCGAGGGCGGCGCATTGGTCGGTGCTGAACTGAACGGGCGGGTATTAATTATCGACGATGTTATAACTGCGGGTACCGCCATTCGAGAAAGCCTTCAGTTGATAGAGTCATCGAAAGCCTCCCTGGCGGCTGTTTGCGTTAGCATTGATCGACAGGAAAAAGGCAAACATGAAAAATCGGCTATTCAGGAGATTGAACAAGACCATAGTGTGAGTGTGGTTACCATTGCAACGCTTTCCACACTGCTTGAATACCTTTCAGAAACACCTGAACACACAGAAACCATTGCTGCTATTGAACGGTACAGGAAAGAGTTTGGCGTGACTGCTTAAGCGTCTGCGAAGAAAACCAACAAATCGACATGTTTAAAACTGTTTTATCCGAGTCTCACCGATTACATTTTCCAAAAGGAGAATTATCGGGCGGCGAATTGGTCCGACCATTTGAATGTCCTGAACGTTGGGATTTTATCAAAGCTGCACTACTGCACAACGGACATACCGCACTCATGCAACCTGGTGAACTTGATTTGGATATCGTCGCGCAAGTGCACAAGAAATCCTATATAGAGTTTCTAAGTTCCGCTTGGGATTTGTGGGAGGCTGAAGGTTTCGAAGGTGAAGCCATACCCACGGTGTTTCCCGCTCGGCGAATGCAGCAGCGTGAACCGGACTATATCGATGGCAAAATGGGTTATTACGCAATGGCTATCGAAACGGCGATAACCTCAGGTACTTGGGTCGCAGCACAAAGCAGTGCGGCGTGCGCGCATACTGCACAAAAGCTGGTTAGTTCCGGAGTCAAGGAAGTCTTTGCACTTTGTCGACCACCGGGACATCATGCTGCTTCAGATTTATATGGTGGGTATTGTTTTTTAAACAACGCCGCAATTGCTGCTGAAGGTTTTTTGCGTGACGGTGCCGACCGGGTTGCCGTTCTTGATATCGACTTCCATCATGGTAATGGCACTCAAGATATTTTCTACAACAGAAATGATGTGTTGTTTCTGTCCCTGCACGGTGAACCAGCAGCGGCGTTCCCGCACTTTCTTGGCTATGCAGACGAGACGGGCCAGGGAGATGGAGACGGGTTCAATATCAATTACCCCATGCCTGCTAAAACCACTTTCCAAACCTGGAATCTTGCTTTGCTTGATGCGTGCAAAAGAATACGTGACTACTCACCAGATGCAGTGGTGGTATCGCTTGGTGTCGATACCTTTGAACATGACCCAATCAGCTTCTTCAAATTGAAATCTGATGATTTCACCACCATCGGTGAACATTTGGCAGAGCTCGATACGCCAACGCTGATGGTGATGGAAGGTGGTTATGCTGTTGAAGAGGTAGGGCAGAACACGGTCAATGTTTTAAACGGGTTTTCTGCTCATATACGGTAGTTTAGGCGCGCATTTATCAGTTGAATATCTACCCGTTATACAAGCGTTTATCCTGAATTCCGCCACTTTGTGCCGTTTTCCGAACGAGCGCGATTGTCATTGTGTGTGATAATTCATATTCGGGTGATCTTTGCTGCGAGACAGGCTTGCACCGAAGTGTGTTCATTAAATCAATGAGTGTGACGATATGAATCTGAATCAACCACTGGGTGGGAACGAAATGCCCCGGTTCTCAGGGCCGGGAACCATGATGCGCCTGCCTTCGCAAGCTACTGCCAAAGGATTGGATGCGTGTTTCGTTGGAATTGGTCTTGATATCGGCACATCGCACCGATCAGGAACGCGATTTGGGCCCAGACAGATTCGGCAGGAATCAGCGATGATTCGTCCGTACAACATGAAAATGCAATTGTCTCCGTTTGATCATTTGCAGGTGGCTGACATTGGCGATGTACCGATTAATACATTTAACCTTCAGAAAAGTGTCGCCATTATTGAATCATTCTACGATGATATAAATAGTCACAACGCCGTGCCGTTCACTCTGGGCGGTGATCACACGCTGGTGTTGCCAATCATTCGTTCTATGGCAAAAAAACATGGCCCTGTCGGGGTACTGCATATTGATGCTCACGCAGATATCAACGAACACATGTTTGGTGAGAAAATTGCTCACGGCACACCGTTTCGTCGTATGGTTGAGGAAAACCTGGTTAACCCCGAGAAAGTCATTCAGATTGGCTTGCGTGCAACCGGTTATGAGCTTGATGATTTTGATTGGTCAAGACAACAAGGCTTTCGTGTGGTGCAAGCTGAAGATATCTGGTACCAGTCTTTAGCGCCATTAATGAAGGAAGTTCGTGAGCAAATGCAGGATCACCCGGTTTATATATCATTTGATATCGATTCTTTCGACCCGGCATACGCGCCTGGAACCGGCACTGCAGAGCCCGGTGGACTGACATCGCATCAAGGTCTGGAAATTGTGCGTGGAGCACACGGATTGAATATCATCGGCGCAGATTTGGTGGAAGTATCGCCGCCATACGATACCAGTGGAAATACTGCTGTCCTTGGTGCCAACATACTTTATGAAATGCTGTGTGCGCACGCGAGCCGATTTAAACGTTGAGGCACTGATTATTTTAAGCATAAACCGACAAGAGATCTCCCATGACCTCCACTGATCAAACAGGCGATAACTTTGCCAAAGACATCTGGCAAAAAGATCAGGACCATTTCACACACCCGTGGCAAATGTTCGATACGTTCCCTGAAGAGGGTTCGTTGATCATGGAGAAAGGTGAGGGTGCTTATGTGTTCGATATTAAAGGTAACCGTTATCTTGATTCCATTGGAGGGTTGTGGTGCACGAACATTGGTCAGGGCAGGGAAGAGATGGCGGAAGCGATTGCCGAACAAGTAAAAAAGCTGGCTTATGCCAGTCCGTTTGTGGATATCACAACAACTCCGGCGGCGCAGCTGGCGGCAAAACTAGCCGAGTTGGCGCCGGGTGACCTGAGCCATGTTTTATACAGCTGTGGTGGATCAACAGCGATTGATTCAGCCTATCGGCTGATTCAGTATTATCAGAACTGCCGTGGTCTGCACGACAAAAAACATGTCATTGCGCGTGATGGTTCATATCACGGAAGCACTTACGTGGCCATGTCCATCGGTGGTAAAAAAGCCGATCACCCTCCCGAGTTCGACTATAAGCGAGACACTATTCATCACATATCCAGCCCTAATTTTTACAGATCTAACGGGTATAAAGACGAAGCGGAATTTCTGGACTTTCTGGTTGATGAGCTCGAACAGAAAATTCTAGAGATTGGTGCAGATAAAGTAGCCGCTTTTTTTGCCGAGCCAATAATGGGGGCTGGAGGTGTGATTGTCCCACCGGCCGGTTATCATCAAAGAACACATGAAGTTTGTCAGAAATATGATGTGTTGTATGTATCCGATGAAGTGGTCACGGCGTTCGGACGTCTTGGTCACTGGTTTGTATCAAAAGAGGTATTTGGTTTTCAGCCGGATATTATAACCTGTGCAAAAGGTCTGAGCTCCGGTTACCTTCCGCTTGGTGCAACACTTTATTCAGACCGAATTCATAAAGTGATTAGCGAAACGGGGAAGGGTCGCTATTTTGCGCAAGGGTATACCTATTCGGGCCATCCGGTGTGTTGTGCAGCTGCATTGAAAAATATCGAAATAATGGAACGTGAGAATATTTTTGCCAATGCGGCGGATGTTGGAGACTATTTTGGTGAACAGCTTAAATCCTTACTTGAATTACCCATAGTCGGAGAAGTGCGAGGTCATCGTTTAATGCAGTGTGTTGAATTTGTTGCAAACAAAGAAACGCGTGAAGACTTCGGCGACGATCTGGATATCGGTAAGGTCATTTCGGATATCGCTGATGCAAAAGGTTTATTAGTCAGGCCTATCGGCAATCTCAATGTAATGTCGCCACCGTTGATTATCACCAGAGACGATGTTGACTTTATCGTTGCAACACTGCGCCAAAGTATCCTTGACGCAATGGATTCAATCGGTATAAGCGCATAACACTCTCGTGAAGCATGTGAAGCCAGGGTTGGCTGATTATCTTCTGCTAACAGGATTGGCAATTATTTTTGGTGCAAGCTTTATCTTCACCAATCTGGCAGTCAGTGAAATAGCACCGTTGACAGTGGCGACTTCGCGTTTAATGCTGGCCGCTGTTTTGTTATATGCACTTATGCTAATCAAGCGGCAACATTTACCTGCCAAAGGGCGCATCTGGTTGTTCATCATTGCTGCAGCATTCTTCGGCAACGCTTTTCCATTTGCGTTGATCTCATGGGGGCAAGTCAAAGTTGACGCAGGGTTAACCGCAATACTGATGGCAGTTATGCCATTGATCACCGTTTTGCTGGCACATTTGACTACCGCTGATGAAAAAATGAATCGCTACAAGCTAGTCGGTGTCATATGCGGTTTGCTTGGCGTTGTCGTGCTAATGGGTTGGGACGAGCTAGGCAGTCTTGGTGATAACATGCTTCGTCAATATGCTATTGCACTGGCAGCTTGTTGCTACGCAGTTAATGCCATAGTGACAAAACAACTAACCGGTGTTGCACGTTTACCAATGATGACCGCATTGATGTTGGTGGCAACCATCATGCTTTTGCCTTTCACACTATGGTTGGAAGTTCCGTGGACATCGCCGCCGGGAGTGAGATCACTTGTCGCTATTGTTGCACTTGCGGTGGGGCCGACTGCGCTCGCTACACTTATTATCCTGAACATTATCGATCGCTCTGGCGCATCGTTTCTGAGTCAGATCAATTTTATGGTGCCTTTGGCAGGTGTGTTTATGGGCTGGTTGTTTCTTAATGAAGTGCTTCCGGCCAAGGCATGGATTGCACTGTTTATTATATTGACCGGTATCGCGATATCCCGGGTAGGCAACGATAAGCGAATGTTATGACGCCTTGCGTCGTCGGTTTCCAGGCCTTTGGTTTCCAGGTCTCTGATTTCCGGATTTCTGATTTCCAGGTCTTTGATTTTCAGATCGTTGATTTCCGGATCTTTTTCTTGGCGCTCTAGGCTTGCGCTCGACTATGGTCGACCCTGGTGCCTCCGTATGACCGGTAAAGCCTTCAACATCAACTCGTGGAATAGTACGCCCAATGAGTTTCTCTATGCCTTTTAACAGCTTCAACTCATCAATGTTAACCAGCGACACTGCCTGACCATTGCTGCCAGCTCTTCCGGTTCGTCCGATGCGATGGACGTAATCTTCGGAGACATGCGGCAATTCGTAATTGACCACATTTGGTAGATGGTCGATATCAATACCACGGGCTGCAATATCAGTGGCAACCAATACTTGTAGTGAACCATCTTTGAATTGTGCTAATGCTTTTGTACGCGCTGCCTGGCTTTTATTACCGTGTATCGCGAGTGCCTGGATACCATCTTTTCCCAGTTGCTCTGCTAAACGGTTAGCGCCGTGTTTTGTTTTGGTGAACACGAGCACCTGAGACCAATTGTTATCTGTAATCAATTGACTCAGTAATTGGCGCTTTCGACTTTTATCTACCAGATGAACTGTTTGTTCAACCAGTTCAGAAGCCGTATTGCGTGGTGTAACGGAAACTTCGCCCGGTTTATTCAATAAGCTATGAGCAAGCTTTCTAATGTCATTTGAAAACGTTGCCGAGAATAATAAGGATTGTCGCTTTTTTGGTAACAGGCGTAGTATTTTTTTAATATCGTGAATGAATCCCATATCGAGCATACGGTCGGCTTCATCCAGAACCAGAATATCGATTTTCGATAGATCGACAATGTTCTGCCCTACCAGATCAAGTAAGCGTCCTGGTGTTGCAATCAGAATATCAACTGGCTTTCTTAACGCCATACGTTGCGGATTGATATTCACACCACCAAATACGACAAAGCTTTTTAACGGCAAGTGTTTGCCATAAGTCTGTACCGAATCGGCGATCTGCGCAGCTAATTCACGAGTTGGTGTAATGATCAGGCATCGTGGTTTACCCGGTGTTACTCGCGTATTGTGTATTTCACTCAATCGTTGAAGCAGTGGCAATGTGAAGCCTGCTGTTTTGCCAGTGCCGGTCTGAGCCGCAGCCAATAAATCCCCTCCAGCGAGAACCAATGGAATAGCCTGCGATTGGATCGGAGTCGGGTCGGTATAGCCGGTATCAGCAATAGCATCGAGTAGAGCAGGCAATAAGCCGAGCTCGGTAAATTTTGATAGATCAGCAGACAATGGGATAACCGGGAAGTGGCAGCCCAGTGATTATAGACCCATCAATGTGATAAATATGCATGGAGGTGAGCTAATTATCGTTAATTTCACATAACCTCAGCGCGTTTCACGTTTTTGATTCGTTGTGGGTGGTTTTGCGATGATTCCTAACTTAGATTAATTCTCGGGCTGTGAATGATGAGACATACTGTTTGGACGCGACTATGCGATTTTATGTATCAGTGTTAGTCGGCTGGGTCTGTTTGCGTAATCGCCCGCGTTTTAATGTGTAAACGCCGGCAAAAACAATAATAGCCGTACCAACCAGCGTCCAATAGTCTGGCAATTGGTTAAATAGAAAAAAGCCATAGATCGTTGCCCAGACAATGATCGTGTAGTGAATTGGTGCAACTACGGCGGCTTCGGCTATTTCCAGTGCACGGATAACCAGGATTTCACCCACCGCAGCAACGATGGCCATGGATGCAAGTAATACCCAGGCATTTAAAGAGGCAGGCATTTGCCAAACGAAAGGCAGCGGCAAACTAATAAGCAAGCTGGCAACCAAAGCTGTGTATGCAATGGTCGTAATGGTCTTGTCTGTATCGGCCAATAGTCGACCAATGACTTGCCGGGTCGCGAACAGTGCAGCGGCCAGCACCACGAGTAAAACTGCCGGATGAATAACGCCCATGCCTGGTCGAACAATGATTAACGCACCGATGAAACCGATAACAACCGCCGACCAGCGACGAATACCAACTTTCTCTTTTAGTATTGCTGCACCCATTATGGTGACGAAAAACGGCGCGACGAAACTCGCTGCTACGGCATCAGCCAATGGCACATGGCGAACAGCGTAAACGAACAACAGACTGGAAAACACAACCAGTACACCGCGTGACATTTGCAACGCAGGCTGTTCTGACTTTAGTACCGACAGACCTCGAAAACACAAAATGATAAGAACACCAAAAAGCAGTCCAGATTGGCGGAACCAAATAATTTGCACTGGGTGAAAGGAGTCTGTTAGTAACTTTGCAAGGGCATCACCAGCGGCAAAAACAAACATTGCGCACAGCATGAAAATCACGCCAAGTCGACTGTTGCTCGAACGGGTCGGGGGAGTGGACGCAAGCGGTGCGGAGGGTGAGATGGAAATCGTTATTACTCCGCTGGACTGAGTGTAATGTTCCGGTCTGGCTAACCGACGCTGGATTCTGTTCCCTAATAGTAGCTCAATGCGTTGACTCCGTATGCCGTGTAATTTGGAAAAATCAGATATATAAGACCGGCAGACTGGTCTGACATTGGTGGTGTTAAACTGGTAAACGATTATTGACCCACACTCTCGCCAAAAAAATCCCGATGAGCAGAACTCCAGTAAGCGGTGGCCATCTTCTGGTCCAGTGTCTTCAATCCCTCGGCGCCAGTCAGTGTTTCGGTGTTCCCGGTGAAAGCTACCTAGATGTACTTGATGCACTGCATGACACTGTAGGTGCATTGAACTTCCTGTTGTGTCGCAACGAAGGTGGTGCCGCCTTTATGGCTGAGGCCTATGGCAAATTGACTGGCCAGCCGGGTATCTGCATGGTGACCCGAGGCCCTGGTGCAACCAACGCATCCATTGGTGTGCACACGGCAATGCAGAATTCGACTCCGATGATATTGTTCGTTGGTCAAGTTGGCACCGATGTTCGTGGCAGAGAAGTCTTTCAGGAAATTGACTATCAGGCCTATTTTGGAAGCATTGCAAAATGGGTGGTTGAAATAGATGAGGTTGACAGAATTCCTGAGTTAATGAGTAGGGCCTGGACTACGGCGTTGTCTGGGCGACCAGGTCCGGTTGTTGTCGCCTTGCCGGAAAACATGCTGACCAGTCAAACTGATGTTAAACCGTGCAAAGCAGTGCGAATTTCAGAACCGGCACCTTCAACTGCCGACATTGCTGAACTCGCCTCAAACATTAAAAGTGCAAAGAAACCACTGGTTCTGATCGGCGGCGGTGGATGGAATGCAGAAGGATGCATCGCAATAAAACACTTTGCAGAAAATAACGACCTGCCGGTTGCAGTGGCTTTTCGGTTTCACAGTCTGTTCGATAATCACAGTGATAGTTATATCGGAGAGGCAGGTGTTGGTATGGCGCCGGCATTGCAAGCAATTATTCGTGTAGCTGATTTGATTCTGGCTATCGGTATTCGCTTTGGCGAAATGACCACAGCGGCCTATACCTTGTTAAACGTTCCGCACTGTCAAGCAACATTAATTCACGCGCATGCATCCGATCGTGAGCTTGGAAAAATTTATGCGGCTGACTTATCAATTCATGCAGGGCCTAATCAACTGGCAGCTGCGTTAAAAGACTTGAACATCCCGGGCGAGCGGCAACAATGGCGTGACCGTACTAGACAAACGTATCTTGATGGTTTCGACGCACCTGTTCAACCAGGCAATGTTGATATGGTTGAGATAAGCAGATACCTGAGAGAAACACTTCCAGACGATGCGATAGTCACTAACGGTGCCGGAAATTTCACCACCTGGCCAAACAAGTTTTTGCAATTCGGTGCCGATCAAAGATTGCTTGCACCGCAAAGTGGTGCGATGGGTTACGGATTGCCAGCGGCGATTGCAGCCAAGTTGGTCGAGCCTGACACGACGGTTCTGTGCTTTGCTGGTGATGGTGACTTTCAAATGAACTGCCAGGAACTCGGTACTGCAATGCAGGCGAATGCAAGACCTATTGTGCTTGTACTAAATAATGGTACATACGGCACCATACGTATGCACCAGGAGAAACACTACCCTAATCGAGTATCAGCAACCGATCTTGTTAACCCGGATTTCGTCACACTGGCGAAGGCATACGGGTTACATGCAGAAACCGTCAATGAAACCGAAGCATTCGCGGCTGCGTTCACGCGTGCACTGAATTCTGAAACCGGTGCGTTGCTGGAATTGATTATATCGAAAGAAGGCATAACCCCTCGACAAACGTTGAGTCAAATTCGAGGTTCAATCAGCTGACCTGCTCACAGCGTAGCAGTGGAACTGACGGATTTTATAGCCCTGTTAATCGATGATGTATATAACAGGATGTTTATCGTTAGCGAATGGTTTCTTCGGACTAATACGCCGTAGTGATACTGCAATATAATAACGATTCAAAATTTGTCGTTTCATTTTCTTTAACAGGTCGTAGCTAAGTTTACAGTTGCTTGCAGTCGTTAACACTTGCTTGCAAGCTTGGCTAAAGCCATGTGGTTTCCAGTGTTAGCATCTCCTTAAGCTATCTATCAAGTAACCGATAGGTCTGTTAGTTGCGTTTGTCAACTGGCTGTCAGTAGCGGTTATATCCAGTTGTATTCAGTTATTTCCACTAAATTTTGCTTATAGCAATTTGCATATAGTAATAAGTGAAGTGATATGTCTTGTGCATAGCACGCAGTGGTAGCTGTTTTAGTACGAACGAAGAAGTGCGTTCTAAAAACGCGAGTTTGCGTTTGAATCAAAGTAAGTCAGGAGACCCCCATGGACAATCCGTTTGTAAAGAAAAACCTTATCAATGCAATGTTTTCTGCCACAACATTTGGTACAGCTTTGCTGGTACCTGCACATGTGTCAGCGAATGTTGAAACCGATGTACTCCCCGAAGCCAAGGCAGGTGAGTGCTATGCGAAAGTGCTTGTTCCTCCAAGTTATAAAACTGAAACAATCGAGTCATTGGTTAGCGAAGCATCGGAGAATATCGTCGTTTTACCGGCCCAATTCGCTGACGAAAAAGAAACCATTGTCGTAAAAGAAGCATCAACAGTAATCACTGCAATAGCACCCGAATATGAAACCGCTGAAACATCCATTGTTGTTGTTGAAGCAAGCACCGACTGGGTACGTGGTGGTATTGAGAGCACAATGGCTGCGAGTAAAGGTGATTTGTCGGAGATTGAAGGTGCCGGACATGCGCTTGGTGATGTTGAGCCAGGTACATGTTTTTATGAACACTACAAACCTGCCACCATCGAAAAAAATCAAGAACAAGTACTGATTTCCGAAGCTACTGAAACGCTCGAAGTGATACCAGCCAGCTATTCTGCTTCAACAGTTGACGTTCAGATTCGACCCGAATCAAATAAATATCTGGCAAAGCCTGCTTCGTATAAAACCGTGCAGGAAAAAGTGCTGGTTGAACCGGCAAAATCTATATGGAAAAAAGGCGAAGGTCTGGTACAAAAAATTGATAATCTGACCGGCGAAATTATGTGTCGGGTTGAAATACCCGCAGTATATAAAGAGTTTCCTAAAAAGGTCGTTGAACGACACGCCACAGCGACATTAATTCCAGTACCTCAAACGGTAAAGTCGTTTGATGTTTCGGTTCTCGAAGAAGACGCCAAGGAAGTTCGCAATCCTGTTGCAGCTACGTACGAAACCGTAGAAACTTTTAAAACGGTTGCCCAGCCTGCTTATAGCTGGGCTGCGGGTGCTCCTGGAGATGACGATGTAATGGGTAAGCACACCGGAAAAGTTGTTTGTTTAAAAGAAACTCCTGCGGTAATCAAAACTTTTGAACAAACTCTGGTGAAAACTCCGGGGCGATTTGAGTCTGAGGAATTGGCGGCTGTGGTTAACGATATCCCTGTCAAGAGATTGGTTTCGAACGCCACAATCAGTAAAACTCCGGTTCCGGCGGTAAATCAATCGTTCACCAAAACAGTCAAGATTGCTGATGCGCGCCTGGAATGGCGTCCGGTTTTGTGTGAAACCAACCTGAGTAATGAGAAGATCTCTTCAATTCAAAAGGCTTTGGGTGAAAGAGGCTATGAGACAGGAGCCAACCCGGGTGTGATTGATCAAGACATGTTCAATGCACTAGAGCAGTTTCAGAAAGATGAAAATCTTGCGCAGGGTGGTCTAACTCTGTCTACTATCAAGGCGCTTGGGCTCGAACTATAGGCGTTCAATGTATAACGGGCGGGCCAGCTTCGGCCCGCCCGACAGATCATATTAACGATCTAACCAATTGCTTCGCATATCTCCAGATACAGATGGTGACTGAGTAAGCCGCCAATGTGATTTATATCGATTATTTCCTGTACGTGATTTAATATATTGACGCAGTCACAACGCTACGTTATGTCGAGCAATTGCGTCGGCAGTAATATTAATCAGGAAATTCATCATGCAGTTAAACCCCGAAGAAGTCCTGCCCAGTCGCAGTTGCGGTGAGTGGGTGCAAGGCAGCGGACCGGGTGTTCAGGTGTTGCATTCAGTGAACGGTAATCCGTTAACGTTAATTGATACTGCTGGTATCAACTTTTCGGATATGCGCAGTTACGCCAGAAATACTGGCGGTCCGGCTCTTCGCCAGCACACCTTGCATGAAAGGGCTTTAATGCTGAAGAAAGTCGGCTTGGCATTGATGGAGTCGAAAGAATTATTCTACGAATATTCAACGGCCACTGGTGCAACTCGAACGGATAGTTGGGTAGATATTGAAGGTGGTATAGGCACCTTGTTGAACTACTCGTCCAGGGCCCGAAAAGAGATACCCAACAACGACGTTTGGCTGGACGGAGTGGTTGAACCATTATCAGCTGACAACACCTTCTCCGCCCAGCATATCCTGACACCGCTAGAAGGTGTGGCGATTCATATTAATGCTTATAACTTTCCGTGTTGGGGCATGCTGGAGAAATTTGCACCCACATTTCTGGCAGGCATGCCGTCGATAATCAAACCAGCCAGTCAAACAGCGTTTCTAACCCATTTGATGATACGTCATATCATCGACCTGGAAATTTTGCCTGAGGGTAGCTTGCAGTTGGTTTCAGGTTCGATTGGTGACCTTTTGGATTTGGTCGACGGACAGGATGTCATCACGTTCACAGGTTCTGCTGCAACTGGACAAAAGCTCAGGGCGCGCTCTTCCATTATAAAAAACTCGGTTCGATTTACCATGGAAGCAGACAGTTTGAATTCTGCGGTACTGGCGCCTGATGCCGGGCCTGATTCAAAAGAGTTTGAATTGTTTGTCCGTGAGGTCGTGCGTGAGATGACGGTCAAAGCCGGACAGAAGTGCACTGCCATTCGCCGCGTCATGGTACCGAATCAGCACTGTGATGCGCTGCAAAATGCGTTGATCGAAAAATTGCGATCGATCAAGCCAGGCGACCCGTCGTTAAAAGAGACACGTATGGGGCCGTTGGTCAGTCTGGCGCAACGTACCGATGTGATGCATTGTGTGAACGAACTGGTCGCAGAAGCACGAATCATTTTTGGTGACACCAATCAGCCGGATCTTAGCTCAGGCGACGCCGAGCTTGGCGGTTTCATGAATCCGGTGTTGATGTTATGCGAGAACGCAACCGATGCAAAGCGTGTGCATGAACTCGAAGCGTTTGGACCGGTGGCTACCATTATGCCGTACGGTTCAGTCGACGAGGCAATCGAACTGGTTAAGCTGGGTCAGGGTAGTCTTGTGTCAAGTGTGTTCACCCACGATCAAAAAAATGCTGCACAACTGGTGCGAGGCATTGCATCAGCCAATGGCAGAGTCATGATTGGAAATCGGTTGTCAGCGAAAACTTCCACAGGTCATGGATCTCCGTTGCCAATGCTGATTCACGGTGGCCCTGGTCGGGCAGGAGGTGGCGAAGAACTTGGCGGTGTCAGAGCCATCAAACATTACATGCAACGAACGGCCGTACAGGGAACGCCTACAATACTCAGCGCGGTCACCGGGCAATGGCAAAAAGGCTGTTCGGTACGTGACGATAACCGACATCCGTTTCGTAAATCGTTAAGCGAACTTCAGATCGGCGATCACGTTGTGACCCAATCGCGTCAAGTCACTCTTGAGGATATTGAACATTTCGCAGATTTCACTGGTGACAAATTCTACGCCCATATGGACGATGAGGCGGCGCGAGCGAATCCTTTTTTTGATGGTCGCGTTGCCCACGGCTATCTTGTGGTGTCGTTTGCGGCTGGTCTTTTCGTCGATCCCGAGCCCGGTCCGGTGCTGGCGAACTTCGGCGTGGATAGCTTACGATTTCTTACACCGGTGAATGTTGGAGACAGCCTGAAGGTTGCTCTTACCTGTAAACAGATAAACCCGCGCGTCAGTGAGTCATATGGAGAAGTTCGATGGGATTGTTCGGTGGTGAACCAGGACGCATCCGTGGTTGCCCAATATGATGTTTTGACCATGGTCGCAAAGCACTGGCCTCTGCAGGACTAAGCTTTGACAAGAAACTTTCCCAGCGATAAACCATCTACTGATACTATAAATCTTTCTTAGAACCAACAAGTCGTTTCGATTTGGTCCATTACAGCAGGCGGGGACAGAAAATGAAAGCAATGCACGATCAAGTCGACCCGAATGGCTTACTTGAATATTCTGTGGTGTATACCGATCGCGCACTTAACCATATGTCCGGAAATTTCCAGGACGTTATGCGTGATATCGCTTCAATGTTAAAACAGACCTATAAAGCCCACGCAGCTGTTGTTGTACCTGGCAGTGGATCCTTTGGTATGGAAGCTGTTGCCAGACAGCTTGCCAACAAAGAGAATTGCCTTGTTATAAGGAATGGATGGTTTAGTTACCGCTGGTCGCAAATATTGGAAATGGGTGGGTTTGCTGCATCCGTTAATGTACTGCAAGCAAAGCGTGAGGTAGCCGGAGATACACAGCCATTTTCGCCTCCGCCGATCGAAGACGTCACAGCTGCAATCTTGCAGGAAAAGCCGGCTGTTGTATTTGCACCCCATGTCGAAACATCCGCTGGGATGATGTTATCAACCGATTACATTCAAGCGATCGGTGAAGCAACGCATAAGGTTGGCGGCTTGTTCGTTCTCGATTGCATTGCATCAGGTTGCATGTGGGTTGACATGCAAGCCACCGGTGTCGATGTCATCATCAGTGCCCCCCAAAAAGGCTGGAGTGGCCCACCTTGCGCCGGGCTTGTTATGCTGAGCGAACGCGCCCATGCGAAAGTGTCTGAAACCACCAGCAACAGCTTTGCCATGGATTTGAAAAAATGGCTGCAGATTATGGAAGCCTATGAATCAGGTGGTCATGCCTATCATGCCACCATGCCAACAGAGTCTTTGCGTATCGCCAGAGACGCTATGAAAGAGACACTCGACTTCGGCTTAACCAACGCAATGCAAAGCCAGCAATTGCTGGGTGACAGGATTCGCGCCGTGCTAATCGATAACGGGTTTGTCAGTGTTGCCGCGGCAGGCTTTCTTGCACCTGGTGTGGTGGTAAGTTATACAGACAACACGGCAATTCATAATGGTAGCGCTTTTGGCAAACTGGGTATGCAGATAGCTGCCGGCGTACCGCTTATGTGCGGTGAGGGTGATAACTTTAAAACCTTCAGAATTGGCCTGTTTGGCCTGGATAAACTCTCGGATGTAGACCGGACTGTTAATGCTTTTGAAACTGCGGTGGGTCAACTGGAAATCGACAGAGTCAAACGAGCAGAGCCGCAGGTGTAAGTTTGAAAGACAATTTATGCAAAGACAAGCTTAAAGCAGGGCTTGACTAAACCGCAGTAAACCCACCATCAATGGGTAAACAAACGCCTGTGATCATAGCGGCGGCATCTGACAGTAGAAAAACAATCGGTCCTGCGCAGTCATTTTCAGTAGCCCACTTATGGAGCGGCATCGTTTCTATCAGCGGACCTCCAATATCGTCTCGTCCCCAGTACCACTCTGACATAGGCGTCATAACCACTGTCGGGTTAACCGCATTGACTCTTATATTGTGTTTGCCCAGTTCAAGTGCCGATACCCTCGTCATTGCATCAACAGCGCCCTTCGATGATGCGTATGAAACATGGCCAGCCAGACCAACCAGTGACGCCTGACTTGAAACGTTGACAATAGCGCCTCCCTTGGCAGATTTGATCATGGTCTCCGATGCGTATTTCATGACCAACAACGTGCCTCGCGCATTAATGTCGATGACTTTGTCGAAAACACTGATATCAGTGTCCATTGGAGTTGCTATCTCACCACCCCAGCCACCACAATTGACTACACCGTAAAGATCGAGCCCGGATAGTGCAGACTTGATCTCATCCTCTGATGTCAAGTCGAATGATAAGGTTCTGCAGCCGGTTTCATCAGCAAGTTCTGTTAACCGTTTCTGATTTCGTCCTGCTGCAATAACATCCGCGCCCTCTATCGCCAATAACTTAACCGTTGCCGCACCGATGCCACCGGTCGCACCAGTAACCAGGATTGGGCGGGTGCTTAGTCCTGTTTCCATTTTGTTCTCGCCTGCACGTTTTTGTGCAACCTACCTTGTCCATTGGTATAACGCAACGCCTCAAAAAAAGGATTTATAATCAAATCGGTAGCATTTTGGGCGCAGTCCGGTTAGTCTCTAGGGTCAGTATTTCGATAAGGCACAGAATTACAATACAAAACTTGGAGGAAGAACATGTCCTTACGTAAGACTCTCTTGGCGTCATTGCTCGGTACGATCGGGCTCGGCGGCATTGCAAATGCTCAGGAATTCAGTGGCGTTACCGTGAATGTACTCACTCGCCCAGGCTACGTTATCGCAGGACCACTCATTGAACGTGGTAAAGATTTTGAAGCGATGACTGGTGCAAAAATTGTTGTCACAGAAGTACCTTTCGCTGAGATTTTCCCGAAAATTCAAAATGACTGGGCGACTGGAACCAACTCGATTGACGTTGGTGTGTTTGCGGCTGGCTGGGGTGTGGAACTTGACGCCGCAGGACTGCTTGAAGACCTGGACCCTTACATTGCCAAAGACGACAAAATCAAGTTGGATGATATTGCACCTTACTTTCGCGAGTTTGGCCAAAAAGTGGGCGGCAAAACCAAACTGTTAATGGTCGATGGTGACTTCCAGATGGTGTACTACAGAACCGACGTACTCTCGGAAGCCGGCCTCGAAGCACCGAAGACATGGGAAGACTACCTCGATGTCGCATCGAAAATCCATGGCAAAGACATGAACGGTGATGGTGAGGCGGACTACGGTTCGTGTATCTTTAAAAAGCGAAATGCCCAGTCATATTTTGCTGTGCAAACTTTCGCAGCACCGATTGTACAAACTCAAGGTACCGCGCAAGGCTTTCATTTCGATAATTCAACCATGAAGCCGCTGATTAACAATGCCGGTTGGAAGAAAGCATTCGAGCTCTACAAAGCAACTGGTGAATACGGACCGCCTGAAGAGCTGAACATGGACATCGGTGATACAAGAGCGCTGTTCAAAGCTGGCCGTTGTGGTCTGCTGGTTGAATGGGGAGACCCAGGAACATTGCAGCTGGCAGACGATGCCACATCGATTAAAGGCAAGCTTTACGCGGTCGCCGCCATCGGTTCAACTGAAGTGCTTGATCGAGAATCCGGTGAATTGGTTCCGGTTACTGCCGAGTCTGCACCGCATTCAATTGACGGTATTAACTACGCCCCGTTTGCCGCTTTCGGCGGCTGGGCTGGTGCTGTCAATAAGGGCGCTGACGAAAAAACAAAGGCTGCTGCTTACGCTTTTCTATCGCACATGAATCAGCCGGAACAGTCCGGAATTGATGTGACGATTGGTGAGACCGGCTACAACCCGTACAGAGTGTCGCAATTAAAAAATATCGATCTCTGGGTTGAAGCAGGTATGCCAAGGGAACTGGCTGAAAACTACCTTGGTGCCATCAATACTGCAATTGATAATCTCAATATGGCTTCTGATATGAAGATTCCCGGTGCTCAGCAATACACTGGTGTCGTTCTAGACACAGAACTCGCTCGCTATCTGGCTGGTGAGATTTCAGTGGACGAGGCGCTCGAGAACATTGAAGAGGGTTGGGAAGAGATCACCGAAGACTTCGGTCGCGATGAGCAGATTGAGGCTCAGGGCCTTGCGCTTGGTTCATAGTTGTCTTTAACGACTGAATCAAGTTATTGAATTGATAAGAGGCTATGCCATCTTATAAAAGTGCGCGCCAGTCAGATTCCCTTCTGGCTGGCGCAAGCAGACGAGACCGCTTTGGTGAATGGGTGGATCGGCATTGCGGTACGTTCTTTATCGCACCAGCCGTCACGCTTATTTTAATATTTGCCATCTTCCCTACGATTTATTCATTGTTCTTCGCTGTCAGTCGAGTGAGGTTTACCCCTGACGGTTTGAAGTTCCGGTATGTCGGATTTCGCAATTTTTCCAAACAGTTCTTTGGCAGTGCTGAAGTACATTTTCTAGGCCGTACCGAGCCGGTGCATATCATTGGCATGATTGTGTTTGCCATAATCGTTATCGCCATTCTATGGTGGTGGGTTCGATCATTTGGCAAGGCCACCTGGGTGGGCATGATCGGACGCACGATTTCTGCGGCAATGGGGATTTTTCTGAGCTGGATATTGTGCGCGTCACTGTTGTCCGGCAATTCAATTGGCACACTCTATACAACACTTTTTTATGTGTTCGTTGGCTGCGCGATTCAGTTTGTTATTGGAATAGGGTTGGCGTTTCTGTGTTCACAGCCCATTTCAGGTAAAAATTTTTTCCGCGTGGTCTTTTTTATACCACTGATGATCACGCCGTTGGGTATTGGCTACGCTATGCGTATGTTGGCAGACGTAACCAAGGGACCCATTCAGCCACTATTGGGTGCGTTCGGTCTTGAAAACTGGATATGGTCTGTGGATGCATGGTCAGCACGATTCGTTATGATGATCGGTGATTCGTGGCAATGGATTCCGTTTATTTTTATTTGTATGCTTGCAGCGCTTGAAAATATTCCACGCGATCACGTTGAGGCAGCGCAGGTAGACGGTGCATCCAGTTTTCAGATTTTTCGCGAAATTACCTGGCCACAAATCGTTCCTGTTGCTGTTACGGTTTTACTTATCCGTATGATCGAAGCGTTTAAGATTGTCGATTTGCCCAACATTATGACTGGTGGTGGTCCTGGCTCGGCTACTGAATCGATGACACTGAATTCCATGTATATATGGCGTGCAAATGATCTTGGCTCGTCAGCAGCGATAGCGTATCTGTTACTCATACTGACCGTGGTGGTCTGCGCATCGTTCTTTAACTATGTGGTTCTTGGTCGAATCAGAAGGCCCAGCCGATGAATGACACCAGCTATCGTTATGATGCGTCTAGAAAAACGTTGATGCAACGTTTGTTTGAAGCACCGGCGGTGGGAAAAATGTCGCCTGCAGCGAAGATCGTTGCCTACTCGCTGCTGATCCTCTGGACCGTTGTTGTATTGTTTCCAATTTACTGGGTCGTTATTACATCATTCAAAGATCAGGCGGCAGTGAATCAAGGGCCGTTCTATATTCCATTCATTGACTTTCAACCGACACTCGATGCATGGCGAGTTCAATTTACTGAAGACCCACATTGCAACATTGTCTCAATTGGGCGTCAGTTCGGTTTACTGGCTTACAACACCGTTGCGTTTGTCCTCTCCCCATTTGTGTCTATCACGCCAATGGAACCACAAATCTGCAAGATCTATCTGGCGTTCACCAATTCAATCGTGATCAGTGTTTTTGCAACGGCACTTTGTGTGATTGTGGGGTCAATGGCAGCTTACGCATTAGCTCGTATCCAGTACGCGCCAAAGTTCGGCAATATCATGATGTTCGTGCTGTTGATTGTTGGCGTTATTTTGGCCACGAGCTACTACAAAATACCCTGGTGGGCATCCTGCACGGTTGCACTTGCGATGTTCTTTTTTCTGGTGCGAGCGCTCGGACGCTTCTTTAAGATGAAGCTTGGCAATGGCGACATACTTTTCTGGATTATTTCGCAACGAATATTGCCACCAATTGTTGTGGTGATTCCAATCTACGTTATGTTTCAGGCAGTCAAACTGCTCGACACTCACTTAGCGTTGATTCTGCTTTATGCGGTTGCCAATATGCCGATCGTTGTTTGGTTGATGCATGATTTTTTTGCCAGTCTTCCGATTGAACTGGAGGAGTCTGCACAGCTCGATGGAGCGACACGAATGGGTATTTTCAGGGAGATTGTGCTACCGCTGACTCGCCCGGGACTTGCCGCCACGACGATGCTGATACTGGTTTTGAGTTGGAACGAATACCTCTTCGCCGTCTTTTTAGCGACGGTTAAGGTTCAGACTATGCCGATCATGGTTGCAGCGAAGAATACGGGTGAGAAAGGCATATTCTGGTGGGAAATGTGCGCCCTGATTGTGGTGATGATCATTCCGGTAATTATAATGGCTGTTTTACTAACACGGTTCATTTCTAAAGGCGTGTTATCAGGCGCGATAAAGGGTTAACCCGTGGCAGACAATTTACCAAAAACATCTGTTCGATTCGAAAACATAGAAAAGAGCTTTGGTTCGGTTCAAGTACTCAAAGACTTTGATCTGGAAGTAGAACCCGGTGAGTTCGTGGTGCTGCTCGGTGCATCGGGTTCCGGAAAGACAACCGCACTTAGAATTCTGTCTGGTTTGGAGACGCCATCAGCAGGGCGGGTCTATATCGAAGATCAGGATGTCACCAATATGCTGCCTAAATATCGCAACATATCAATGGTGTTTCAATCGTATGCGTTGTATCCACATAAAACAGTTGCTGAGAATATAGGGTTTCCACTCAAGGTGCGCAAAGTTTCAAAGCAGGAGATGGACTCAGCTATTGTGGAAGCCGCCAGACAGGTGCAGCTCGACGAATTGTTGGAACGCTTCCCACGTGAACTGTCCGGTGGTCAGAGACAGCGTGTTGCATTAGCGCGCGCAATTATTCGCAGGCCATCAGTTTTTCTTATGGATGAACCGCTTTCAAATCTCGATGCCAAACTGCGGGGTCACATGCGGGCCGAACTCAAGCACATGCAGCAATCAATGGGTATCACTACTATTTACGTGACACACGACCAGATTGAAGCAATGACGTTGGCACATCGTGTTGCCATTCTCGAAAAAGGGGTATTGCAGCAACTGGCTACCCCTGCGCAAATATACAATGATCCGGCGAATCTCTTTGTTGCGCAGTTCATTGGTTCGCCACCGATGAACGTTGTCCACGGTTCTCTTGAAGGCAATGAGTTTGTTACGCAAGGTGTTCGTATTAACACGCAGGTTCAAGATCGCGTCGACAAGGCCATCATGGGCATACGCCCCGAAGACTGCTCCGTGGCACCGCCTTCAGAAGGCACGCTTACCGGCACAATCTACACTAACGAATTGATCGGCGATCACACACTAGTCACAGTCAACTGGGGTGATGATCAGATATCTGTTAAAGCACCAAAAGACTTTACCGGGATGCAGGGTGACGATATCGGATTGGTCATTCCCAGTGATCGTCTGTTCGTATTTGAACAAAGCACAGGCACCCGAATCAGGTAGCCACCAGTGCCGATTCGAATTGAACTATATAAATCGTTATTTACCGAAAAAGAAAAATCACTGTGCCAGTTCGGCGAGTTTAGCGTAACCGCTTTCCTTTACGAAAGTGGTGTTCACGCACTACGATTGAAAAATTCTCGCGGTGAAATTGTATTACTTCCGTTTCAGGGTATGCAGGTGTGGCGTGCAAGCTTCGATGGTCGTGAACTGACAATGCACTCCATGTTCGAGCAGCCCAAAAATACTCAGACCTATCTTGAAACCTATGGGGCATTTCTTATACATTGCGGCATCACCGGCCTCGGTGCACCAGGCCACGCTGATAATCACCCCTTACACGGCGAACTGCCGAACGCCCCGATGGATTGTGCCTGGCTGACTATTGATAAAGACTGCAGCTGCATAAGCGTTGCTGCCGAATACCAACACACCGTTGCGTTTAGCACAAATTACAAAGCCACCATCAGTACTGCAATGACAGCAGGTTCGGCACTTGTGGATGTCGAGGTAGCGATAGAGAACCTGAAACAGACATCAATGGACTTGATGTATCTGGCGCACGCGAATTTTCGCCCGGTTGACAATGGAGAATTAATTTATTCGACCAACTACTCCGCACAGAGTGTACGAGTGCGACAATCCATTCCTGCCCACGTCATGCCTGAACCTGGATACAAAGAATTTCTGGAAGAGCTTGCTGTAGATCCAACTATCCACCATGTACTTAAACCCGGCCTGGCATTCGACCCGGAAGTGGTATTCGAGATTGATTTGGAGGCAGGTGAAGATGGAATGGGACACGCTTTACAAAAGCATCCGGAGAAATTCTCCGATTACATATGTTATGAAACTGAAAAAGCGCCTGTATGCATGCGCTGGATTTGCCGAACACCAGATCAGGATGGTCTTGGTATCGCTTTCCCGTCGACGTCCGGTGTTGAAGGGTATTCGGTTGAGAAGGGTAAGGGCCGGGTTGTTGAACTGGCTGGAGGTGATACGTGGTGTATCGCCATTCGTATGGGACATTTGACGGAGACCGAAACGGATGAGGTTGTTCGGTCAATTAAAAAGATACAGTCAAGTGCTCTGAGTGCATAGTAAGTAGCATTGTATCTGATACGAGGCACACTGACTTATGTAAGTGGCAGATATAGGCTTGGCAAACCAGAATCTTCAGTTAGCGAATCGCTGACATAGCTTCATTAGCTGGCTACCTTCTGCGTCGCAGCCCGTGCTTTCGCCGCCAGTATATCTAATATGCCCATAGCAAATGCCGAGATAACAAACGTGATGTGCAACAGCACGTACCACAGTATCTTGTCGTTGTCAGTCGCCTCTGTGTTCATAAACACTTTAAGCAGGTGAATAGACGATATCGCAACAATGCTTGCGGCTATCTTGGCTTTTAGCGACGAAGAATCCATGCGGCCAAGCCATCCGAGTTTTTCCTCTCCATCGTCAACATCGAGTTTGGATACGAAATTCTCATAGCCAGACATCATCACCATCACAATCAATCCACCGACCATGGCCATGTCGATCAGAGACAGGACGACCAGTACCATATCAGCCTCTTTCAAAGAGATTATATGAATGACCAAATGCACCACTTCCTGAAAGAATTTAATTCCCAGAGCAATAAGCGCAATGCTGAGCCCCAGGTAGATGGGTGCCAGAATCCAGCGCGAACGATAGAGCAGCTGCTCAACAAACTTTTCCATGAATTTTCTCTAAATCTAACTGAGCGAATACGCATGAGTATAGGTAGCAAATCGTGATTGGCCTATACGAATTTGAAAGTGCGCGGGCTTGTTTTAGATTGGTGTGGGGCAAAAAGCACGGGTAGACAATATTTAAGTAATGCCTTGTGATAGCCGGGAAATGTATCTATCATTGTTTGAGTTATTCGGCTTTGGTAGTCAAATTTATCAGACTGTCAAGTGTCTATTTTTTACTGACTTCTAATGCAGTCATATTGAGTACCGAAGATACAGGTAAAGGCGTGTTATGGAACGCGTGTTATGAAAGGCGGGCTATATGAGTGAATCAACAGCTGTGACGTGTTGCGGTCCGGGTTATGCATCGCCTGCCGAAGCCATGCAGGCTCCCAGAGAAAAGTTACTGTATACCATTGCCATATACGTTGGCACGGGCATACAAAAGCCGGACTATCTTGCTACGGTCGATGCTGATCCGGATAGCCCGACTTACTCACAGGTCATCAGTCGATGTGAAATGCCGGGAATTGGCGATGAGCTGCATCACATGGGCTGGAACGCCTGCTCTTCATGTCATGGAGACGCCGGTATGGAACGCCGCTATCTGATTGTTCCTGGTGTGCGAAGTTCGAATTTGCACATTATTGACTGTGGTGACGACCCGAGAAATCCGAAAGTGCACAAAGTCGTTTCCGGTGACGAGATAAAAGCCAAAACAGACCTTTCTGCACCCCACACAGTGCACTGCCTTGGGTCTGAAATCATCATATCCATGCTGGGTGATGCAAAAGGTAATGCACCGGGTGGTTTTTTGCACTTGAACAAAGACTTTGAAATTATCGGTCGCTGGGAGAACGATCTTGGCGGTATGAAGTTTAACTACGACTTTTGGTATCAACCACGTCACAACGTGATGGTCTCGAGTGAATGGGCGGCCCCGAACACCTTTATGCCGGGTTTTGATCTTGAAGAAGTTGGTCATTTGAAGTACGGACGTGAAATTCACTTTTGGGATTTTGAAAAAAAGAAAGTAGAGAACACTGTTTACCTTGGGGAAGACGGGTTGGTTCCGCTCGAAGTTCGTTTTCATCACGATCCGGATTCCACGCACGGATTTGTCGGTGCGGCTATGTCCTCAAATATTATTCATTGGTATAAAAAGGACGAGGAATGGATTGTTGAAAAAATCATTGATGTAGAAAATGAGCAACATCCTGAGTGGCCAATTCCGTTACCGGGGTTGATTACCGTCATTTTGATTTCAATGGACGACCGTTTTTTATATTTTTGTAATTGGTTGCATGGTGATATCCGGCAATATGATATTACTGACCCACATAATCCGGTTATGACCGGGCAGGTCTGGATGGGTGGAATGCTGAAAAAAGCGCCGACGGTAAATGGCGTTGATATTGCCGGCGGTCCTCAAATGATACAAATGAGCCTGGACGGCAAGCGCTTATACGTAACAACCTCCTTGTTTTCTACCTGGGACAATCAGTTCTATCCGGAAATTCGCCACAAAGGTGGAGTCATGTTGATGGTCGATTGCGACACCGACAAAGGTGGTATGAAAATCAACCCGAATTTTATTGTTGATTTTGGAAAAGAACCGAACGGCCCATCGCGTTGCCATGAAACCCGTTATCCGGGTGGCGACTGCACCTCTGATATCTGGGTATAGGTAAAGCATGAATCACAAAGAAGATTATCCTGAAACGTATCTGGCAGATATTCTGTCCAGTGTTAAAACCATCGCCATGGTTGGTGCCAGTCCCGATGCGACCAAGTTCAGCTATGGCGTGCTGCGTGTTTTACACGAGCAGGGTTACAACATGATTCCGGTAAACCCCAAACAAGCGGGTAACGAAATTCGAGGTTTGAAAGTCTTTCCATCATTGGCGTCGATTGAAGAACCGGTTGATATGGTGCAAGTATTTCGTGCATCGGAAGCTTTGCCCGGTATAGCACAAGAGGCCATCGATATAGGCGCTAAAGTCTTGTGGGGACAAATTGGTGTGTACAGCGAGGAAGCGGCGGAGTTGGCTGAAAACGCTGGTCTGCAAGTCGTTATGGACCGGTGTCCAAAAATCGAATTGTTCAGGCCGTTCTGGAAACCCAAGCTTGGGTTGGGAATCTGACTGTTAACCTGTTGCAACTAACAAGCTTTTTTATGGCTAAGGTTGAGGCTTTCGATATTAAGACTTTCAAAGTGGAGCTCAGAAACAGTGGAGTAACGCTCGATGTTGCGGCCGATGAGCCCATCTACAAGGCCGCGCTGAAAGCAGGAATACAGCTACCTATCGGATGCGACTATGGTGGATGCATTACCTGTGCTGCCAAACTGCAGTCCGGGAGCGTTAAGCAGCCCGGTGCATCAGCGCTGAATAAACGGCAATCACAAGCTGGTTATATTTTGTTGTGCGTCGCTCAACCGAAGAGTGATTGTGTGATACTCGATGGCGTAGAATCTCATGATGAACTGTACCAAAATCCGTTTACCGGTAAGCTAAGCGAAATTTGAACTAAGCGAAATTTAAAAAGCGCCACATAGCCTGACATCTTTCTATCGGTTGTCGTGATATCAATTGCTCAGCTAATCGATAAAGCGCACCTGATCACTTTCAAGCAACTCGGCAATGGCCGCTGGTTGCTTGAGCCCGGCAGCGACCTCTTTATCCAGCTCGATCTCAAGCTCCTTTATACGCACAAGACGCTCCAGCACCTGATCAATTCGTTCAAATGGAACTACCACCACGCCATCACGATCGGCAACGATCATGTCTCCATACTCCACCTCCATTCCACCAATTTGTACAGCCATACCAACCGTGCCGGGTCCTTGGGACACTGGTGAGTTTGCATTAATGCCCGTGCACCAGGTTGGTAGTGCAACCTCCACCATGCCTTGGTAGTCTCTAATGGGTCCATCGGTCACAAAGCCCGCTGCACCATTGTTCTTTATCATGCCTGCAACCCTGTCGCCGCAAGCTGCACAACCTTGAAACGCACTGAATGCGGATACAACGATATCGCCAGGTTGAATGAATTTTAATGAGGCAAGTAGTGCCAGTATGTCAGCAGGGCCGGTATTCACAGTTATGGCCGGGCCCGCTGCAATACAAGTGAAATCGCGACCGTCACCCAGTGGCTGAATCATTGGCGATAATGCGCCGCATCCGTCCAGCGCGTCGACTACAAAGCCAGTTGGAATATGCTGAAAGCCGGCAATCTGCTCTTTGCTGGGACGCCTTGATGGACGCTTTATCGTCAGTTTCGGTGGTTCTTCTATCATGGTTATCTCCGGTCGGCACGGTACTCGTCTGCGCGAGAATATGATTATATTACTCGATTGCGAGTGAACTTCGATCGTCTATAAAAACACAGCGCTGGTCTCGATCGCATTCCAAGTGGCCTTTGGCGGTGTTCCCGATCTGGACAGCATTGCTCTTGCGAGTGTATAAAGTAGTACGGGAGTCTTTATTACTTGTTCAAACACCATGGCAACCATCACATCTCACGTACTGGATTCAGTCAAAGGCACTCATGCTGCCGGTATTCGAATTACCTGCTTTCGAAGAGATGAGAGTGGTAGCACAACGCTGCTTTTCGACAAAATGGCCAATGAACAAGGGCGCATTCAGGAATCGATTGTTATCAGTAACAATTCTGAATCAAACGAGATCGAACTTGTATTTTATGCTGCAGATTACTTTAAATCCATTACACAATCTGACACTCATGGCCAGATTATGGATACTGTGGTTGTTCGGCTGAAATTGAACGATAGCGAAGGCAGTTATCATGTGCCTGTTATGTTGTCGCCTCATTCTTATTCAGTCTGGTGGTCTGATTCACCAAAGCCTGCTTAACGTTGCAAGCCCATATTTTTCATTCGTCTAATATTCATTCATCTAAGATAATGCCACCAGGATAGGAGTATGCAGGCGCTGCATGTCAAAGAATAAAACAGAAAGAGCCAGATTATCGGTATCGAGGCGCCAGCGCTCAACACCGTTCACACCCAGAATTGAAACGTTGGGTGTCTCTGATTATTCCATTGTGAATCACACCATCTTACCTAAAGGGTTTGGCCGCAGCGTAGAGGAAGACTATTGGCACTTGCGTGAGCACGTGCAAATGTGGGATGTCAGCTGCCAAAGACAAGTAGAAATTAAAGGACCGGATGCCGCGCTGTTATTGCAGAGAATGACACCAAGGGATCTACGCGATGTGCAACCGGGTCAATGCATGTATGCACCTATCATCGATGAACACGCGGGAATGCTCAATGATCCAGTCATACTGATTTTGGACTATGATCATTTTTGGTTGTCCATTGCTGACTCCGATTTGTTGCTATGGACGAAGGGGCTAGCCGTGGCTTATGGACTTAATGTTGAGATTGATGAGCCGGATGTCTCGCCGCTAGCCGTGCAGGGACCGCGTGCGGATGATCTTGTAGCTAAGGTGTTTGGTGATGCTGTACGCAGCATCCGTTTTTTTAAGTTTGAAAAGCTTGACTTTGATGGCCATGAATTAGTGGTTGCCCGCACCGGTTATAGTAGACAGGGCGGCTTTGAAATTTATCTCAACGATTCTTCTTTGGGTCTGGCGTTATGGGACGCCCTCTGGGATGCCGGTGAAAATCTGAATGTTGCCCCCGGTAGCCCGAATTTGATTGAAAGAGTGGAGGGCGGACTGTTGTCGTACGGGAATGAAATGACTCGCAAGAACAATCCGATTGAATGTGGTTTAGGGCATTTTTGCAGCTATGCGTCAGAACTTGATTACATCGGCAAAGAAGCGCTAAGTCGAATTCACCTGCAGGGTCCTCAACGCATTATTCGCGGTGTTCGCTTTGACGGAGATAAAACACCGGCTTGCGCAAACACCTGGAAGCTGACTGTCGATGACGAATTCGCGGGTCAGATAACTACGGCTATTTGGTCGCCTCGATTTAATCAGAATGTTGCTTTAGGGATGTTGGAGCAAGCGTATTGGAATCCAGGGCAGGTAGTAAACGTACATTGTGCGGATGGCTCGGTGCGCGATGGGTTTGTTACTGAATTACCAATGCAACCTTAAAGAAGATATTTTCCATACTATGTTTTGATTTTTTCGGTTGCAGAAAAGCGGTACAATTTTTTAAATATCTAACACGTCAAAATCGATGATCAACCGATATGCACATAAGAGAATCGAATCAGGGTGACTTTTTGCTTGTTAATGCTTTAATGCGTGAGCTTAATCCGAAAGATTCTTTTGCAAATAATGAAGCGCGGGAAAAGGTTTTTCTGGATGTTATTGATGATCCACGCAATTTTATATTTGTTGGAGACGTTAATGATGTAATCGTGACGTCGTGTTATTTGAACATAATTCCAAATATTACCTGGGATGCTGCTCCATACGCAGTAATCGAGAATGTTGTTACAGCGCAAGCGCATAGAAGGAAGGGCTATGGTCGCCAATGTATACAATATGCGATTGATCAAGCGTTTTTACTTGGCTGTTTTAAGGTAATGCTAATGTCGAGCCAAAGAAATGATAAAACCAGGGAATTTTATAAATCTGTAGGTCTTGAACAGAGCAAAGATGGGTACGTGATTTACAAAAAATTCATATAGCAATTTTCTGAAGATGGGGTGACAGGATTTAACGACAATTCAAATGGTCAACAACGTTATGTCGAATAAAGCGTATGTAAGGCTTAAAAGCGAGGCAAATGAATCAACAAAGGATAAATTTGTTGAGGCGATTGAATGTCTGATAGAAATGTTTGAGGCTGGTTTGCGGCCTCAGTATGGT
>CALJNA010000049.1 GCA_937981955.1 uncultured Granulosicoccaceae bacterium
GAAGGACAACAAGGTCAGGAAGGACAACAAGGTCAGGAAGGACAACAAGGTCAGGAAGGACAACAAGGACAACAAGGACAACAAGGACAACAAGGACAACAAGGACAACAAGGACAACAAGGACAACAAGGACAACAAGGACAACAAGGACAACAAGGACAACAAGGGCAACAAGGACAACAAGGTCAAGGTGGCAACCAGCAGCAGCCATCCGGTGGGTCTGGCATTCAACAAGGCTCGGGCTTGGCCAACAACGCTACCGATGGTGAACAGCGTGGATTTGTCCGGAATTCAGATGCAGTTGACCCGGGTCAGACAGCGGCAGCGATTGATCAACTTTTGCCTGATCTGGAGGCACTGGGAATTAATCCCGACTCGTTACGTGATCTGCAATCCGCTGCCGATGTATTTCGTGGGAGCTCAGATGGCGGAATCAATGCCGCCAGAATCGAGGCGGAATACAATCGAGCGCTATTAAGCCTTGAAAACCTTGAATTACAGATAGCTGATGCGTTGGTTCTGGAATCGAAAACGATCGATCAATTGGTGCGTGAAGGTGAGATATCCGAGTCTGCTGCAGAATACTTCAGACGCTTAAGTGAGCAAAGGTTACGCGTGCCGCGATAGGGCTTATTGGACGTCAGGGTCAGATTGCTTTAAACTGGACTTTAATCTAGTAATTGGCTGATCATGCGTGCGAACTTTCCTACTGTTTTTGAACACTGAACAAAAAATCGAAACCGTAGAACACGGCATGGTCAGAGGTTTGGCAATAGCTAATATTGCTACATGCGAAAGCAGGGCCTTAGCCAAGGAATACATGGACATCGTGGCCGGTGACGAGATCATCGGGTGCAATAACGATGGTATCCGATGGCGCGCAGACATAGACGATGTGGTACTCGCCACCACCGTAGGTGAATCTGAAGATGAAGACGGTGAAGCGATTAAAATTATTCAAGGTAAATTGACCGCTAGAGGCAGTCGTTCCATTGCCGCTGCCTGTAAGCGAATGAAAGAAAATGGCGTAGCTCTGCCAGACATCATTAATACCCGAGGCTCAGGTTTCAAGCAAGGTGCGCTTGCCAAGCTGTTGACCGATGAACAAGTCGCGGAACTAGCTTCGGGTCTAAGCTAACTGCATGTTGGTTTAGTAAAGGCTTTCTAATCTTCCTATAGACAAGTCAGTAGTCAAACTCTAATCAATTGTCTGCTCTCGCCTGAAATCTCTTCCAGGATTGCCGGCCAATATTTTGCGCGCAATGGTATGACCGGACAGAACCGCACTCTGTATGGTGCCCGGGGTAACACAGTCCCCCGCTTGTTCTAGCGATTTGAGTTGTGTGTTTTTGCACAACTGCGTGTACAGATCATTAAGCGGAAGCCTTGCACCCACCAAAACCAGCTTCGCCCCAGTGAAAGCAGTCTTTGTACCTGACAGCAGGTTTTCAAATTCCTGGTTGTCACGTAATTGTGTGTTCACCAACATCTCAACATCCAACTCCTTGAGACGCTCAACAATGCGGTGTTGATCCAGCGTGAAATCGGTCCACGTTGCGACCATGGGTTGAGGGGTGACGTAAACGACTTGGTGGCCGAGTTTGCAAAGCTGTTCAGTAAGAACACTTGCCATGTAGAAGTTATCATCGTCATACATGATAAAACGCGATGCGTGTTCAGCGCTAAGCGTGCCGTCCATTACATCTTCTGGTGATAACACATCATGCCCGGATACGAATCGGGGTTCAAAACAGGTTGAACCAACACCGTCGTTCCGCCACTTTGCACCTGTGGCCAAAGTGACTGTGTCTGCACCGAATTCCAGTATATCGTCTGCCGACAGGTGACTGGCAAGGTATAGTTCTGCATCTGGACTTTGATTCAATTGGTGCAAACGATAGTCGCGTACTCGCGCCCAGCTTGAAAGTCCCGGCAAGAGGGCTTCGCGTGTTACTCGACCGCCAGGTACTTTACGAGCTTCGGCTACAGTGACTTTTTGGCCAGCCTTCAACAATGTGTGCGCGCATTCAAGACCGGCAGGTCCGGAACCAACGATTAAATGCGATTGTCTGCGTTTCGAAAAGGCAGGTGCTTCGGGGTGCCAACCTCGTCGATATTCTTCGGAGATCGTTGGGTTTTGTGTGCAGCGGATGGGTAGACCATAAGCATCCATGCTGACGCAGACATTGCACCCGATACATTCGCGTATGTCTTCAACACGATCTTCGCGAATTTTAGTTGGTAGAAATGGGTCGGCAATGGATGATCGTGCGGCGCCGATTAAATCCAGCCGTCCTTTTTTTACCAATGACACCATCAAGTCAGGGGATGTGAATCGACCCACTCCTACAACAGGTTTTGATGTCACCGACTTTACAAAGTCTGTAAACGGTAATTGATAACCTTCCTCAGAAAAGCGTGCGCTCTGTGAATCGGCAGGCCACCCCGAAATATTCACATCCCATAAATCGGGTAACTCAGCCAGCGCTTCAACTACATCACGGCCTTCGCCATCGTGACGAAGTCCTCCGGGCTTTTCCGGCTCAGCCACACTAAAACGTAATGCAACCGCACATTTACCCGCAGCAATCTCCAATGTATCTTCTAATACCTCACGCAATAATCGCAGTCGATTTTCAAACTTACCACCGTATTCATCGCATCGTTTATTTAACGATGGTGACAAAAAATGATTAAGTAGCGAGAGATCGTGGGCGGCGTAAACGTAAAGAATGTCGTAGCCTGCCTTTTTTGCACGCATCGCCGCCGCTTTATGAGCCTTGCGAAAAGCGGCAATGTCTGTTTTATCCATTGCTTTGGCCTGAGCTGGAATTTCCGGGCGTAGCACTGGTAAATGACTAGGCCCTATTACCGGGTATCCGGTGGTTAAATTTCTCGCTCGCATTCCACCATGGGCTATTTCAATACCTGCCAGACTCCCGTACTTTTTAACTTCTTCTACTTGCAGTGCATGGCGAGGTATATCACTATCATCCCAAATGCGTTCCATGGGGTGGTTAGCCATATCACTATCAGGTGAAATCTCAGTGATTTGTGTTACGACAGTGCCCCAACCACCTTCAGCCTTCATAGCCCGAAGTGCGATTGCACCTTTGGGCTGGTTCCAGCCATGTCCGGTTGCATGTGGTACCGCGTAAAACCGGTTAGGGGTGGTAACCGGTCCGATGCGAACCGGTTCGAATAAAATATCGTAACGACTATCGTTCATGCATTTGCCTTTGATGATACGGTCGAAGAGGGATTGTGTGCTGGTGCCAGGATCAAACTGTGAGTCTTCAAAATCTGATAGTAACGAGTCTACATACTATCTTTTCCAGGGTTGAAGCACCAGTGCGGTTACTTAGCATTAGCTTCTTAAAGCCGAACCGGAATGTGGCTTAATCCCTAGCCGTCAATACGAATCGAAAAATTGATCGCTAGTCTTCTGCGTGTCTTAGAGCGACAACCGTCCATCCGGCTTTGGGTGTAACTGGTTCGGCTGAACCATACACATGAAGTTTGCCATCCTTGCTTATGGCAAACATGCGCAAGTCATCTTCATGCAGCACGGCCAACGGATTGTCATCCTGCTCGCCCATGGCACTGCCATCGTCAACTTGTATTTGCAGAATTTCGCCGTTTTTCAGTTGACGTTTCAATCGAGCGTAGTTCAATGTTCCGTCGAATAAAGCGTTGGCGCGATGCCGGTTTGCGGGGTCAAATCGCTCGAAGGCATCATCACTGGACTCGCTCTCAAGCGTGAATACGCTATTGGAACCGAACTCACTTCGAAAATGAATGCTGGCTAACGCGTTGGCGTCGCGATTGGACGACAGAGCAAAGAATTTTCCTATACCTTGCAAATCCAGATTTTCCTCTGCATGCCCGGATGTTGGATTACCATGATAAGCCTCGAATCCGGATTGTCGAGCGCGTCTTACGCTGCTCCACGAAGCATCGGAGAATTGCACTTTAATTGAGTGTTCGCGCAAGGCGTTAGCCAGTATGAGGCTCATACTGTTAACGCCGTGAATCAGGACGCCATTGGGTTCAGGGTTGCTTATTCCCAGCTTGTCCGCAAGTGGTTTTGCGGTAAAGCTTTGGATAACTACTGTGCCGATAATCAAACTGAACGTCAGCGGCACCAGGTACTCTGTCTGTGGTACGCCAACTTCCTCTAATCGCAACGCGAACAGCGACGATACTGCAGCTGCGACTATACCTCGCGGTGCTATCCAACCGATAAACACTCTTTCACGCGTTGTTAATTCACTGCCAAGCGTGCAAAGCCAAACGTTTACTGGTCGGATAATGAGCTGGGCAACCAAAATCAGTATAGCGACTCCACCAACAAAGAACGGCAAGTTACTCAGATCGAGCCGCGCAGCAAGTAAAATGAACAAGGTTGATATCAGGAGTATCGTCAGATTCTCTTTGAAGTGCAATATCTCGTGTATATGCAGGCCTTTTGCGTTGGCAAGCCAAACACCCATAATGGTTACTGCGAGTAAACCTGATTCATGTTGTACGGTTTCAGATATGGCAAACACAATAACCACGAACATCAAAGTAAGTACGTTTTTCAAAAAATCCGGAACAAGGTAGCGTCGCAATATTGCCTCTGCTGCTGCACCGGCGGCAACACCGAGTAATAAGCCGGTACCAACCAGTTTCGCAAGAATAATAATTATTTTTGTCGCTGCAAGGCCCGGCTGATCCAGCAGTACATACTCGAACACCAGTAGCGCCAGAAAAACGCCCACCGGGTCAATCAGAATGCCTTCCCAATGCAACAAGTGGCCGATTTTATCTGACGGACGAACAGCGCGGAGCAGGGGTTTTATAACCGTAGGGCCACTGACCACTGTAATCGAACCAAAAACGAAAGCGATTGGCCATGACAGCGAGAATACAAAATGCACTGTAATGCTAAGCATTAACCAGGTGACCAGCACACCGAGACTGATGAGTCTGGTTACCACCGCACCGTGCCCCTTGATATCGGACAGATTAAGCGTTAATCCGCCCTCAAAAAGTATGATTGCTACTGCAATTGATACAAACGGGAAAAGCGCATCTCCAAATGTGTCCTGAACATCCAGAATACCGAGTATCGGGCCGACCATTAAGCCTGCCATCAGCAGAAATACGATTGAAGGTTGTTTCAGACGCCAGGCTAGCCACTGGCAAATGGCACACAGGCCTGCCAGCAGGGCAATGATCAGCAGAGGTGATTCGTGCATTACGTTTTGCAGGCGTTAAACACTACCTGTTGTGTAACCTGTGTTGCTCTGTCAGCCAAAGCATAGCAGTTTTTACGTCTTCGGATTTAAGGCTCACCGGTGTTGAAAGTTCACCTATGTCAGCTAAAAGAGTTACTTCATTGTGATCAAAAAGCGCTGTGGACTTGGTGGTTGCCGTAGCTGGCAGTTCATTGAAATATAACGTGTGTCCAAGTGTGGACAGCAAGTGCCAAATGCGTGCATCACTACCTTCAGGTATAAGGTCGTGCAACACGCTTAATCGGGCTTTGATTAATAACATCATTGCCCTGATATCGTTCTTGTGCAGAGTGTAGGCACAGGCTTTGTGTAGTGCTTCAATCGCAGCTTCATCGTTACTTAGAAATGACGTAGCTAATGTCGATTTTACACTCAGGTAGCTGGTCAATAACAACGATAGAACGTCAGACTGTTGAGCTGCCAGCTGACTGGCATTACCCTCAACCCAGTGAAACAATTGCGCGTCGTGAGCAATGGCTATGTCGAGTACGTTTATCAGCGCACTGGCTTGCTGTTGGTTTTTACGAAAACTTTGCGGACCGGTACTGATTACCGGAATCACCTCATGATCGGAATCCAGTTCCAGTAGCGCATGCAGCGCGAGCTGATCATCAATGTTGTCCGGAAAGTAAATTATCGTTTGAACTCGATCTTGGCTGAAACTACTCAGGCATGCGCGCAACAGTGCATCGGAGCCAACCACCATGACCGTGTCTGCTGCGGGTGTGTCAATGGTGTCTGTTGCTATTTCAATGGAATCCAGGTTAATCACATCGTCATTGTGGACACAATAGGCCTGCATGCTGAGCATCAGGTCGGGGTGATGCTTGTGGGTTTGGTCGTCTATCACAATTGCAAGCTTCTGAGGTGTTAACGTTGCCATGCTCTCCACGATTTCACGCACCATCGTATTGTCCAGCAGAAACGGCATAGTGCTGAAATACACCGGGATGGAATCGGGAGTGGAGGGACGCGCGAGCGTCATCAAGCCGTCGGCATCATTTGCCGGATCGGTATGAGTGTCTGAGAATTTGACGTTTCCGTGCCTTAGAAGTGCCATCAGTGCGTCGCCACCCTATTTTGACTGCGCTTAATTGGGTGGAAATGATATATTCATGCCACTACGGCTCACTAATATTACAGATACCCACATGACTATTATTTACGCATTGCTAATGCTTGTAATGCTTGCTTTCGCCGGATTGCAGTACAACGATGACGACGGCGTGTACTGGGCGATAATATATCTGGTGCCCGCTGTAGCGCTGGCTATTGCGGCATTTTCCCCTCGATGGTATGCAACCATCGTTGGACGAATTTTGCTGTTTCTGGCATTTATTGTTCTTGCATCTGCCGTCTATGTGTACTGGCCTCATAATGCCGATTTCTGGAATACACCTAAATGGTGGGATGCAGAGCCCGTTCGCGAAGGTCTGGGTGTAGCCGTAGCCTACTTGTTTACCTGTATCACCATTCCTCTGGCCTTTCGGCGAGCAGAATACTGGACCAAAAACAAGAAACCGAAAAAGCGCAAGCGTAAATAATCAGGAATATTGACGTTTGAAATGACAGCCTCATCACTGGTCGATATAGAAAACGGATCATTCGATCAAATTTGCGCAGACTTCGAATGGCAAATTCCCGATTCACTCAACGTCGCCGAACTGACTTGCTCACGTCACGCCGATGGTTCGTCAAAGCTTGCATTAATTTGCGAATCGGAATCGGGTGCACAACAACACTACAGCTTCGATGACATAGAGCGTCTGTCCGACCAGCTGGCGAATGCTTTCCGTGGTTGGGGTATTCAGCGTGGTGACTGTGTTGCGGTAATTCTTCCACAGCGTGTTGAAACCGCATTAGTTCATATTGCCGCGCAAAAAATCGGTGCTGTTTCGCTACCACTGTCAATCTTGTTTGGTGATGATGCACTTCGTTACCGGCTGCATGACAGTCAAAGCAAGTTGGTCGTTACCAACCAGCAGCGTGTCTCTTTAGTGAATATGCTTAAAAACGATCTGCCATTATTGATGCAGGTTGTTTGTGTTAACAACGAAGAGCCTATGGCACCCGAAAGTCTCAGTGCCGATGCAGATAGTAAACATCAAACTGGCGATCAAGCCTGTTTCTGGACGGCACTGGCAAACGCATCTAATCAATTAACACAGGTTCAAACCCATAAGGACGATGCGGCTTTTCTGTTGTATACCTCGGGTACGACTGGTCCACCAAAGGGTGCATTGGTTCCACACCGTGCGCTTATTGGAAACCTGACTGGATTCGAACTATCGCAGAACGGTTTTCCGCAAGGCAACGATTGTATGTATACACCAGCCGACTGGGCATGGACTGGTGGCTTGCTTGATGCATTGCTGCCAGCCTGGTACTACGGTGTACCAGTGGTTGGCTATGATGCCAAAAAATTTGACGCCGAAAAAACCGCCAGTTTGATGTCTCGACATCGTGTGACGTGTGCGTTCATTCCTCCCACTGCTTTAAAAATGATGCGCGCCGTTCCCGATCTGTTTGAACGTCATAAATCATCGTTACGAAGCGTCATGAGTGCCGGTGAAGCGGTTGGCGAAGAGCTACTGTATTGGGGGCGAAAAACACTGGGTTTTGATATTAACGAAATGTGCGGTCAGACCGAGCATAATTACCTGATGGGAAACTGCAGTGCAATAATGGCAGTTAAACCCGGCTCCATGGGAAAGGCGTATCCCGGCCATCGCGTTGCCATTATGGCACCAGACGGTAAGCTGCTACCGCAAAAAGAACAAGGTGAAATCGTCGCGCATCGCGATGACCCGGTTCACTTTCTTGGTTATCTGAACAATCCTGAAGCCACCAGGAAGAAATATTCAGGTGATTGGTTTCACACCGGTGATGTGGGTTATTTTGATGAAGACGGCTACCTTTGGTTTGTCGGCCGTGCTGATGATGTGATTAGCAGTGCCGGCTATCGGATTGGTCCTGGCGAGATTGAAGATTGTGTTATGCAGCATCCATCTGTCTTGCAGGTTGCTGCTATTGGTGTTCCTGACCCTCAAGGCGTACGTGGCGACGTAGTCAAACTGTGTATCGTAACCAAATCGGGCATAATTCCTGATACTGGCTTAGCTGGTGCCATTCGTGATCTGGTTCGCGACAAGCTTGCTGCGTATGAATATCCGCGCATAATCGAATTTTTCGACGCGCTGCCGATGACCACCACTGGTAAAGTGAAACGTCGTGAGCTGCGTCAGCAGCATATCGACGCAACAGACGCATAGGAATCAGTTTTAGTGGAATCTGCACAACCACGCTTCGGTATCATCATTTCGATGTTTCCCGAGTTGCACGAGACTTTTATATTGCGAGAATTGGTCGCACTCGAAAAGCGAGGGCTACTATTTGACATTTACAGTCTTCAGTTTCCGCGCGACCCGATTACGATTGATGACGCAATACGTTTATCTGAGCAACGAACAACCTACGGCAAGTTAATTAGTTTGCAATCACTCACGGCGTTTGCAAAAACACTGTTGAGCAAGCCAGTAAAGACCCTAAGCGCCATTGCCAAAGTTGTCTGGCATGGTCGCGATCGTCCAATAGATATTATAAAAAACCTGGCTGTCCTGCCATTAACTTTGCAATTTCATCAGCTGGGTAGTGAGCGCGGCATCACTCACTGGCATGGACACTGGGCAAATATACCAACAACCGCTTGCTGGTTTTTGCAACAAATCCACGGGGTTTCGTGGTCGGCAGCCATTCACGGTGAAGATATATTCTCGGCCAATCGGTTTTTAAGCTACAAACTCAACGACGCCGAATTCAGTGTGGTTTGCAGTGGCTATTTTTGCAATCACCTGAAAACCGAATTGGGCTTGATGCAGCCTGATGATGTCCATCTCAATTATCACGGACTCGATCCGCGTGTTATGGAACGTTCTGGAAGCAGAACGTTTAATGAGCGAAGCGGTAGTGACACGTTGAAGCTTGTCAGCATAGGGCGACTTGTTCCCACGAAAGGACATGATGTTCTTATAAGGGCGTGCGGCATATTGAAACACAAGCACAATGTGTCGTTGGAGTTGCAGCTAATTGGCTCGGGTCCGATAGAAAGTGAATTAAAGGCCCTGGCTGAATCGGAGAATGTGACTGACCTTATCCAATTCCGAGGTGGGCTTGCGTTTGAAGATGTATTAAGTACATTAGAGCAGGCCGATATGTTCTGTCTTGCGCCAAGACTCATTCCCGGCCACCCACCAGATGGAATTCCTAACGTGATTGCAGAAGCCATGGCTTTGCGTGTGCCGGTGGTGAGCACTCGCGTCAGCGCCATTCCCGAATTATTGGAGTCTGGAAAAACCGGGCAGCTTGTAGAAGTGGATGATGTTGAAGGCTTTGCCGCAGCGGTGCTTGAGCTGGCAAACAATGTAACGCTTGCAAAGTCAATCAGCGATGAAGGTTTTACCAAAGTGTCGCAACTGTTCGATCAGCAGAAAAATATCGATGAGTTGATCGCCCTGTTCGAACGCTATGTGCCAGGCAAGGTCGTATAGCGCATGGCATCAGAGTCGAAAACCATTGTTTTTTGCATTGAAGCACTAACGGTTGGTGGTGCGGAACAGATGCTGGTGGCTATGGCGAATCAATTCGTATTGCGCAATTGGCAAGTGCACATGATCTGCCTGACAAAAGAGGGTGAGCTTGCATCGCAGTTAAGCGAAGAAGTAAAACTACACGTGCTGAACAAACGCCCCGGGGTCGACTTGCGTTTACCGCGAAGACTACGGGCATTAATCAAAGGCATTCGTCCTACTGCGGTGAACAGTCATTTATGGACCGCGAACCTGTGGACACGTGTTAGTCTGTTAGGTAGCCGTGTTCCCGTGATTATCACTGAGCACAGTCGTGATACCTGGAAAGCAAAACACTACCGAATACTCGACCGGCTACTTGCCTCCAATACAAAAAAGCTTGTTGCTGTTTCAAATGATACAGCTGACTTCTACAAAGAATCGATAGGAATTCCACCGGCCAAGGTTTGTGTGATCAACAACGGCGTGGACACTAAACGCTACGCTGCTGGTGATGGTGCTGCACTGAAGGCTGAATGGGCGCCGAAAGGTGAGTTACTCATAGGAACGGTTGGACGTATGGTTTCAGCGAAGAATCATATTAGATTGCTCGATATGGCGCATGCTCTAAAAGATCGGTTAAGCGAATTTAAAGTCGTGCTGGTTGGTGATGGAGAGTTACGCAGCGAAGTCGAACATGCAATTGATGAAAAAAAATTGCACGATTGTGTGATGCTTGCAGGTGCAAGAAGTGATATTCCGGATGTATTAGCGGCGCTCGATGTATTTGTTTTGTCATCCGATCGTGAGGGACACCCGCTAACGGCATTGGAGGCACAAGCTGCTGGTACACCTGTGGTGTTGACGAACGCAGGTGGTTCTGCCGATGCCATAGCAGTAGAGGGTAATCAATCAGGTGGCGTATTGGTTGAAAAAGACCACCAAGCCCTGGCCGATGCCGTTGCCGAACTGGTAGCCGATAACGATCGCTTGAAACGCATGAGCGTGTTTGGGCAGAGCCATGCCTTAGCCAATTTTGATATGCAGCATATGGTAGATCGATACGAAGCTTTGTTTGCCTCTGACTAATGGTCTGACAATCGTTCCAGCCTTTAAAGCCACCTGGTAACCCGGCAGGACGCCGCAACGGTATCTGCACACTGAGGCTCACTCGTGACCGTTTAGAATTTTTATAACGCGCGCCGGTAAATTAAAACCTCATACGAATCAAGCGGATTATCTGAAGCGCCAGCAAAGCCGTGAACCAGTAAATCACCGTTATCGGATACCAGGTACGATTCGATATCAAATAAAGAAATTTGCTCCCCGAAATGAGTATAGGTGTCAGCAAAGTTGATCATCGGTTCTGGCGTTGCATCTGGCTTTGCGCGCCACACACCTGATCGCGTGGGGACTCGGCTAGTGGTATTTTCTGCTATTGCCTCAAACCACACGGATTGATCGGAAATGATTCGTACATTCTCTACCGATGAGAAAAAGCTTGACTCGGAAAGACCAGGAACGGTGTCGTTTAATGCGCCAGTTATTCTGTTTAACTGCGAAGCTCCAGGGGTACGTATGTCATCATAGGGCAGGGGCCGGGATGATCCACTGAGTATTCTGTTATTGCGTAGTGCGTCTTTTGCTAATACAACGGCATAATTTCCGGATGCGGTGTCGAAACTGGCATTGCGCGGTCTAGTGGAAAGATCGAAAGCGCTAAGCGTAATTTTTTCTGAAAAATTCGGAGGTATGGTTTCGTTCGACACTGTGAACAGATTTTGATTGCCCTCACTATCGATTGCCCATATGGATGTTGTCGAATCGATTGAGTCGATAAAAAAGGACTCGGCGAGTAAGTAAACTGTACGGTCATCGGTGATGCCTAATAAGTTCACAACGCTGTATGGGTTGCCCGGACCGGTAACAAGCGTCTCGTCAGTTGTTATTCGCTGAATAGCTCCGTCGCGATACATCACTACGGCTTGATTCGCGCACGGAGTATTGTTAACAAAGTCCATTTGGTTTTGTGTTGCGCTGAACACCAAGTCGCCTTGTTGGTTGGCGAAAAAACTATTGCCCGAGAAATTATCGGAAAAATAAATCTCGCAGCCATCGATAGTGGGCGTAACAGGCGATTGGCCGGTATTAAAGTCGGTTGCGAATACGTTGACCAATCCGTCCGTTGTCAACTCACCTAGTACACCAATGCCGAAGTTTAGATTCACAGATGCTTTGATAAATGTGGCTGAGCCTGCATCAATCAGCGAATCTATGCTAAGCAGCGTCTCCTGCGCGACTGTATCACCCGGGCGCAATCGGCCTTTGACAGTACCACCGGGAGTTATTTCGACAATGGCCGACGTACCTTGACCGGCGCCACCAAGAAGCACCAGCGCAACCACAGTGCCATCATCTTTTATCGTTGCATCAAGTGTTGTATCAAACGTGATGTTAGCGGGAAAACCAGAGATCGGATCGCCAGTGGACAGAATTACTTGCATATCGCCGTATTGACCACGCCACAACGCCGATGATGAAAATTCGATAAAACCCGACATCAACATCCAGCCATTTTCACTTAGCCAAATATTGTCAATACCACTGATTTGGTCTCCGCTTTCCGACACCAAACGGGGACCTGTTGCGATCAACAAACCTGTCTGACCCGAATTTAATTGCCCGGTAACAATGCCGGGTGCAGGCGTTGTTTGTGTTGGTGTAATGGGATCTTCATTACTGCTATTGCTGTTTGTGCCATTCTCACTAGCTTCGCCATCACTGTTACTTATACCTGCGTCACCATTACTGTTACTAGTAATAGCGTTGTCATTACCGCTACTACCGCCGCACGCTACGAGCGTTGTTATCAGCACAATTGACAACGGGAATTTCAATATGAGTTTGGATCTGTGCCAAACACTTCGTGCGAGCGTGCAGAGCTCACTTACTTGTCTGGGAAAATTGATAGTGTGGAATGTGAAAAGATACATTATCTGCGTCATCGGATATTTCCACCATATTATTGAGGGCTTCGCGAGCGCTTGGTTAAGAACTGGAATAACAAACCTGATCGAATGAAATTTTAGCTTGTTTGAAAATAGGGAGTTTCACGATAAATACAGTATTTCAGTTCGGCACATAAGTCCCATTGATAGTAACGCCAGAGAAACTGCAGATTCAAGGTTTCCCGATGTCACCATAATGTTCTGGAATTCGTGTGACTGTATCGCCGTCAAACATCAATAGAATTTTGTGCGAGGCAGGACCGCTTCATGTATGCGTCCGGGCGACTCGCAGCTCGTTAAGCGTTATTTTCCGTGCAGCAAATAAGAACTTCCGCACTTTTCCATAATAAGCGCTTGCATAGCTACACAATCTGATTGTATCATTGGCTCATCAAAATGTTACCGGTAACATTTTAGAAAATACGGGCCCGATTGCGACAAATGCCAAAGATCAAGCTTGAAAATCTGACCAAACGCTACGGCAAGGTCGAAGTGCTGCACAGCATTAATCTGGAAATGGAAGATGCAGAGTTTACTGTGCTTGTTGGGCCGTCTGGCTGTGGTAAGTCAACCACGCTGAGAATGATAGCCGGCTTGGAGTCTGTTTCCGGAGGCGAAATTTATATCGACGGCCGTCCCGTAAGCCATCTTGAACCAAAGGAAAGAGATTTGGCCATGGTCTTCCAGGACTACGCACTTTATCCGCACATGGATGTGGCCAAAAACATGTCGTTCGCGCTGCGGTTGGAAAAACGGCCCAAGAAGGAGATTGCCTCAAAGGTTGGCGACGTTGCTGAAATGCTGGGGTTGAAAGACTATCTGCATAGAAAGCCTGCTGAACTTTCAGGTGGGCAACGTCAACGAGTGGCCATGGGGCGTGCCTTAACTCGTGATAGTTCAACATTCCTGTTCGATGAACCTTTGTCCAATCTGGATGCCAAGCTCCGCACGCAAATGCGTGCAGAGTTGGCATTGATGCGTCAGCGCGTACACAAGAACATGATA
>CALJNA010000050.1 GCA_937981955.1 uncultured Granulosicoccaceae bacterium
GTGAAGTTATACGGGTCTTCCACGGCATCACTATTAAACCACCGAGAAAACGACTTTGTACCACCATTATTGACATAGTCTGCATACGCTTGATCAAGTGCATCACCTCCCGCGTCGGCAACAATACCAGTATCAACATTCGGCGGGTTTGGCACAGGCACATCAAACGCACCTAATTCCGCAATCTCTGTGGTACTGGTATTGGCAAACACACCTGCGAACAGATCACCCTGTCCTTCCCAGGCAGACATCTGTTCAAGCTCGTCGCTATAACCTGCTTTTAAGTTATAGCCCTCATCAATGACGTCTTGTGAATTTAATTTCGGATCAAGTAAATCCAGCTTATTGGAGAAATCGACCGTATGGTACGCACGCATTGTGAAGCGTCCGTTAGATGGTTGGAATACGCCTAGCGGACCAACAAAGCCACTTACGCTGACACCTACCGTGGCTCCGGATTTTGAGTTGTCATTGGTCAGGACATTGCTAAGCTGTCTGATCTTGTCCGTCATGATGTTCGGATCATCCACCGCCGAATACGCGTCCATGTCGTCGCGGGTGGTTTGAATCATTTCATCATAGAACTCCGTGCCGGCGGACGACTCCATGGCATAGCGCTGTACTGGAAACCCGTTAAGAAAAGGTATGTTACCCGGACGAATGGGCCTGAAATCGTAGATTGTCTCAGCCACGGATGCGATCTGTGCACCGGTGGCCAAAGTTTCTTCAAGGTCGCGCGCGCTTTCATCTGCAGTGCGCCATTGCCGGTCAATCCATTGTATCTCTCCGCCTTCGTATAACTCGGTAAGGTAAGCAGCATTCCTTGATTCAATAACCCGTTTCTCGTAGGTCAACATGGTTTTTGCCGAGTGCACCATGATGTACATCATGAGTAAAAGCACAGGTGTGATCAGTACCAGTTCGACCGAAGCCAGTCCGGTTTGGCTTCTTGCAAGGCGCATGGTGGTTTTTTTAATCTTCAATGGTTCAGCACCCTTTCTGCACCTTCACCAGCTACAGGCAACAAGTCTGTAAAGTTCATCTTGTCTGTCCAGCTGAACTCGATATCACTCAGATGTTCGTTATCATCGAGCAAAGTAATGGGCGTTAGTTTTGCCTTCCAACTCTGAGTGAACAAGTCGTACCACTGTGCGTTGTACACTTCTGCCTGTGCAATGGTAGAAATTTCCGTTGGAACCTGCCCATAGCTCAGTGGCGCGATAAGCAAAGTTGCTGGCGCGCTGGCAGAAGAAAGCAAACTCCAATCGTTTCTATCTGCGTTTAATACAGAAATCGCACTCATCGCCTCGGCGGGAACGTTGAAATCTTGCAACTGATCGTTCACAAATTGAGGTAGCAGGCGCTGATGCCGCACGGCGTAAGTTGGTGTTTCATTGATGCACAGAGCGCCTTCAACATACTGCTTAATACACGGATCCCAATCATTCTCACCTCGGCTGGGATTTAATCCACCTAACATTGCGAACGGTATAGCGGCATCTACCGGAAATGGCAGATTCATTCCTTGATAGGCTGCCTCGAAAAGCCAGTTCGCGTACTCAAGATAATCTTGCACTTTCTTCGGATTACCACCAGCCCCAGGTTTGGCACCTCCGCCGTTTTGATTTGCGTAGTTGTCTCTCTCCGACTCTGCAGCGTCTTTGTCACCAGAAACCGAACCTTGATTAACGGAAGTTTGACCCGGTTCGGTTTCATCAACATCTGATATTTCATCTGACTTCGAGGCGTTGTACTCGTCTCTGCAATCTCGCCTTACATTAGTTTCTGCATCCTGTTCAGCCTGCTCTATCTCTGAGCTGCTGAGCTCAATCGATGCTATTGGCGCATCGCCCTCGTAAGCAGCCCTTTTTGCTGCCAGCCTTTCAGCTTTGATTCGGTCCACCTCTGTATCAATTCGATCGTCAACGCAGTCCTCTACTGCCCTTGATTCTTTATCAGCAATGTCAGCTTCGATTGCTACGGCGTCTGAAACAATTTCTGCAAAATTTGAAAGATCTTTACCGTGAAGAATGCCGGGAATGATTCCACGCCACATTCTTGCCGGTGCCGAAACCTCGAATAAACCAAGATCGAGGCTTCCGGAAAAATGCCAGGCGTTAGAATAGTTAGATTCACCATAAAGCGTGGACCATTCCCACACCTCGTCCAGTCGATTCGCAAGATCGGCCGGATCAGTCGCTTGATTGTCATACGCTGTTGCGGCCAGTGGGGCAATCAGCGTTTCCATAATAGTTATTTGAATCTGTATATAAAAATCTCTGAAAAAACCGAAAAAGCCGCCACCACCCATACTGTCCTTTATTCTCTGAATTTCATCCGCCATGAAGGTGCCATCAACATGCCCTTCAAGCTTTTCAAATATTTCTTTAAACTGTCTTTCGGCTTCAGCCCGACCGGTAGAGAACGGACCTTCTCCATAGGCATATCCCTGATGTTTAAAATTTCCAAAGTAGTTAAAAGTCGGTACCAGATAAGGTTTTTTAGGATCATAATTATCCAGATTGGGAATAAACGGATTTCGCGTGCTTCCCATTAAACCGGCATTGTGTACATCCGAAAAATCTTTGATATCCAGAAACGTATTCATTACGTCCCTGACCTTGTCTCCTGTGGATTGACTATCTTCGTCCACATCACCAACGCTATTGCGCAATGCACCTATTACGTCACCAGCGGCTGTTCGTAGAGACTGATCATTTACCGGAAAATCCAGTTTGGTTCTATCCAGAGAATCTCTATGCGCCCACGCGGTATAGCGAACCTGGCTCGCTTCTTCAGAATAATTTGCAAGCAACAGCTCATCCGAATAAGCTTCAATTGATTCGGGAAACTGTTCTGCAAGAATTTTGTTCATTCTCCCAAAACTCGCAGCAGCCTTGGCAAAACCCTGATCCGATTCCGGGTCAGTATGAATAGCGTGCTTTTGCTTCCTTTGTAAATCCAATAGCGGATTAAGTACTCTCTGGTTCAGGGCTGCATACATTGCGCTGTAAACAATTCCGGAAACGAGATAACACCATGGCGGACATAAGCTACCGACTACCCAGGCTCTGCCAACGTAGAAACCAGCGACCAGCCCCGATGTCAATCCGGCATCCATTAACGGTTTTTCCAAAGCAAAAGCTGTTGATGTAATGGCCTGTGCTTGCACCATTGCCGTGTTGTTCATCGACATGATGTTCAGGCTTCTTGCAGTCCAGCTTGCCTCCATAAGGACTGACGTATCGTTTGCATTCTGCAGCTTGGTTTTTTGCGCGACCAGGTAACCGCCATTGAAAATCATTCCCATCAGCAGCACCAACGGGATAATGGCAAACATCATGAAGACAATGATCTGTCCGCGTTGCTTTCGCAGGTTCATATTTTTCATTGGCATCTTCACATTAAATTGACCGTTGCTTCCAACACTCGGCTGTATCTCGGTTTACTCCTGTCCCAGAATGCTACTTGTGCAATTGGAATCTGTAGCTCATACCTGTAACGAACTGTCACGGAAACAGGCAAATCAACTAGGCTGTGAAATGGAGTGCCATTTAGACCTTTTGCCACTCGAACCAGATCTGCTGCTTTGTAGATCGACTTCACGTCAGCGCCAAATCCGGTAATGTCAAAAAATGAATAGTCGACCTCGGTGTTAGTGTCACTGTAGGCATAGCGGGCTTTTCTAAGCAGTGGGCCTGTACGGTCCGTATAGTCAGAACCCGCCAAATCTACATATTGGGTAAACGTGCTTTCATCCCAGCTACTACCTGGTGCGCCGTTAGCGTACCGTCGACTTGCCGGTGATATGGCAACTAATTCGTTCATGGCAGCAGCGCTTACTCGCTCACGAGCATTACCATTGAACAGACCGGAGTCCAAAAATTCACCTTCCAGAATTTGTGCAATGCTCAACCCGTTGTTCACCCAATCAAACACATCGGGCAAGTCCATGGCACGAAACGCATGATCACCATCCAGTAACTGCACTCTGGCAGACCTTGCTGCTTTATACGCTGCGTACTGAACCACCGTTTGTGCATGAAGCACTAGTGCCATTTGTATGATGAACAGCATAAGCGTTGCAAAAATTGGAAACGTCAGCATGAAATCGACTGAAGTTGCCGCGCCGTACTGCTTGTGTTTTATAGAGAATGGTCGCATGCCGATGTTCCTGTTCGATCAGTTCAGTTCGTATGGAATCGCTACTTATCGAGATCGAATCACACTGAACTCAACACGTCGATTTTTAGCTCGACCGGTTCTGGTTTCATTGCTATCAATAGGCATTGACTCACCAGCGCCAACGGTGACCACCAGATCTGCTGGAATGCCATGCTCCGATACAAGATACCGTTTAGCTGATTGCGCTCGACTGGCTGACAATGAAGCGTTGTACACATCTGGACCGGTTGAATCGGTATGACCGATTAATTCAACCAACGGGAATTCACCGTTCTGTTCCTGAAGATCTACTAGCGCACTTCCAAGTCCATCGAGTTCAACCATGCTAGGCACGGTCAAGTCATCCGAATTCCAGGTAAAGTTAATGTTATCGAACGTCAAAGACTGCGCTTGCTCATTCCCGATCTCGTCATTGTTCGCTTGTTCTTCCATTTTTTTCACGGCGTATTCCAGACCGCGCGTTTTATATTGAGTTTCTGATTCAACGGAATACGCATAACGTACTACTGCAAGCGGGTTCTCAACCGATTGCGCATTGATACGTTGCACAAGGTATTCAATTTCAGAAAGGTTTTTTCCCAGATCTCTAAAATCCCGATTGCCCCTTATCCCCAACACATCCGGTGATATGGGCTGTTTGCTAGCGAGCAGGAAGACAGTGTCTTTTCCAACGGGCTCTTGCTGCGTGAGCATATTGGCTAAGTTGAAACAAACATCGCTTTTTTTGTACACCGAACACTGTCTGTTCAGTTGCGGGTAAACAAGATAGTCTGAACCTGCTGAAGAGCCTGAGTGTGAGTTCAGTTCGGGACTGAAAATAGCCGTGCTGCCCTTTGAGTCAACGTGTATCAAAGTATGAAAGGCAGGTTCATCAGATTTCATCGTAAAGTAAACGGCATCCCCTATTTCTACGAACGGGTCTGACAGATTTTCATTAACCCAGATATCCAGACCGGGCATTGTTGTATTTGCATTCAACTGATTCAATGCACCAAAAACATCATTTCGATTTTTAATCGATGTACTCGCTTGCGAAACGGCAAACGTATTCAGAAAACACAGCGCGATTGCCACACATAGTCGTGGGTAAATTTTTCGTAACTGGCTCAAAATCATCTCCAAATTAGCTTGTTGTCAGGTTTACGCTCAGAACACCGATTTGTTGCGTATATTTAACGTAACGCTCATCCGAATATTTTTTGACGCAAAGACACAAGAATTTCGCACAACCGCGAAACACCTGATTTTCAACGCGGACCAGAGCCGGCTGAACATAGCCACATCAGGGAATATTTGGCAGTTGCGAACAGGCGCCAAGGCTTAAGCTGGCAATGAACCTGTCGAGTGGAATGTGCGTAAAAGGCTCATAAGTGGCGCCAGATTCGAGAAACCTGAGCGCCTTATTTGGAAATTAGTTGTCAATCAAAGGCCAGGCATCAAGATCTGTGGCGCAACGAAAACCAACATCTTCCCCAGAATAGTCAGCAGTTACCACCCGTCTGACTGCAGCTCGTATATTGGCAACATTAGATTCGAATCTCGACGCCCCCTTGAGATAAACGCGGTTTCCACTGGCATCAGTACTGGACGTCCATTCAGAAACACTACCCGCCAGATCGTGAAAACCTTTGGACGAGGCGAGAAAGCTACCAGCAGGGAGCGGAATATCCTCGATGTCAGAGCCTGCCCAGTAGAGTTTGGATTCATCCCATTCATTACCCCAGGGATAAACAAGACGTTGATGTCCCCGGGCTGAATACTCCCATTCCGCCTCAGTCGGCAGTCGCTTGCCGCCTGCTTTACAAAAACCAATTGCGTCCGATTGAGTAATGTGTACGACTGGCAGATCTCCGTCAGTACTTTTGTAGGCGTTCTTCCAATTCAACCCGTTGGCCATAATTCGCGTAAGTTCGTTGTCAGGATCGTCTACGATGGCACTGGCATTGCGGTTTTCAACTTCAGTAATAACTGAGCTTGCATCAATATATTTTTTGAATTCAGCAACCGTTACTTCCATCTTGTCAAGTTCGAATGGTGCAAGGCTTGTTGTTCTGAGTGCTTCATCTTCGTACCAGGAACGCTCACACGCCATTGAATAGTCTTTACACTCGCTAAATGCGTTTTCGATTTCTTCTTTAGAACTACCAATTTCAAC
>CALJNA010000051.1 GCA_937981955.1 uncultured Granulosicoccaceae bacterium
CCCTAAGCCCGAGGAAAGCCCTAAGCCCGAGGAAAGCCCTAAGCCCGAGGAAAGCCCTAAGCCCGAGGAAAGTCCTAAGCCCGAGGAAAGTCCTAAGCCCGAGGAAAGTCCTAAGCCCGAGGAAAGTCCTAAGCCCAAGGAAAGTCCTAAGCCCAAGGAAAACGCCAAGCGCGAAGAGAAAGTGAAGCCCGAGGAAAACGCCAAGCCCGAAGATGAAGCTAGGCCCGCGGAGGAAGCTAAGCCGGTGGAGAAGGCTCGTCCCAACGCGACTGAGCAGTCCAAACAGATTACACCTTCTGATGAGCAAATCATGCAGCAAGTGCGAGCTAAGCCGGAAAAATCTGATGAGCTCATAGTAAAAGTAAACGACGCTGCTGCTTTGGCAGAGGAAGCTCCGTTCAATACTGAAGATAGTGTGATTGAACACAGTGAAGCGGCGTCAAGTGTTGTTCCGATACAGGCGTCCGGATTCGCAGCTGGACCTGTTGCAGAGTTTATGAAACCGTATGCAACTGACTATGGTGAGTTTTCATTTTTCGAATCTGATTCATCTGTATTGAACACCGCAGTTGAAACGGTTGACAGCCCTGACATCGATAATTATGTTGAGTCCTTGGTACTCACGACCGAAAAAAATGAACCTGTGGCTGCAGTCAAATTGACTGAGACAAATTTATCAGAATCTGATTCAGAGTTCGACGCAGACGAGATTGCTATTACCAATAAGGAGTTGGATGTCTTTGAAGAGCCGGAGCTTCGAACCGGTACTGAGCCACCCGTGCTTTTACCAACGGATGTTTTGGAGCAGAGTGCTGTAACTAACACTCTGACTAGACAACAGGACCGTCAAACTGAACGCGAACAACTGTTGGCCGGACTCATTGCTGGATACAGATACGAATTGGTGGCCAAGCAAAAGTCGATGTTACCAGTTGTTTCGGGTCCTAACTATTCTTACTACAACAGACCATTCCGGCCTATAAGTGTCAATGATGGTATTGCCGACTATGTGGCAACGCAAAAACAGGACGGACCAATTGTCGATGGCGTTGCTGATTACGTAGATGTTCAGAGGGAAATTTTGAATGATAATCTATTTGGTCTTGAGCTTATTGATCAGCAGGCTTTAATCGCTGCAGCCTCAGAGCTAGGTCAACTATGGATAGCTGATGTGCAAAGTCGTGATTTGAGCAATTACACAACAAGGAAAACCTCACGATCGACCTTTAAAAAACATATAGCTGTTCCGGCAACAGCAACAGCAACAGCAACAGCAACGGCAACGGGAACGGGAACGGGAACGGGAACGGGAACAGTCCTAAGTACGATAAGTGCAATAACCACGTTGCCGGTGATTGTGGATGAGAATGAACAAGGCGCAACCGTGATTAACGAAGCCGTTCTTGAGCCTGAGCAGGCGGATAGCATACCGAACAAAAAAAACACTAAGCCTAAGCGGAAATACCACGGATTCAATGGCTTCATTACGTTGGGTAATCGCAGCTTTAATTCAGATGGGTTCAGTATTACAACAGGTGCTTCGTACAAGCCCATTAAAGATAGCTATTGGTTTGCACGTTCATCCTGGAATTATCGATTTGATGACGAAGAATTTCGTTATACCTGGGGGATTGGGTATGACGATTGGCATCCTGGTACATGGGCTGTTCAATTGAATCACTGGGGGCCTTTGTTGCCCGGTGATTATCTGGATCTAGACAATGCGGTAGCGTCAGTAACTTACAAAATCAATAAGAACAAGTTTATGCAAAAAAATAAACTGTCCAGCTCTGTGACGCTAAGTCAAAAAATATCCGGAGATCCGGTTTTCAGCTGGAGCAATTCTTGGAGTCCAAAGGGGAAATGGTTTGTTAGATCAACCATTAGTAAGCCCATAAAAGGTGGAGATTTAAGTTGGTCGTATGGTTTTGGTTACGCCAATTATTCTCCTTTCACATTCAGCTTCGAGTATAACAATTGGGGTTATAACAAGGCGTTTGAATACAATTTCAAAGACAACGGTATATTATCTCTAACTTATCGTTGGCGCTACTAATTACCATTTACTGTTGCTGTAAAAACGACAGTGAGAGGCAACATGTTATTTGTAACCCGCTTTGTGTGGGTTACATAACTCCGAAGCAGTTCGCAAAAAACACGAAAAACAAGGCTTTATACGACTTGTCCTGTGATAGGTACATCCCAGTTTGAATTAATTAACTCTATTTGTTCATTTAGGGACACAGTTTTTCAAGCATGAAGTGCTCCAAGCCGAAATTATCATAGTTATTCGCAGGTTTTACGGTTTATCCGGGATACTGATGGAAAGTTCTTCAGCACTAGTGGTCGGTAGCGACGAGGAAGCGCGTGTTGCGTTGTCTCGCCAACTCGACGGTGCCGGCTTCAGTACAATGACAGCCGCCAGCGGTGAGCAGGCACTTGAGATTATCGATAAAACTGGTATTACGCTGGTGCTCTGTGATTGGAGCATGACAGGTATGTCCGGCTCGGAATTTTGTGCCCGCTTGCGAAGTAGCTCGAAAGAAAGATACGTGTACTTCATTTTCTTTGGCGGATCATCAGACACATCAGCCCAACAAGCTTTGGAAGCTGGTGCGGACGATTTTATCAGCAAGACAGTTGCTAATGAAGAGCTTGGAGTACGGTTACAGAGTGCGACCCGAATAATCGAGTTACAGGACAAGCTGGCTGCAAGAAACGATTTTCTGGAATATGCCTATGCCAGTGTAACAACAGATTTAAAAATTGCAGCGAAGGTTCAGGAAGATCTATTACCACGACAGTTCCGATTAGCCGGTCTTGATACTAACTGGGTATTTAAACCCGCAAATTTCGTCGCCGGAGATATGTTTGATTATTTCCCAATGGGCGATGACTATTTTGTTTTTTACATTCTAGACGTTGAAGGGCACGGTATCGCATCAGCCCTGACATCGTTTGCAATCAACAATCAGTTGAATCCATCAAGTCATGGAATTTGCGCCAAGTCAGTAAAACACAATGACGAGTTATCGGATGCAGTGACTTCTACTGTTAATAACCTGAATCTTCAATTTGAGGGTAATTTGAACAGCAGCCGATATTTCACGATGGTATTCGGCATTGTTGAAGTATCCACTGGCAATGTAACACTTACACAAGCTGGTCATCCGGCACCGATTCACCTTCAGAAGGCATCGGGTCAAGCCATATCTTTGGGAGATGGTGGCATGCCAGTGGGTCTGATAAAGGATGCAAGCTACAGTTCTGTGAACTGCTCGCTTAAATCGGGTGATCGACTCTATCTTTATTCCGATGGAATGATCGAATGTGAAAACGTTCACGGTGAGTTCTACGGTTCGGAACGTCTGTTGAACCGAATTCAGGAATGGCGTGATCTACCGATAGAAGAATTGGGAGATCTGTTTGATGGTGAAATTACACATTGGAACGGATCTGAAACCTTTGATGATGATGTTTCAATGGTTATTTTGGAATACACCGGAAAAAGATAAAACTCAGGAATAAATAACATGAGTTTCGAAACTGAGATAAAAGACGGCATTGCCGTTGTTAGCGTTACCGCCGGGCGTCTGGATGCGAATATTGCACCTGACCTAAAGATGGCGGTAGCTGAGATTATTGACGGAGGCACGTCAAGAATCATGCTCGATTTACAATCTGTACAGTTCATGGATAGCAGTGGGCTCGGTGCCGTTATATCCAGTTTTAAACTAACTGGCCAGAAGGGCGACTTTGTTATTTGTAACATGAACGAGGCTGTCCGAGAAATCTTCACACTCACACACATGGATAGACTGTTTGAGATTTACCCGAGTACCGACGAGGGTTTACAAAAGATGTGCGCGTAAGTGTACTTCCTCTTTGACAAAATTGAGTACGCCAAATGGATACTGGAAAAATAAAATTGTCGATAGACAGCGATATGCGGCAGGTCCAGCATGTCGGTGAAGCCGTTCGCTGCCTGGCCAGTCATCTGGAATTGGCAGATGCGAAGCCCAGTAGTGTAGAGCTTGCTGTAGTTGAGGCTGTCAATAATTCCATCGAACACGCTTACCAATCTGAAGCAGGTAATTTGGTTGATGTCGCGTTTGAATACAATACAGATTGCCTGAAAATCAAGATAAGTGACTATGGTACCCCCATGCCTAAAAGTATCGCTGGTCAATTTTCATCTGACGTTACAATGCCAAATACCAGTGTTGAACTTGATGCTCTGCCAGAATCGGGGTGGGGTATGCAGTTACTCAAGTCAGTGTGCGACGAAGTATCTTACAAGCGTAATGAAAGCCGAAACACTCTGTCTTTGTCCTTTAAATTAGCTTCAGTTACCGCCTGATCTTAGAAAAGGTATTGGTGCCTAACAGTGTCATTCTACTTCGAACAATTCGAGCACCGTATACCTCCAGCACCACTTGAAAAATCTCCAATAGCGCATTCTCTTGCGCAAATATGTTTAATTATCGCCGTTATAACCGGCGCCTGGTATATCCAGTGGCGTTGGACCTCCTCGATTAACATAGATGCATTGTGGATTGCATTACCGTTGATCGTGGCAGAAACGGGTGCGTATATCGGGCTTGTTCTATTTGTGTTCACGATATGGCGCGTTGATGATACTGAGAAGAAATCTCCACCATCATGTATCACCCAGTGTCATTCCGGAGAGAATAGAGCGCCTGCGCCGGTGTCAGTCGATGTGTTTTTTCCGACTTATGATGAAGATGTAGATTTGGTGCGTTTGAGTTTGCAGGACGCAGCAAATATTCACTATCCGCACGATATAACAATCAATATCCATGTACTGGATGATGGTAACCGCCCTGAAATGCGTAGACTAGCAGAAGAAATGGGCTGCAATTACATTACTCGCAATAATAATATCGGATTTAAGGCCGGTAATATGCGAAACGCCATGGAGCAAACCAGTGGCGACTTTATCGTTATTTGTGATGCTGACACACGTCCGTTTCCGACAATTCTCGAACAAACACTCGGGTACTTTCGCGACCCGGATGTTGCATGGGTACAGACACCACAATGGTTTTTTGATCTTCCCGAAGGTAAGCGACTACCAGACAAACTGGCAAATAAATTCGGTGATCGTGGAACAAAGTTGGGTCGGGCTGTTGAGAAAATATTTGGGGAGATAAAAGTAGGTGAAGACCCTTTTGTTAATGATCCGAAATTATTCTACGACGTTATCTTGCGCAGACGAAATTGGGCTAATGCGTCTTTCTGCTGCGGGGCGGGCTCAATACATCGTCGAGAAGCTGTTATGCAGGCAGCTTTGCGTCAGTTTAGTAATGAAGTAGGTAAATTGGCGGAGGCGAAATCCGAAGAGCTAAAAAAGCTGACTGGAGAGGAAGAGCCTGATAGCAATGTTCGTCAGTTGATAACGCAGAATATTGCACACGAAAAAGAATTCACCCCTTACAAGTTTCACGTGTCTGAAGATATTTACACGTCAATAGAGTTGCATTCAGATAAGCAGCGCAAGTGGAAATCGGTATTGCACCCGGAAGTGCAATCGAAAATGTTATCACCACAAGATTTGCTCACATGGACGGTACAAAGATTCAAGTATGCTGGTGGAACGCTGGATATTGCGTTGAACGATAATTTTCTATTGCGAAAAGGTTTGTCGTTTCCGCAACGCATGATGTACGCATCGACTGTCTGGTCCTATTTTGGCGGTATCTGGAATATTGTTTTCCTGACTGCACCGTTGGTATTTCTGTTTTTTGCTATAGCGCCGGTTAGTGCGTATTCGATTGATTTTTACAAACATATTTTCCCGTTTTTATTCATGACAGAACTGGGGACCATGCTCGCTATGTGGGGACTGTCAGGCAGGAAAGCCAAATTCAGTTATCTGGCTTTTTTTCCAGTCAATCTTAAAGCGATATGGACTGTACTTCGCGGTAAGAAAATCAGCTTTCCAGTAACATCCAAAGAAAGACAGGACGGCAATTTCGCCTCGCTTGTGTGGCCTCAGGCGGGGATTATTGTGCTAACGACGGTTGGAATTGTATTTGCCTGGCTGCAATTTGCGATTGGCAACCCCAAGTTTGATCTGGCGGGATTGCTTATCAACTCATTCTGGGGATTAAACAATATACTCGCTTTGTCGGGTATCGTTATGGCCGCATTCTGGCGACCGGAAGAAGTAACTGATGCGTTTGACTCGGATCACAATGCATTTGCGGAGGCAGCGTGAGTCAATTCAAACACAATCTGACCAAGGCGCGTAGCGCCATTGTTTTTCTTATTGGACTAAGCTTGGCTTTCTGGCTTGTTTATTCACTGGAAAAATGGAATCCTGAAGTGGTGAGTAGTGAAATTTCCAGTAAACCGCTGAGTAAAATTACGTTTAACAGTGAGAGTATTAAGCCACGAAAACATCGTGTTCTTAATGCCCAGGAACGCCAATGGGCAAAAACAGCCTGGCAATATTTTGAAAACAATTATGTTGCTGAAACTGGGTTAGTCAATTCAGCGGACAAGTATCCAGCGGCGACCATGTGGGATACGGCGTCATATATGCTGGGTATGATCTCTGCGCAACGTTTGGGTATTATCGACGATGCAGCTTTCGATGAGCGTGTTTCAAGCCTGCTAAAAACATTGGCGACCATGCCATTGTTTGAGGATGCATTGCCTAACAAGTCTTACAACACCAAAAATGTGGCTATGGTCACTTACAACAACGACCAGACTGAGAGAGGTATTGGTTGGTCCGCAATTGATGTTGGTCGAATCATGGTGCCTTTGAATGTTCTGGTCTGGCATTACCCGAAACATACTCAGGCAGTGGGTGAGGTGCTTGCCCATTGGAATATTGATGCACTTATTACAGATGCCGAACTTTATGGTACTGCGGTTAGTGATGCCGGTCAAACACAGTTTTTGCAAGAAGGACGCCTCGGTTATGAAGAATATGCGGCTAAATCTTTCACGTTAGTCAGTCGTGACGTTGGGCATGCGCTGGATTATGAACTCAATATGCGCCTGGTTGAGATCTATGACATAGACATTGCCACTGACTCGCGCAAACCTTCCGAATTTGGTGCACTCAACTACGTGGTCTCCGAGCCATACATTCTCGACGGTGTGGAATATGGCTGGGATCGTTATTCGCGCGAGCTGTCGCGGCGCGTGTTTGATGTCCAACGTGCTCGCTATGAACAAACCGGAATATTGACAGCGGTAAGTGAAGATAACATTGATCAGGCGCCTTATTTTGTATACAACACTGTGTTCGCTGATGGGAAGGCGTGGAATGCGGTGACAGAATCCGGTGAAGACGCATCTGAATTTCGCAGTGTGAGTACCAAGGCAGTTCTCGGATTCCATGCACTATATGACGATGACTATACCCAACGTTTAGTGGACTACATTTCCAGCAACTATGACCCTGAACGAGGTTGGTATTCAGGTATTTATGAAGCCAGCGGCGAGCCGAACAAAGCCATTACTGCCAATACCAATGGCATCATACTGGAAACGCTTCATTACGTTCAGTTCGGGCCAATGATGTCAATGCGCTCAGGAGCAGGCTCTCAGGTTGCAGAAGCCGGAGAGAACTAAAAACACCTGTTAGCGCAACGCTGAGTTTTTCCAGCAATCCTTGCTGCGCCGGTACCTGCAATAACCAACGAATTTTTCACAAGTGCTGGTGCTACGAGGAATTAGCGCACCGACTAAGCTATGCGGTTCTGCCCTGTGCCTGGCTATGCCATCAATCGCAAATTGGCAACGCATCCCCGTCACGTACGGCTGGTTACTGAAACAAAGCAAACAAGATAATCACTCGACAATGGTCTGGTGGGAGAGCTGAATTGAACACTGACCTTTTGCCAAAGTTACAAGAAGAATGGTTTGGCAATGCCAGAGCCGATTTATTGGCAGGACTGGTAGTCGCGTTAGCGCTGATACCAGAAGCAATTGCGTTCTCTATTATTGCGGGTGTTGACCCAAAAATTGGTCTTTATGCATCGTTTTCAATTGCCGTCATCGTCGCTATAACCGGCGGCAGGCCAGGCATGATTTCGGCGGCGACTGCGGCTACCGCCGTATTGATGGTTACCCTGGTCAAGGACCACGGGTTGCAGTATTTGTTAGCTGCGACTGTGCTGGCCGGCATCATTCAAATTATTGCCGGGATATTCAAGCTTGGCTACGTGATGCGCTTCGTTTCCCGATCGGTAATGACAGGCTTTGTCAATGCGCTGGCTATTCTTATTTTTATGGCCCAGCTGCCTGAATTGATCAATGTTCCGCATCTTACGTACATTATGGTGGCAGCCGGTCTGGCAATCATCTACCTGTTCCCAATGATCACCAGCGCGATACCATCGCCTCTGGTTTGTATCATTGCTCTAACCAGCGTATCGCTGGCTATGGGCATGGATATTCGAACGGTAGGCGATATGGGTGAACTCCCTTCAACACTACCTGTGTTTCTATGGCCGGATGTGCCTTTGAACTGGGAAACTCTCATGATCATTTTGCCGTACTCGGCAGCGGTTGCGGCGGTGGGTTTACTCGAATCTTTGATGACGGCATCCATCGTTGATGAATTAACCGATACACGAAGTGATAAGAATCGTGAGTGTATTGGGCAGGGTATTGCCAATACCGCGACCGGATTTATTGGAGGTATGGCTGGTTGTGCGATGATTGGACAGTCCATTATTAATGTTAAGTCAGGTGGGCGTGGACGGCTCTCCACTTTTTGTGCCGGATTGTTTTTGCTACTCATGATCGTATTTTTAGGGGACTGGGTTAAGCAGATTCCAATGGCTGCATTGGTGGCCATTATGATAATGGTGTCAATTGGCACGTTCAGCTGGTCATCGATAAAAAATCTGCGCGATCATCCACGCAGCTCCTCGGCAGTTATGCTGGCAACGGTTGCAGTTGTCGTCACCACGCATAATCTGGCCATTGGGGTGTTGGTCGGGGTTTTGTTGTCAGGTATTTTCTTCGCCTGGAAAATTGCGCAGATATTCCGCGTAACCACCAGTTTGTCCGATGATGAAACAACCCGAACCTACCAGTTTGAGGGTCAAATATTTTTCGCATCTGTTGATGATTTCAACGCATCGTTTGATTTTAAAGAGGCGGTTGAGAAAGTGGTTATCGATGTCAGTCAGGCGCATATTTGGGACATCTCCAGTGTTGCAGCCCTGGATATGGTTGTGCTGAAGTTTCGCAGGGAAGGAGCTGAAGTAGAGATTATTGGCTTGAACCGAGCCAGTGAAACGATAGTTGATAAACTTGCTATCCACGACGAACCTGGTGCGTTAGAACGCATGCTTGGGCACTAATCAGGTTTAACCGGACACAATTACGTATGCCAAAACTGGTTTCTCTGATCGACGGCTCCATGTATTCGCACAGTGTTTGCGATCTTTCTGCTTTTTTCGCTAATCGACTCGAAGCGTCCATCACTGTGGTGCATGTGTTGGGTCGTCGTGAGGTGTCCGAAGAGGCAACCAATCTTAGTGGCAGCATTGGACTCGGTGCACGTACCGCTTTACTTGAAGAGCTGGCAGAGATGGATGCGCAAAAGGCCAAGCTTGCTAACAAGCGTGGACGGGCGATTCTCGAAGATGCACGCGAATACTTACATTCTGCAGGAGTTGAATCAGTAGATATAAAACTCAGAAACGCAGAGATTGTAGACACAATCAAAGACTTTGAGCACGATGTCGATCTTATTGTTATTGGTAAGCGCGGTACTGGTGCCGATTTCGACCAGATGCATTTGGGTTCCAATTTAGAAAGAGTCGTTAGGTCAAGCAATAAGCCTGTTCTGGTTGCGTCTCGATCGTTTCTTCCCATTAAGAAATTTTTAATTGCATTCGATGGCGGTAACAGTGCGTGGAAAGCGGTCGAATATGCTGCGCGCCTCAGTCAATTTTCCGATTTGCAGTGTCATCTGATCACTGTGGACAATGACGTAACAAGCCATACAGCCTCTCTTGAGCGAGCGGAAGAGGTTATGCGAGAAGCTGGTTATCAGGTGAGTTCAGAAGTGCTGAAAGGTGACCCGGAAACCACTATTGCGGAAAAAGTTGACGAGGGTGGGTTCGACTTGTTGTTAATGGGCGCCTATGGACACTCCCGGATACGCAATTTGATTATTGGCTCCACCACAACAGAAATGATCCGTTCGTGTAAAATTCCGGTATTGTTATTCCGCTAGCGGTGTAGCAAGCTGGCGTGCTTTGCGATAGCTATCAAAACTGTTTTTGTACTTTAGTATATTGGTGAAACGATATGAATTACCTTGTCTATCTTTCAGGTGAAATCCATACCGATTGGCGAGACCAAATAATCGCCGGAGCGCAAGCCGCCAAATTGCCGGTAAGTTTTACGTCAGCGGTACTCGATCATGATGCCAGTGATGCTGCTGGCGATGTGCTTGGCTCTGAAGATAATGCATTCTGGCGCGATCACAAATCTTCGAAAGTGAACGCAATTCGTACGCGTGTGCAACTGGAAAAGTGTGATGTTGCGATTATCCGATTTGGTGATAAGTACAAGCAGTGGAATGCGGCGTTCGATGCCGGGTTTTGCTCGGCGCTTTCCAAACCCTACATAACACTGCACGATGAATCTATCATTCACCCTTTGAAAGAGGTGGATGCCGGAGCGCTTGCGTGGGCTCAGACGCCTCAGCAAGTCGTAGAGGTATTGTCTTACGTAACATTAAAATGACACGCAAGTTAACGATTATTGCCATCATTATGCGTAGTTAAACTACCTTTCTGTTGCACCGGTTTGGTTGCCTCTTGTAACACGTGGCTACGAAGCTCAGCGGATGCACGGAGAGTCTCACTTAGTACGGCAATTGGTACTAATGCAGTTCATGTAGTGCTATTACCCTCATCAGTTGAATAGCCCTGGCTAATCCTCTCTATAGCTTAACGAAAGTCTCTGATTGTGTTTAATTCCCTCTGAATATGGCCGATAAAGTGCTGAAATGGGTTCTTGTTGTGTTGCATTTTTGAGGACTACTGGAGAGAATGCCCCGCCTTGCCGTTTTAGGCATTACTGATTTAGGCATTACTGTTTTAGGCGTTATTGTTTTACGTTATTGTTTTACGTTATTGTTTTAAGAGTGGAGTGAATTAAATGAGTAATTCGTACAATGTGCTGATCATGGGTGCTTCTTATGGTTCGCTATTGGGGACCAAGTTATTGCTCGCCGGTCATTCAGTCACATTGGTGTGCACCGCTGGTACAGCTGAATTAATCAATGAACAGGGTACTTTGGTGAAAATGCCTGTTCGTGGTCGTGATGAACTGGTAGAGGTTGCATCGAAAAAGCTGAAGTCTGCGCTTAGAGCTTCTGTGCCTGAAAAAGTGAATCCAAAAGACTACGATTTGGTTGTTCTTGGCATGCAAGAACCACAATATGGTGTGCCGGGTGTCAGGGAATTACTCGATGCAGTTGGAAAAGCCAGGGTTCCCGCCATGGCTATCATGAACATGCCGCCCCTACCTTACCTTTCACGGTTGCCTAACCTGGATGTTAATGCGTTGTTGCCTAGTTTTACCGACCCGTCGGTCTGGGATAGTTTTGAACCGGGATTAGTCACACTAGCAAGCCCAGATCCGCAAGCCTTTCGACCACCAGAAGAGGGCAAGAACGTTTTGCAAGTCAGCTTGCCAACCAACTTCAAAGTGGCGCGCTTCGAATCAGATACGCATACGAAAATGTTGAAACAACTTGAAGACGATATCGCTGCAATTAACTATGAACTTCCGGATGGTTCAAGCACGCCTTTGCCGGTAAAGCTAAAAGTGTTCGATTCGCTGTACGTTCCTTTAGCGAAATGGAGTATGTTGGTTACCGGTAACTACCGCTGCATTAAACAGAATGAGATGGTTTCGATTCGCGATGCGGTGCATAGCGATCTGGAAGAATCAGAACGCGTGTACCAATGGGTGGTTGATCTGTGCGTAAAGATGGGTGCAGACCCGGCTGATATGGTTCCTTTCGAAAAATATGCGAACGCAGCGAAAGGCCTCAGTAAACCCTCTTCGGGTGCACGAGCTGCATTTGGCGGTGCGAAAAATATTGAGCGGGTTGATAGCCTGGTTCAGGCCGTTGGCAAACAATACGGTGAAAAACTCGATTCTTTGGAACAGACAGTAATGTTTGTTGATGCACGAATTAATATGAATCGACTGGATGAGAAAGCCAGTTAATGTCCTTTTGGAATCTCGTTAATCGAGATTCGACTAGCGCGAAGCTTTTTATCACTCTCGCCTAGTGCGTTAAACCTCTACAACAGCGCGGTGGTGCATTTTGACCCACCGTGCTATCCCCCTAATATGATCAATGGGCAGTTGCTATCTGCTGCTGATTTTTTGACTCAGTCCTGCCGTTTCACACTGAATTAATTCGCTTGCAATTTATGTCAGCGATGATATTCTGGTATACCAAATACCAGAATGAGCTCTTTTTCAGATGGTGATTGTCTAGCGATGGATTTGACTGAGCATCAGGCAAAAAAGATTTTGTTGGATGCGGGAGTGCGTGTTCCGAAGGGTCAAATCGCGCGGTCGGCGGAAGAAGCGCGCAATATTGTTACTAGTCTGAACCTCTCAGATTGCGTCGTCAAAGCGCAGATTCGTGCCGGCGGGCGTTCACAGGGGCACTTCAAAAACGACAGTCAGGCCCGTGGAGGCATCAGATTCGGAACCGGCGAAGAGCAGGTTAGAGCCAGCGCGTCCCAAATGCTCAACAATGTGCTTCTAACGAACCAAACTGGTCCGGCTGGTGAGTTGGTGCATAGCGTTTATGTCGAAGAGCGCATAGAGCTGCAATCCGAAAATTATCTGGCGCTAACGATCGATAACACCACCGGCTCTCTCGTATTTATTGCATCGAATGTTGGTGGAATAGGGATTGAGTCTCTCGCACTGCAATCCCCGGAGAAAATCGGACGATTCCTCGTTGATATTCAACATCCGCTGGTGCCGGAAGAACTTGTCAGTTTTTTAAATGTAGATACGAAGGGCGCTGCGGATTTCATCTCACTGTGCAACGCCATGCTCAACATATTAATTAACAAAGATGCAACGCTGATTGAGCTTAATCCGTTTGGATTGAGCAAAGACGGTCAACTCACAGTTCTCGATGCTGCCATAACATGGGATGACAATGCGTTGTTTCGTCAAGGCCACGAAGAGCAAATGCAGGCTTACGATCATTTGCACGAAGCTGAATTCAAAGCAATTTGTCTGGGACTGAACTACATAGAGCTTGATGGAAACATAGGCACCGTATCATCAGGTGCCGGGCTGGCGATGGCGGCTCATGATGCTTTAGCAGATGCCGGTGGCAAACCAGCTAATTTTCTCGATATTCCTCCCTCTTCCAGTGTTAGTGATATTCAACAGGCTTTGTCATTGGTATTGGTCAGTGAAAAGATCAATGCAATGCTAATCAACGTAATTGGTGGCGGCATCATGCGTTGCGATGCCATTACGGACGCACTGTTGTTGGCAAACGAGAAACAATCGATAACGGTGCCTGTTGTGGCGCGGCTTGCCGGCACCAATTCGGTATTGGCGATGCAGCGATTAAATGCATCCTTGCCAGATGTATTTGTTACGAATGATCTGGCGAGTGCGACATCAGCAGTGGTTGAAATTGCCAGCAAACACAACACATCCGCTGGAAAAGGAGACGTTGAGCGGACATCCTGGTGGAAGCGTGCAGTTAAATCACGTGAAGCCGGAGTTAACTAAAAATGTTATTGACAACAATACCTAAAACGCATGCCTATTCTTGTTGACAATAAAACGCGACTCATCTGCCAGGGTTTCACTGGTAGGCAGGCAACTTTTTACAGTGAGCGTGCGATTGCCGGTGGAACTGAGCTTGTTGGTGGTGTAACACCCGGCAAAGGTGGCACTTTACATCTTGGTTTGCCTGTATTTGATACGGTAGAACAAGCGATCAATGAGACCGACGCGAACGCTACACTAATCCTTGTGCCACCAGCACAGGCCGCAAGCGCCATCATTGAAGCTATCGACGCGAACGTACCATTAATCGTGTGCATAACTGAACGCATCCCTGTACTTGATATGGTGCGAGTACGCTCAGCTCTTAAAACGTCGTCAAGTCGACTCATCGGACCTAACTGTCCCGGTGTCATCACACCCGGTCAGTGCAAGGTTGGGATTATGCCGCTGGAAATTTTTAAGCCTGGACGAATCGGCATTGTTTCTCGTTCCAGTACATTAACTTACGAAGCTGTGATGCAAACCAGTGCCAACGGTCTTGGTCAATCAACCTGCGTTGGTATCGGTGCTGATCCCGTTGGTGGTTTGTCGTTCGTTGATGTTCTGGAGCTATTTGTTGAAGATGATTCAACCAGTGGCATCATCATCATCGGCGAGATTGGTGGCACTGCAGAAGAGTCCGCTGCACGCTACCTTAAGTCAAACCCAACATCAAAGCCCGTCGTCGGTTATATCGCCGGTCTGTCAGCACCAGTTGGCCGACGTATGGGCCACGCTGGCGCAATACAACAACAAGGTATGGGCACAGCAAACGGAAAAATTGATGCACTTGATGAAGTCGGAGTTTGTATGACCCGTTCACCTGTGCATATAGGTCGAACAATGCAACTGGCAATGAGTGATACGCATGCATAAAAAAATGCGTTTCGGGTCGAAGACAATAATAACAATTGAACATACCCGATTGTCGAGCAGTTAAAAAGGTACGAGCACTTTGACATCGCTGTTTAGTAAGAGTAATTTAGAAGTTGGTATTGATTGATACCTTCGTCATTTTCGGCACGTCCTTGCGCCGGGAGACACTTAAATCGTTTGGAGGATTCTATGAGAAAAATGTTTAAACCTTTGTTGCCAGTGGTCGTTGCCGCGACTACTGTAGTAACGTTTTCCGCATCTGCGGTGGCCGATTGGACGCCAAAGAAACCAGTTGAAATGATTATCATGGCTGGAACCGGTGGCGGTGCTGATCAAATCGCTCGCTTGATACAAGGTCTGATTGAGAAAAAAGATCTCTCCCCAAGGCCAATCATACCGATTAACAAAGCCGGTGGTTCTGGTGCAGAAGCGCTTCGCTACATACAAGACAAAGCAGGTGATGACCATACTGTATTGGTAACACTGAATAGTTTTTACACCACGCCGGTTATACAAAAAGAACTCGGTGTTGATGTATCGAAATTCACACCGATTGGTCGGATGGCAATCGATAACTTTTTGCTGTGGGTTCATTCCGATGACGCTGACATCACTGATCTTGATAGCTACGTTGCTGCAGTAAAAGCTGCCGGTATCGACTGGAAAGTAGGTGGAACCGGTTCCGGTCAGGAAGATTCAATCCTGACCGCAATGATGGAAAAAGAGTTTGGCTATGAAGTTACCTACATTCCGTTTCCAGGTGGTGGTACGGTTGCCAAGAACCTTGTTGGCAAGCACATCAACTCAACGGTAAACAACCCTGCAGAGCAGAACGAATTTTACCGTGCAGGTAACACAAAGCCTTTGGTTCAGTTCACCGCCGAGCGTTTGCCAGCATACCCAGATATTCCAACTGCGAAAGAACTCGGCGTAGACATTGAGTACTACATGCAGCGTTCTTTGAACGGACCTCCAGGCATGTCGGCTGAAGCGCAAGCTTTCTACATTGATCTGTTTAAGCAGGTTTTCGATTCTGAAGAATGGCAGCAATTCTGTGTCGATGACGGTCTTGACTGTGGCGAGTGGTCCGCCGGTGACGATCTGGCAGCATTCCATGAGGTGCAGCTAAAGCGTCATGTGGAACTGATCGAAGCGGTTGGTGCGGCTGCAATCACGGGCGAATAACCCGATCGATTGACTGTTCAAGTCAATCAAGCTTGTTAAAAAGAGCGTAGTTATTACGCGAAAAGAATCGCGAGCGCAGGGAGGCGCTCGTAGCTCAATTGTTTCAACAAAGGTAATAGCAACAGCATGACCGTAAGAACAGCTGAATTGCTGATGGCCATCATTCTTGCTTTGTGCTCGATTGGCCTGATGATCAAAAGTGCAGAATTAAATATCGGCTGGATTGAAGGAAAAGGTCCAGGATCGGGCGCCTGGCCATTTTGGCTGTCTGCTGGAATGCTAGTCACTTGTTTACTAACTATTTACCGATGGATTAAGAGAGTCACCCCTGAGTCCAATTCGTTAGAACTGTATATGACTAGAGAAACCGTTCTGGTGGTGGGTGTCTCCGCACTTTCCATTCTCGGATTGCTTGTCGGAACGCAGTTTCTGGGTATTTATATCTCGCTTATCGCGTTTCTGATTTTCTATTTGCGCTTTATTGGCCATCATACCTGGGCACTGACGATATCACTGGCCATCTGCATCCCGTTCTTTATTTTTTGTTTGTTCGAAATTGCTTTAACCATACCTCTGCCAAAAGCTATTACCGACCCGGCCTTTTATCCGGTCTACGATTTGATCTATGCCCGGAGCTTTAAAGAACAGTTGGCCACGATGCAATACTCAATTGTATTTTTACCGTTGCTCGCGGTACTCGGTGTACTCCTGTACTGGGGTAAACGATGGTTAAAACGCAGGTCCGAACAAAAATCGAGTGCGTCGAATACCAACGAGCCAAATGGCAGTGTTGGTGACTCTGAATATACGCAAAGTTCAGCTGACGGGGAGGTGAGGTAATGGATACAGTATTAACCTTACTAGGTGCGGGCCTACTTGAAGCCCTGCAACCTCTGAACCTGGTCATGATCATTATTGGCTGTACTATCGGTTTGCTGGTTGGTGCTATGCCCGGACTGGGTTCTGTCAACGGCGTAGCTATTCTGTTGCCTATCACTTTTTTGGTGCCACCTACTGCGGCGATCATATTTTTAGCAGCCATTTACTATGGCGCTATGTATGGCGGTGCAATTAGCTCCATTACATTGGGTATACCCGGTGCTTCAACGGCTGTTGCCACGGTGTTTGATGGCAGGCCGCTTGCTCAGCAAGGGAAGGCCGACAAAGCACTTACTGCGGCTGCTGTTGCCTCCTTTATTGGTGGCACAATTTCCGTGGTGTTGTTTACTTTGTTTGCACCACCGTTGGCATCATTTGCTTTGAAGTTTGGACCACCTGAAGAGTTTGCTCTAATGTTGCTGGCCTTCGCCACTTTTATTGGATTAGGTGGAGACGATATACCGAAAACGATTTTTTCTATTCTCATTGGCCTGGTACTGGCAACTATTGGCCTGGATATTATTTCAGGTAAGCCAAGACTTATATTTGGTGACATTTCCGGATTCATGCATGGCATTAACTTTTTAGTGCTTGCCATCGGTATCTATGGCATCGGCGAAATGTTATGGACGCTCGAAACGTCACAGGGCAAGGTCACTGTTCACAAGGTGCAAATGTCCATGCGTTCACTGGTTAATAACCTCAAGGAGGTTAAGGGCTACATTGGAACCACCACGCTGGGTTCAGTATTGGGCTATTTTGTTGGAACACTGCCTGCAGCAGGGGCAACACCTGCATCTTTAATGTCGTACGGTCTTGCCAAAACGTTTTCCAAAAATCCGGAAACATTTGGTAAAGGAAACGTAGCTGGCGTTGCAGCTCCAGAGGCGGCGAATAACGCAGCATCGACAGGTTCCATGTTACCGATGATCACGTTGGGAATACCTGGCTCGCCGACCACTGCCATTTTGCTTGGTGGCATGATTATCTGGGGTTTACGCCCCGGGCCGTTGCTTTTTCAGGAACACCCTGATTTTGTCTGGGGGTTGATTGGTTCTTTGTATATTGCGAATTTCGTGACTCTTATTATTAACCTTGCGTTCATACCTTTGTTCGTTAAGGTATTGACCATGCCGTTTACGATACTGGCGCCGATTATTTACATACTCTGTCTGGTAGGCGGATACGCACCAACACAAACCATGCACGATGTTTGGTTGATGTTTCTTTTTGGCATTGTCGGTTACCTGCTGCGGAAATTAAACTATCCGGTTGCACCCGCTGTCTTGGCGATTGTGCTTGGGCCGCTAGCCGAAAGATCACTGCGTCAGTCTTTGCTTGCGTCGCACGGTGATTTCACCACATTTGTAACACGACCGATAAGCGGCACCTGCATATTGATTGCCGTTTTGCTAATCGCTTATCCCGTCTATTTGAAGTACAAGCGCCGAAAAAAAGAAGCTTTGACTGAATCGATATGAGCGATATCAGAACATCAATAGACGTTGAGCCGATACAGTCAGATCCTGCATTAAAAGATCGAGTCTTTGATGCGTTGCGTACCGCTGTTCTATCAATGGATATCTATTCGGTGAAAAACCCACCGAAGCTTGATGAGAGAAAGCTGGCAGACAAGTTGGGTGTCAGTCGCACTCCGGTTCGAGAAGCGCTATCCAGGCTGGAGCAGGAAGGACTCGTCAAGAATATTCCGCGACGTGGAACCTTTGTTGTGCGTAAGACCAAGCGCGAAATTGTGGAAATTATACAAGTATGGGCTGCACTGGAATCCATGGCGGCCAGACTTGCCAGCATAAACGCAACAGACGAAGAGCTTGATGCATTTCGATTGCGCTGCAATCGTTATCAATCTGATCGGTCAACCGAAGGTGCTCGCATTGATGAGTATTCAGAGAACAACATCAAATTTCATCAAGACATCATTTCATTGAGCAAAAACCAAAGCCTTATAACAACAGCGCGGCTGTCTTTTGCTCATATGCATTCCATTCGATCAAGCACGATAAAAGATCCGGACAGGACGATTCAATCGGTCATTGATCATATGAGAATAATAGAAGCCCTAATGGCGCGCGAAACAGTGAAAGTAGAAAAACTGGTTCGAGAACATGCTTTGCAGTTGGCTGAGCACGTAGAAAAGCATGTTTATTATCTAGATTAAATATATAAAAAAGCCGCACGAGTATTAATAGCGGACATAAAGTTGTAACGGCAATTATTACAGTCAAGTTGATGAGGGACACACATGTCAGTAGAAGAGAGTGCGCTAAAATCCAAGATATCTAAAGATGGCGAAACCGGCGATTTAACGGACGGTTTTCATCTATTGATTGATGCGTTTCAAAAAAACGGGCTCAACAATATATACGGTGTTCCAGGTATCCCGATTACCGATTTTGGCCGACTTGCTCAAGCCGCCGGCATGCGCGTATTTTCTTTTCGACACGAGCAGCATGCTGGAAATGCGGCAGCTATTGCTGGGTATCTGACTGGAAAACCTGGCCTGTGTTTGACGGTTTCGGCGCCTGGTTTTCTCAACGGTCTTACTGCCTTGTCTAATGCCACCACCAATTGCTTTCCAATGATTTTACTTAGTGGATCCTCTGAACGGGAAATCGTTGATTTGCAACAAGGCGATTATGAGGAAATGGATCAACTCGCTATTGCCAAGCCACTATGTAAAGCAGCCTATCGCGTACTGCACGCCGAAGACATCGGCATCGCTGTAGCACGAGCGATTCGCTCAGCTGTTTCGGGTCGTCCCGGTGGTGTATATCTGGATTTGCCAGCGAAGCTGTTCGGGCAGGTTATGGATGCAGAGAAAGGCAGCCGCTCTATTGTGCAAGTAATCGATCCAGCGCCACGTCAACTGCCGGCGCCGGATGCGGTAGACCGTGCTTTAACAGTGTTAAAGGATGCAAAACGCCCATTGATCATACTGGGCAAAGGTGCTGCCTATGCGCAGGTGGATGAAACAATAAAAACATTCGTAGAGAAAAGCGGTATTCCCTATTTACCAATGAGCATGGCAAAAGGATTGTTGCCCGATAATCATCCTCAAAGTGCCGGTGCGGCGCGTTCGCTGGCGTTGGCAAAATCGGATGTTGTCGTGATGATTGGTGCACGCTTGAACTGGCTGCTGTCACACGGCAAGGGCAAAAGCTGGGGTGAGCCTGGTAGTAAGCGATTTATTCAGATTGATATCGATCCGAAAGAAATGGACAGCAATGTTGAAATCGCCGCTCCGGTGGTAGGCGATATCGGCTCATGCCTATACGCCATGATTGATTCCATGGGAGTTGGCTGGTCTGCACCACCTGCAGAGTGGATATCGGCGATAAACGAAAAACGCGACGGTAACCTTGCCAAAATGAAGCAACGGCTTGGCAGTGATACCAATCCGATGGATTACCACACCGCGTTAGGTGCTTTAAAAGAAATTATTGCAGATCGTCCCGATGCCATTCTTGTTAACGAAGGGGCCAATACGCTTGATTTCGCTAGAAGCATTATTGATATGTACAAGCCCCGCAAGCGAATCGATGTAGGTACCTGGGGAATTATGGGTATTGGCATGGGCGCAGCGTTTGCTGCAGCGGTAGAAACTGGTCACCCGGTTTTGGCGGTAGAAGGTGATAGTGCGTTTGGTTTTTCCGGCATGGAAATCGAGACCATTTGCCGCTACAACCTGCCTGTGTGCGTGGTCGTTTTCAATAACAACGGAATATACCGTGGCACCGATGTGAATCCGACTGGCGGGCCCGATGTTGCTCCAACGGTGTTCGTCAAAGACAGCCGGTACGACAAAATGATGGAAGCATTTGGTGGTGTTGGTGTGCACGCTACAACGCGCGACGAACTCACCGCTGCGGTGATTACCGCGATGGATTCGGGTAAACCAACATTGATAAACGCGGTAATTGACGAGACAGCAGGCACTGAAAGTGGTCGCATAGGCAATCTCAATCCACAGAGTATCGTGAAAAAATCATAACCGGCGCCAAGGTATCCAGATAAGTGCAGGCTTTAAGCCTGTACAGGTGAACAGATGATTGCGCTCGTTTACCATAACCAACAACACATTGATCAGGTCAGCAATACATGAAAGCACTCGAAGGAATAAAGATACTCGATTTCACTCACGTCCAATCAGGACCTACCTGCACTCAGTTGCTTGGATTTTTTGGTGCAGATGTAATTAAGGTTGAGCGACCTGGAGTCGGAGATGCAACGCGAAAGCAGTTAGTCGATGTCAAAGGCGCTGACTCACTTTACTTCACAATGTTGAACCACAACAAGCGCTCTATTACCTTAAATACAAAAACTGACAGTGGTAAGCAGGTACTGGAAAAGCTGGTCAAAGAATGCGACGTGATGGTGGAGAACTTTGCACCAGGTGCGCTGGATCGAATGGGATTCAGTTGGGAGCGTATTCAGGAATTGAATCCGCGCGTCATTCTGGCTTCTGTCAAAGGCTTTGGTCCAGGTCCTTATGAAGACTGCAAGGTGTACGAGAATATTGCGCAATGTGCTGGTGGTTCTGCTTCCACGACTGGTTTCAGAGATGGTGTGCCGATGGTTACCGGTGCTCAAATAGGTGATTCGGGTACCGGTTTGCATTTGGCTTTGGGCATTGTGACTGCGTTGTTCCAGCGTGAAAAATCCGGCAAGGGCCAAAAGGTATTAGCGCCAATGCAAGATGGCGTATTAAATCTGTGTCGAGTGAAGCTGCGCGATCAACAACGCTTAAAGGCGGGTCCGTTAGAAGAGTATTCACAATTTGGAGAAGGCCATCCGTTTGGCGACGCCACCCCCAGGGCGGGTAACGATTCAGGTGGTGGTCAGCCCGGGAAAATTCTTAAATGCAAAGGCTGGGAGACCGACCCCAACGCGTACACTTACTTTATAACGCAGGCTGCGGTATGGAAAAACGTGTGTGACGTTATCGGTAAGCCGGAATGGAAAGAGCATGAAGACTTTGCAACACCAGCAGCACGTCTGCCAAGGCTGAATGAAATATTTGATGCGATAGAAGCCTGGACCATGACTCAAGACAAGTTCGATGTTATGGAAATTTGCAATCCGCTGAATATTCCGGTTGGCCCGATCTTGTCGATGAAAGAGATAGCCGAAGAGCCATCATTGCGCGAAACCGGAACTATTGTTGAGGTAGATCATCCGGAACGGGGCAAGTACCTGACGGTCGGTTGCCCGATCAAATTGTCAGATTCGCCAGTTGATGTAGAGCGTTCTCCTTTACTCGGGGAGCACACAGAAGAAGTACTGACTGAGGTGTTGGGGTATTCAGCATCCGATATTGAATCAATGCGAACAGACGGAGCTATCTGATCATGAAAATAGTCGTGCACGGGCAACAGGCGTTCGGACAGGCGGTACTGGAAAAATTACTGGAACGCGGTGAAAACGTGGTTGCTGTTTGTACCGCACCGGATAAAGAGGGCAGGCCTGTTGATCCGATAAAAACGCTTGCGCTCGAAAAAGGTTTGCCCGTCCATCAGCCAGCGTCCTGGAAGACAGATGAATCGCTGGCCTTAATGAAAAGCTTCGACGCCGATGTCTGCATTATGGCCTACGTGCTGTTGTTTGTTCCTCAGCCTGTACTGGATGCGCCAAGACTCGGGTCGTTCCAATATCATCCGTCAATGCTACCCATGCATCGCGGGCCATCTTCGATTAACTGGCCGATTGCCATGGGGGCAACCAGCACAGGCTTGAGTATTTTCTGGCCCAACGAAGGTCTCGATGAAGGTCCGATTCTAATGCAGAAAACCTGTGATATCGGTCCTGATGAAACGCTTGGTGATGTTTATTTCAATAAGCTGTTTCCCATGGGTGTAGACGCGATGATCGAGTCACTCGATCTCGTTAGAGACAATAAAGCGCCGCGTATTGAACAAAATTTGGACGAGGGCAGTTATGAGTCGTGGTTTGGTAAGAAGCAGGCGGAGATCGATTGGGCAAAACCGGCCCAAGAGGTATACAACATCATCCGTGCTGGCATTCCTCAACCGGGTGCATGGACAACGCGGAACGGCGACTCAATAGTGATATCCGAAGCGCGAATGGCATCGGACTCGGCAGGTACTGTTGGGGAAGTAACCAGTATCGATGATGAACACTTTGTGGTGGCCGGTAATGGTGGATCTATCCAAGTGCGTAAAGTTAAAGCAGACGCGGGAAAAGAAACGGCAGCGGCCTTTGCCACTAGAACAGGTTTGAAAGTGGGCGATAAATTGGGATAAAACCAATTTATCCAAAAATAAACCAATCGTATTCAAAGATACTAGTCGGCATGTTGTTATTTTGAAGCGCTATATGTCGTTAAATGTGTACAATTGGAACCGATCGTGAAGCAACAACTTTATAATACTAGATACTAATTTAATCCAATAAAGGTCCAAATAAAGACCAAATTGGATTGGCTGTACAAAATTAAACCAGTACGTGATACAGCAAACAACGCTGACAACTAATGCTGACAACTTTTGCTGACAACTAATGAGGAATGCAAAGTGAATGATATCGATATCGCCCAGGCTGCAACGATAAAACCAATTGGTGACATCGCTGACAAACTTGGCATTCCCAATGATGCGTTGATGCCCTATGGCCATACAAAAGCCAAGGTCGACCTGAAGTACATCGAGACGCTGAAAGACAAGCCGAATGGCAAACTGATTCTGGTTACTGCTATTACGCCCACCCCAGCGGGTGAGGGCAAAACCACCACATCGGTTGGCTTAACAGATGGGCTTAATCGCATTGGCAAGAATGCAATGGTTTGCTTGCGGGAGCCAAGCCTTGGCCCTTGCTTCGGTATGAAAGGTGGAGCTGCCGGCGGCGGGTATGCGCAAGTGATACCAATGGAAGATATCAATCTGCATTTTACCGGCGACTTCCACGCCATAACTTCAGCTCACAGTTTACTGTCTGCACTTATCGATAATCATATTTATTGGGGAAATTCTGCCGGAATCGATTCCCGCCGTGTTGCATGGCGTCGTGTCGTCGATATGAATGACCGATCATTACGCCAAATCACGAGTTCGCTAGGTGGACCGGGTAATGGTTTTCCTCGACAGGATGGTTTTGATATCACTGTTGCTTCCGAAGTCATGGCGATTTTCTGCCTTGCAACCAGCATCGAAGATTTGACCGAGCGTCTGGGCAAGATTGTCATCGCCTACACGCGTGACCGCCAGCCAATACGTGCCGAAGCCGTTATGGCTCCAGGCCCAATGGCCGTTCTACTAAAAGATGCGATCAACCCTAACCTGGTACAAACGCTGGAACACAACCCGGCTTTCATTCATGGCGGCCCGTTTGCAAACATAGCCCATGGTTGTAACTCGGTTATCGCAACCAAGTCGGCACTAAAGCTTGCTGACTATGTCGTTACCGAAGCCGGATTTGGTGCTGACCTTGGAGCGCAGAAATTTTTTGATATTAAATGTCGCCAGGCCGGACTGAAGCCAGATGCAGTCACGTTGGTTGCAACCGTGCGTGCATTGAAGATGCACGGAGGTGTCGCCAAGGATGATCTTGGCAAGGAAAATGTGCAGGCAGTAAAAGATGGCTGTACTAATCTGGAACGGCATATTGAAAACGTACAGTCATTCGGTGTTCCGGTTGTGGTTGCAATCAATCGATTCTCCGCTGACACCGATGCCGAGATGAAAGCAGTGCGTGAAGCATGTGACAAATTCGGCGTTAAGGCGATTGATGCAAATCATTGGGCGGACGGTGGCGCCGGTACTGAAGAGCTGGCTGCGGAGGTGGCAAGACTTGCCGACAGCGGTGAAGCTAAATTCGCACCCTCTTATCCAGACGATATGCCTTTGATGGAAAAGGTTCGCTCAGTAGCAACCAAGTTTTATAGAGCAGACGATATCGCCGTTGACCAAAAAACCATGACTCAGGTGTCAGAGCTTGAAGCTCAGGGTTTTGGAAATTTGCCTGTTTGTATCGCTAAAACCCAATACAGCTTTTCGGTTGACCCGGATGCCAAGGGCGCTCCGACCGGACATATTCTTCCTGTACGTGAAGTCAGGTTGTCTGCAGGTGCAGGATTTGTGGTAGTTGTCTGTGGTGACATTATGACCATGCCTGGGTTGCCGCGTGAGCCTGCAGCCAACCGCATTAAAATGAATGATAAGGGTGTTGTCGAAGGGCTGTTTTAATTTCAGTTCAGCTGGTGCGAGAAGTCTGGACAGCGCTAACAATCAAGTTGGTCCAGGCTTGTTATTCTAAGTTTTGTGAGTACCCGAGATCAACGTATGGCAACCACTGCTGATAATGTGTCGACGCGTCGTCGTCGAAAGAAAGGCCAGGGCAAAGGTCGTGCGGTTGATATCAACGCACTGATGCAAGTTCGTGCATTAATCGGCGATACAGAGCGCAGAAGTGATCTGCTGATCGAATTTTTACACCTGATACAAGACCAATACGGACACTTGTCATCGGCCCATCTGGTTGCGTTGGCTCACGATATGAAAATGAGTCCGGCGGAAGTCTACGAGGTCGCCACCTTCTATCACCACTTTGATGTGGTTAAGGATGACCAAGTCGCACCACCTGCCATTACGATTCGAGTCTGCGACTCAGTCAGCTGTGAGCTTAATGGTGCCAAAGAACTCATCAGTGGTCTTCAAAGCGCGCTGGGTGACTCGGTACGTGTACAACCGGTGCCTTGCATTGGCCGATGCGCTGAAGCGCCCGCGGCGGTTGTTGGATTCAATACAGTCGACAAAGCCACGGTCGAATCGATCAGCGAAGCTGTGGCTTCGGGCAAGGTCAAACCTGATAACCCTCAGGCTCACATTAGCCTTGATGACTATAAGTCCGGTGGTGGTTATACAACGGCAGCGGCTGTGCATGCTGGAAAACCCGATGCGGCCAGTATTATCCAGTTGATGAAAGACGGAGGTTTACGTGGTCTGGGTGGAGCAGGTTTTCCAGCCGGGACCAAATGGGACATCGTGTCATCACAGCCCGCGCCAAGATACATGGCGATCAATATAGATGAAGGTGAGCCTGGGACGTTTAAAGATCGCTACTATATTGAAAAAGATCCGCACCGTTTTTTTGAAGGTATGCTCATTGCCGCAACCGTTGTGGGTATCGATAAAATTTGGGTATATACGCGTGATGAGTATGCGCTGGGGCGCGAAATTCTCGAACACGAACTGGCGAAACTACAAGCCGACCCGCCATACCCGCTGCCAAGTATCGAATTGCGCCGTGGTGCTGGTGCTTATATCTGCGGTGAAGAATCCGCGATGATCGAATCAATTGAAGGTAAGCGAGGTTTGCCCAGATTGCGCCCGCCCTTTGTTGCGCAAGTCGGTTTGTTCGGACGTCCCACGCTTGAGCATAATTTTGAAACCTTGTACTGGGTTCGTGACTTTGTTGAAAAAGGACACGAATGGTTCACCAGTGAAGGTCGAAACGATCGTGTTGGTTTACGCAGTTTCTCTGTATCAGGTCGAGTCAAGAAGCCAGGTGTGCACTTTGCGCCAGCGGGCATTACCATGGAGCAGCTCATAGAAGAGTATTGTGGTGGCATGCTCGACGGGCATTCGTTTTACGGGTATTTCCCGGGAGGGGCATCCGGTGGCATCTTGCCAGCGTCGATGGGCAATCTGCCGCTCGATTTCGACACCCTTCAACCGCATGGTTGTTTTATCGGTTCAGCCGCTATTGTCGTGTTGTCCGATAAAGATTCTGCTCGTCAGGCGGCTTTAACTTCAATGCGCTTTTTTGAACATGAATCGTGCGGTCAATGCACGCCGTGTCGCGTTGGTACCGGGAAAGCAGCTGAACTTATGGCACAAGAGAACTGGAATATAGAGCAGCTTGAAGACTTGGCTACCGTAATGGAAGACGCATCAATCTGTGGACTGGGTCAAGCGGCTCCCAACCCGTTACGCAGTGTGATCAAACATTTTGCGCATGAACTTAATATGGAGGCCAGCAGCTGATGGCGGCCAATCCGGAAGATGTAATTTCTACCGTCAGTTTTGAGCTGAACGGTAAGGTTGTCGATGCCTTTGAAGGCGAATCAATATTACAGGCAGCAAAACGCGCCGGTGTAGACATACCACACCTTTGTTACAAGGATGGGTTGCGCGCGGATGGAAACTGTCGCGCGTGTGTTGTCGAGATTGAAGGCGAACGCGTTCTCCAACCTTCGTGCGTTAGAACACCGACCGAAGGCATGAAAGTGAACACGGCCAGTGAGCGGGCCGTTAAATCGCAAAAGCTGGTGCTGGAATTGCTGCAATCCGATGTGGCTGAGACGGTATACACGGTTGAATCCGAGTTGGACTTCTGGTCGAAAAAACTCGATGTTGGTAAACCGCGATTCAAGGCTCGTCATCAGGCCGTTGCGGACTTATCACATCCTGCTATTGCCGTAAACATGGATGCCTGTATTCAATGCACTCGTTGCCTGCGAGCGTGCAGAGAAGAGCAGGTGAACGATGTTATTGGCATGGCTTTTCGCGGCAACCACGCCGAGATCGTGTTCGATCTTGGTGATGACATGGGCGCGAGTTCATGCGTGGCCTGTGGTGAATGTGTTCAAGCCTGTCCAACGGGTGCTTTAATGCCGGCACAAAACGTTGGTCTGGAGAAGATTGACAAGAAAGTAGATTCTGTTTGCCCTTATTGCGGTGTGGGTTGCTTGCTGACCTTCAACGTTAAAGACAACAAAATTCTTTACGTTGATGGCCGTGATGGGCCTGCGAACAAAAGTCGTTTGTGTGTTAAAGGTCGGTATGGTTTTGACTATCTTGCACACCCGGAAAGATTAACAAAACCGTTGATCAGAAAAGAAGGTGTGCCCAAAGGGCTCAATGAACACTTTGATGCAGCGGACCCTTCAAAAATGTTCCGCGAAGCGTCCTGGGAAGAAGCGCTCGAATTGGCTGCAGGTGGTTTGAACAGTATCAAAGCTGAACACGGACCTTCCGGGCTTGCAGGCTTTGGTTCAGCCAAAGGCAGCAATGAAGAGGCCTATTTGTTTCAAAAACTGGTTCGAACCGGATTCGGTACAAACAACGTTGATCATTGCACCAGACTTTGTCATGCATCGAGTGTCAGTGCTTTGCTAGAAGGTGTTGGCTCAGGCGCTGTGTCAAATCAGGTTGATGATGTGGCCAATTGCGAAGTCATGGTGGTGATCGGTGCAAACCCCGCCGGCAATCATCCTGTTGCGGCGACGTTTATGAAAAACGCTGCCAAGTCGGGAAAGACGCTCATTGTCATGGATCCGCGGCGCACTGATTTGTCTCGTCACGCAGACTACATGTTGCAGTTTAAGCCAGATACTGACGTGGCAATGCTTAATGCCATCATGTTCACGATTATCGATGAGAATCTGACCGATAAGGACTTTATCGAAAAACGTACCGAAGAGTTTGCAGCGTTAAAGGACAACGTACAAAACTACAGCCCTGAAAAAATGGAAGCTGTTTGTGGTATCCCGGCTGAAACCTTACGACAGGTTGCGCGGGTGTTTGCTAAGTCAAAAGGGTCAATGATTTTTTGGGGTATGGGTGTCTCACAACACATTCATGGCACCGATAACGCGCGCTGTCTTATTGCGCTATGTATGATCACTGGACAAATAGGTCGCCCTGGAACCGGTTTGCATCCGTTGCGTGGACAGAACAATGTGCAGGGTGCGTCTGATGCGGGCCTTATTCCAATGATGTTTCCGGATTATCGTCGCGTGGACAATGAAGATGCGCATGCGCACTTCAGCAAATTCTGGAATGCGGAACTCGATAGCGTACCCGGGCTTACGGTTGTTGAAATCATGCACGCGGTGCTCGCAGGTACCTTGCACGGTATGTATATCATGGGCGAAAACCCGGCCATGTCTGATCCGAATCTTAATCATGCGCGGGAAGCCTTGTCGAGCCTGAAGCATCTTGTGGTTCAGGATTTGTTTCTGACCGAAACGGCTGCCTTTGCCGATGTCGTGCTGCCAGCTTCAGGTTGGGCTGAGAAAGATGGCACGGTAACCAACACGGACAGACGCGTGCAAATGGGGCGTCAAGCCCTTGATATGCCCGGGGATGCCAGACAAGATATCTGGATACTGCAGGAAATGGCTAACCGTCTTGGCTTGAGTTGGCAGTATGATCATGTGTCCGATGTATACGAGGAAATGCGGCAGGCCATGCCCAGTATTACCGGAATCAGCTGGGATAGGCTACAAGCCGCAGATTCAGTCACGTACCCATGCGCTGATGCCAACGATCCCGGCCAGCCTGTGGTCTTCCAGGAGAGCTTTCCAACACCCAGCGGCAAGGCCAAGCTGGTGCCTGCGACTATCATTAGCGCGGACGAAACAACAGACAACGAGTACCCGTATGTGCTCATGACCGGTCGTCAGCTTGAGCACTGGCACACGGGCACCATGACGCGGCGCTCTCGAGTGCTCGATGCGGTCGAACCAGAAGCCATCATTACACTTAACCCGGAAGACCTTGCAAGCTTGAAAATTGAAGCCGGTGAACGTGTGAAGGTTACGTCCAGGCGTGGACAAATCACCGCAACCGCTCGAAGTGATGCAGGACTGAGCAGTGGCGAGATTTTCATACCGTTCTGTTACCACGAGGCTGCGGCGAATTTGTTGACGAACGAAGCGCTCGACCCGTACGGGAAAATCCCGGAATTCAAATTTTGTGCTGTTCAGATTGAAGCTGCCTGATCTAAACCAGAAGCAGGCTAATCCGGTGCAATGTAGCGACACATTGCGCTGGCTGCGCCGCTGATTCTCCACAGTTCCTCGCGACGCACTGGTGCGCACTAAATGTGAATTTAGTGCGTGATCCGGGCCTGGGGTGCTGAGCCACAGTAGTCATACTGGTACTATCTATCCCATTCCATCTGCAACACAATGTGTAACGTTGATGCCGTAGGCGATGTTTACAGCATCAATCCGGTAACATGTTGCATCGTTCGGTTAGCAGCTACTAATAAGGGGTTGTCAGCGCAGAACTACGGATAGTGCTCACTCGTACAGCAATCGCGCTGTCATTTAACCGCTTTATCGTCAGGCAAATGAGTTGCCGGTTTAAAAACTAAACTATTTCTTAAGAAACACATGTTCAAATCACTAGCTACTGTCCTCCTTTTTATTGCATGCCAGTCTTTGGCCTTTGCATTGTCAGCACCCAGTATTACCGTGACGGCTGCGGGCGATGGACAGGTACGCATTAACGTTCAGCAGGCAGACGATGTCGATGGCTTCAATGTTTATTTCAATGGTGCATACCACAGCACACACCGACCTGATCCAGGCAGCAACTCATTTGTATTTCCCGGCACAACAGGCGCTTATTGCGTTGCAAGTTTCGCTACCGTAGATGGTGCGCAGCAGTACAGCCCGTGCAGCGCATCGGTCAATTTACAAACCACAGACCCGGCTCCGGGTGTGCCTGGAAATTTTCGTTCCACATTGTATTCAGCCACGGTTGCCGAATTGTTCTGGGATGCGTCTGTTGATGATGGCTTTGTGCAGTCATATGAGATTACTCGAGATACGCAAGTCATAGCCAATGTGAATGGCCGGAGTTACTTTGAACCATCGTTAGCTGCTAACACCCAATATGAATACGTCATTGTGGCTATCGACAATGAAGGCAATCGCAGTGCCAGCGCTTCTTTAACGCTGGATACTGGCAGTGGATCCAATCCGCCTCCGGTAGTGAACAATGGAGATATGTCCGCGCCTTCAACACCTGGTAATTTGCGTGGCTTGTTTTACTCTGATACTGCGGCAGAAATCTTCTGGGATGCATCATTCGATGATAATGGAATAGCCGGGTATGAGATTCGGAGGAACAGCGAGGTTTTAGAACAACGCGATGGTCGCAGTTATTTCGATTCGTCGGTTAATCGAGACCAAAGTTATTTATATGAAATTGTTGCCATTGATTTTAATGGTAATCGCAGTAACGCGGCTCAGTTAACGCTCGGAAACGGTAGCGAAAGTGGTGGCTCAAATCCAGAACCGCAGCAGAGCAATCAACTGGAATTGCAACTGCCATCGGACAGGTTTGAGTTGGTCGAAGGTGCGAGTGCCAGTTTGTTCGTGCCGTTTTCTGTAGTTCGAAGCCCTGACAACACGCGTGCGGTTAATCTGACTTTGCGGGCAGAGCACCCATCTTCTGAGTCTGAGTTGTTTTATCAAATACAGCCTTCGAATCTTTCTCAAAGTGAATCTGGTGCAACACTTGAAGTGCGCTTGGGTGTTGGCGTTGCGCCGCTCGATTTTCATGAGCGACGATTTATTCTCTCTGCCAGTGACGGTAACAGTGTGCAGGAAGCACGTGTTGTTTTTGATGTCAAACCGATCAAAGCGCCGGATGTTTATTTGCTGGTAGGGCAAAGCAATATGGAAGGTTCCAGTGAAATGTTCGCAAAGAACACGAACCCTGGTGGGCCGGATGAATTGAACAGTCGAATAAGACAATTGAATGTAACATCGAACAGCACAGATGTATTTCAACAAGACTGGCAATTTACTGATGAATCTGCCAATACCAGTTCGCCACGTTACATAACGGCTGAAGACCCGCTGCACGAACCGCGTGCACCGGGTCGGTTCTCGAAAGAAGCATCGTTCATAGGAATGGGCCTGTCATTTGCAAAAGCGGCATTGCCTTACACCTCTCAGGAAATTTACCTTGTTCCCGCAGCGTGGTCGGCAACCGGATTCTGTGCAGGCGCGGCGGATGGTCTTTCGTGGAATGCGGAGCCAACACCGGAAGGATTTCTTGGTGGTACTTTGCTAGCTGATCGCGCGCTGACTCGCCTGAATATGACCCTGCGTGAAACCGGTGGCGTGTTCAGAGGCATACTGTGGCATCAAGGTGAAGCTGATTCCAACAATAACGATTGTGCTAACAGATACGCTGTCAACCTGCAAAATCTGGTAGCTCGATTGCGAACTGATGCGCTGGAAGATGCTCGAGGTGCAAATGCTCGCGGCGCAGATGTTAATATACCGCTTGTCGTTGGCTCAATGTCGATAGGCACAGATGATCGCGGTTCGTTCGCGTCATTCGGTGCGACAAAGTCGGTCGTTGATTCTGTTCATCGCAATATCGCAAATAGCATTGTTCATGCTGAATTTAGCAATAATGATGATTTACAGCCTCCGACATACCCATGTGGTTCGGGCTCATGTATCCATTTTGGTGCAGCGGCCTATCGAATAATGGGTACTCGCTATCACGACGCATTGCGTCGTATAATTATGCGTTAACAGTTGCGCCAGGTGGCGCACATTGGCCATCTTTGATTCAACGGCGCGATTGATGAACCCGACAGAAACCAGGTTGGTAGGAGACGTTGGCGGCACTAATGCACGCTTTGCCTTACTGAACGAAACCGATCAACCGGTACATGCCAAAACCTACGCAGCGGCCGAATACGCCAGCATGGCGGATGCGTTGCGCCAATATTTCAATGACCTATCCATCAGTGCACCAAAGTCGGCTTGTATCGCTGTGGCCACACGTGTTCTCGATGACAATATCGATTTCACCAACAACGAACAATGGTCGTTTTCAACGACTGCTCTTGCCAAAGAGCTGCAAATAGAACAGCTGCAAGTAATCAATGATTTCACCGCTCTTGCGCTGTCCGTACCGCATTTGCCCAGTGAGCAACTGCAGCAAATTGGATGTGGACAAGTTCGACCAGACGAACCGATGGGTGTTATTGGACCCGGAACCGGTTTGGGTGTTTCAGGCCTCATCCCGCTTAATGAGGCTGGTCAATGGCGGGCGCTTAACTCCGAGGGCGGGCACTGCTCTGCATCGGTGCATACCGAACGCGAGATGGCGGTACTGTCCGTGTTTTCGCGTCGGTTCGGGCATGTGTCTTTCGAACGATTTCTGTCAGGGCCCGGACTTGTAAACATGGTTAACGCGCTGCGCGAGATTGATGGCCAACCCGAGAAAGATTACCAACCCGAGGTTGTCACTCGCGACGGATTGAACCGCTCGGATAAACATTGCACTGAGGCGCTGAACATCTTTTGTGCACTGCTTGGCTCGTATGCCGGCGATCTATCATTGTTATTGGGTGCTTCCGGTGGGATTTATGTTGGTGGCGGTATCGTTCCACGGCTGGGTGAGTTTTTAACGAATTCCTCCTTTCGCGAACGCTTTGAGGCAAAAGGGCGGGTTTCTGATGAACTCGTGACGGTACCCACATTCGTTATATTGTCGCCGTTTCCGGGGCTCCTGGGTGCGGGTCAGCGGCTGGTTTGAAGGTTGAAAAACGCTCGAAAGTCCCCAGTTTGTTGATAATGACGCATTAATTGGAGCAACCGAATGAGCAACTACCGACAAGACCCGTTTATCAATCTCGACGGTATCCAGAAAATCCAGCAAGAACTTGGAAAAGGGCTGGGAAAAGAGCTGGAGAAGATTTTTGAAGGGGACTGGATCAAGACCTCCTCACGCTATGCAGGCAGTGGTGACTGGGTGCCTGACACGGACACGGTTGAAACTGACTCTCACTGGCAGTTCATTGTAGATCTTCCCGGGGTTTCGCTAGCGGACATTGATGTCAGCGTACTCCGAGATGAAATCCGGATAAAAGGTAACAAACGTAACGACTACAGCGGGACAGCTGTTTCAAGTGAACGCCGAGTCGGCGAGTTTGAGCGCGTGCTGGCCTTGCCTGACGATGTTGATGAATCCACTCTCAATGCATCGATGCAAAATGGGGTTCTCAGTCTTACAGTAGATAAGAGCCAGGTTAGCAGCGCCCGATCTATCCCTGTCAAAGACGCGAATTAGCAAGATGTTCGTCGATCAGCCCGCTAACTCGGCGGGCCTGATCATCACAGTTTGCCGATGGACTTGATGCTGATAACGCACCATCGAGCAAATCGAACTCACAGTTAAAAACACCACTTACTGCGGCGTCGAGATTACGCAAGCTGAATTGGTTCGGCACAATGTCAAAGGCGATGTAAGCACCGGCTTTTGGCTGGGGTCGTTCGGGCTGTCCGGGTGCAGCCTCAGGCACGAACCAAAGTGTATTCACGGTCAGTTCGGCTCGCTGCAACTCACATCCATCTGCCTGATTATTCAGTATGCTATCGCGACACAGGGGCGTGTCTGTCAGAGAGGCTATGCCTATATAGATTGGGCTATTGCTAACCGAGAGTGCCTGTAAACAATCAATATTCAGAAGTGGCTCTCCCAATGCCGGATCAAATGGACCGAGACATTCGTTTTCCTGCGGGCTCAACAATTCTCCCTGACTCAACTTGGTATTAAGCTCCGTCAGCGAGGTACGAGCCAGTAAGCGTATTCGATCGTGCAGTTGGCCAAGCCCTGAATCGGTATCAATTAGATCAACATTATTGACGACAGTGTCGGGCATGTTTGCCGCGACAGTATTTTCATTTGTTTCTATTGTTTCAGAGCCTGGATTACCAGTTTCATCGTCGTTGGGCATGGCGTTTTCATCAGACGCACCGTTTGTTTCCGCTGGTTCGGTATTGGTGCTTGCCTGTGACGCTGTCTCGTCGGATGATCCGGAACTACATGCGGCGAGAAGCAAAAGTGCGATGACCGGAAAAAAGTGGGTGATTTTCATTCGCTTATAGCTGACGGCTGGCATTGAGTTCCTCTAACATACCGCGATCAGCCAGCTGTGTACATTTACAAAATGGTGTGCATTGCAAACTGTGGAAAACTAAGTTCGATTTTTGTTACCGACTGCGCTTCGTTGCGCAAATTTGCGCGACACGCGCACAACCAGAATGTGGACGCAGTTCACTGACATGAGATCAGTAGTTAATGAGCAATATTATCGATGGTAAAGCCTTTGCCGAGAAGCTTCGTGGAGAAATCGCTTCACGCGTCTCGAAGCTGAAAGCACAGCACAATTTGACACCCGGACTGGCTGTTGTACTGGTTGGCGAAGACCCGGCGAGTGAAGTTTATGTGCGCAACAAAGCGAAGCAAACGGTTGAAGTCGGCATGGAGTCGATTGAACACAAGCTACCAGCTGAAACAACTGAGGCCGATCTGCTGGCGTTGGTTGAGAAATTGAACAATGACAAGACCATACACGGCATTCTTGTGCAACTGCCATTGCCTGAGCATATAAATGAATCCAAAGTGCTCGATTCAATACACTATGAAAAGGACGTTGATGGTTTTCACCTGATGAATGTTGGCTTGCTGGGCACCGGTGGTGATGGAGTTGTGCCATGCACGCCACTGGGCTGCATCATGATGCTTAAGGATAGACTCGGAAGCTTGAGTGGTATGAATGCCGTTGTTGTAGGACGTTCGAATATAGTTGGAAAGCCGATGGCTAACTTGTTGTTACAGGAGAGTTGTACGGTAACGATCGCCCATTCAAGAACGCAAGACCTTGCCGGCGTATGCCGTGGCGCGGATATTCTGGTTGCGGCAGTTGGTCGGCCAGAGATGATTCCAGGTGACTGGGTGAAGCCAGGTGCAGCTGTTATCGATGTTGGCATTAACCGAATAGAGCGTGACGGTAAAAAGAAATTAGTCGGTGACGTCGACTTTGCATCAGCCTCGAGTGTTGCCGGTGCCATTACACCGGTACCAGGTGGGGTAGGGCCAATGACTATTGCCTGTCTGCTGCATAATACGGTTCAGCAAGCGTGTCGACAGCATGACATTGCGTTGCCAGATGCGTAGTTAGACACTCGGCCATCGCATTAAGTTTCTAATACTGAATTACCGGCTAACGTTAGTTAGATTGAGCCTCGTTTGTTTAAGCTAAAAAACTGCCCCAGCATGCTGGGGCAGTTTTGATGATTTACTGTAAAACAATTGAGTTGCCCACCGATGAAGGTTGAACCAATTGGCAAGGTAAACTAGATGGACTGACCTTCCGGTTCTCGAGTACCGATTGGCCAAACTGAATCGGTCATCCACATACCATCGTATTCTCCACCACTTTGTTTCCCCAGTTGAAACACATAGCCGGTTTGTTTGCCGGAGGGTGCGGTGAGCCAAACTGCTTGCAATGCTATGTTGTCTTTCACGTCAATGTCGCCGAACTCACTATCGACATGATTTAGCATATCGGCAAATCCGCCCTTTATCATTCGGGTAAACCGTTGAATCGGACCTGTCATTTGTTTATTACCGGGAGACGCAAACTCGAAAACGGTGGCGATTCCGTCGTCATCTTTTTGCGGATCGTTGTTTTTCAATGCGTCAATAACGATGTGGATGACTTCTTCGGGGGTTAAATCGCTGCTGGGTCGAGTTAAATGGCTGTCTGAGTGGGCCATTCCGGTTGAAATAGCGAGCAGTAAAACCAAAAAGCGTGCAATGCTTCTCATGTGTTCAGCCTCGATTCAGGAACAATAGAATAGTCTTTACACTACTACGTGTCATTCCGGCAAGTTGGATGTGCAAATTGGCGAAAACTATTTAGGATTGAGCTATGAAAAGATCACTGAGATGGTTTGCCGCGCTTTTTACAATTGCCACGGCCGCTCCAATGGTCACGGCAAATCAGGGTACTGAGCAGGACGCTTTGATCGCGCCGAACTGGTTGCAGCAACCGATGACTCTGCCAGATGCGCGTCATTTGGCTGGCAGAACTGGCTTTGGTGCATCCCCGGCTGAGCTTGTTGAACTGGTTGGACTGTCGCGCCACGATGCAGTGGAACGCATTGCAAACGGCATTAAAAAAACCGCTGATATTCCAATGCCAGGCTGGGTTGATGAACCGGCACCGCGGTTCTGGAAACGCCAGTCTTTACCTCGTGAGCAGCAACAGGCATTCGACGAACAGAGAGATCGTGAAATTGCGCAATTGCGGCAATGGTGGGTGAATAACATACTACAAACCAGTTCCCCGCAAACCGAACGACTGGTCATGTTCTGGCACGATCACTTCGCTACCAGTTACGACGGTGTTAATCGACGCAGTATTAGTATTGCGCGGCAGAATCAAACTTTTAGACGAATGGGTACTGGCTCTTACAGGGAGTTTCTCAAAGCCATGATTCGTGATCCCGCTTTGTTAATCTATCTGGACAATCAACGCAATCGTAAAGGGCGGCCGAATGAAAATCTGGCGCGTGAACTGCTGGAGCTATTTACGCTTGGCGAAGGTAATTACGATGAAGCGACGGTGAAAGAAGCTGCTCGAGCATTAACCGGCTATGGCGTCAGTGACACACGCAACCAATCATTTCAATTACACGGCTACAAACACGACAACGATAATAAGACATTGTTTGGCGTTACTGCCAACCACAACGGTGATTCATTAGTCGACCTTATCCTTGAACAACCAGCGGCGGCTGAATTTCTTGCCGCTAAGTTCTGGAGCGCGTTCATTGCAGATAGTGAACCCGACCCGGCATTCATTGCTGAGCTGTCAAACAAGTTTCGACAGTCAGATTATGATCTATTTGTGCTGTACAAGTCAGTATTACGCAGTCAGCATTTCTGGGATGAAAATAACCGCCTGTCGCTAATCAAATCACCGGCGACATTACTGCTTGGTACGGCTCGCACACTCGACTTTCCCAAACGGGCCTGGTCTCAATTAGCATCACTGCAAGCGTTGTTGGGAATGGAGCTGTTCGCTCCGCCTAATGTATCTGGCTGGAAAGAGGGTGCAGCTTTTGTTGCCCCCGGACGCTTGCTGAACCGGCAGCTTGCTATTCAGACTTTGCTTGAATCGGCATCCTCTCAGACCACCGATGTCAATTCGATGATGGCGAATCAGACTATGATGACGGAACCATCTGCAAACACGATGCAAACTTCTGCGCCACTGCAAGTTCGGTTAGCTGGGCATTTCTTTAAAGGTGCACCGAAGTTTTCAGTGTCGCTGAGTAATAACGATAGTGGTCACAGCCAACAGTTGTGGGTAAGTGAGCAGCGGGAATTAAGCGTTGGCTATGATACTGAAATTTTTGGCCCCATGCAAAATGAAGATTTACTGCCTTTGTTAACCGAAAATTATGTGCCGCCGGCCCAAGTATTGTCAGAAGCCACCAGTGTGAGTATAGAATTTCACAATGATGCTGCTAGTAAAACAGGTGATCGAAATCTGTTTGTAGAGTCGGTTATCGTAAACGATCAAAAATATGATGCTGAGAACGGTGTGCAGGTGAGCGGCTGTGTACCCAAAAACAAGCGTTACAGCGGAGCCTTGTATTGTGCCGGAACAGTATCTATCGAGCTCGCTGATGAAACGCTACCCGGTAAAGCCCGGGCAGAACCCTACAGCGCAACCGATGCGCGCGTTATCTGGACGAACAGTAAACCTCTTAAGGATTTGGTAAAAGCCAATAATGGAGTGGGTGCTACGCACAAACTCGACGCGATAATAGCTTTGGAAAACGTACAGGCTCCAGACAGGTTTTTCCATACGGTGAGTTTTCATTTGACAAGCAGAGATCAGCAATCTCTGGAGATGAAATTAAATTCGTTCGCCTGCTGGCCCGATTGTATTGATCTTTGGCCGGAGTGCGCCTGGCACGAAGCACTTTCCGGTCAGAAAACATTGTTGTTTCCATTACGACGTGGCGATGATGAGCACATCGATTGTCACTACGCTAGTTTGACAACCCCGCAACAAGGACTCATTAATGCTCTGTGGAAATCGATTCCGGATATTTTTGACCATGTGGCCACTGTTGAACCCAGGGAGCGAAATGTGCGTAATCTGAAGCTATGGCAAGAAAGAATCAATTCGCTGAATTTTGCAATCGATGCCAGTGAATATGTTCAACATGCCGATTCGATAGCCATTGATTCTAATTACGAACTGCCGGCAAAAAAAGCCCAGCGACTCTCTGATCCTTTAATTGAAATAAATAGCCTGACTGAGCTCGAGCAAAGCTTCAATGGTACTGATCTATCGCTTGCAGATTTGCTGATTGGTGGTGCTGAGTTAACGCAGCTGCCTGAATTGCAAGCCGGGAGTGACTTGCCGATAGCACGCCAGCTGGAGAATATTGTGTCTCACCCTGTGTATCAGGTTTATTGAATACAAAGATGCATTGGATGTGTTTCATCAATTTGTTGAGTCATAACGTATGAACAGACGAACACTTTTAAAAGCCCTTTCAGCGGGTATTACTTTGCCGCTAAGCTTGTCTCCGTTGCAAACCTTGCTGGCAGCGAATGCCACTGGAACGGGAAAAAGGCTGATATTGATCGAGCTCTCTGGAGCGAACGACGGGCTGAATACGCTGGTGCCAATAAGTAATGATCATTACCACCGTTTACGCCCGGCTATTGGCCTGACTCAAAAAGAAGTGATCAGCGTTAATGATGATCTGGCCTTTCATCAAAGCCTTAAACCGCTAATGGCGCTGTGGGAAAGAGGTGAGTTGGCCTGGGTGCAAGGGCTTGGATACCCTCAACCTAATCGTTCTCATTTCAAATCCATCGCACTCTGGGAATCTGGTGGCGATGGCTTAAAGGAAGGTCGCTCCGGTTGGATCACCCACGATATTGAACATCAGTTGGGTCGTGCTGTTGCTGATGCGCACGGCATCAGTTTAAAGGGTGACCTTAATCTGTTTAACAGTGACGGTGGTCGATGGATGTCTCTTGAATCCACGAGTCAGATTGAATCGACGAACGTGCCGTTACCCGATGGCGGCAAGCAGTACAATGCAACGCTTGATCTGGTGGCAGGCAAAATGCACGAGTTACATCACACGATGGGTAGCTTGTCGAACAAATTGCAGAAAACATCCAAGGCGAAATCGATTGCTCCAGGAGTGCTTGGTAACCAACTCTCACAAGTTGTGCGCCTCATCCGCTCTGGTATTGACACACCGGTTTACCGTGTTCAACTGGGTGGATTCGATACCCACAATAATCAACTGGGGCGCCACGCGAGACTGCTCGTTCAGCTGGCTAGATCTGTTGCCGGGTTGCGAAAAGCACTTCAACATGACGGCGAATGGGAGAACACCTTGGTGATGACCTATTCAGAATTTGGTCGGCGCGCGGCCGAAAACAATGCCGGCGGTACGGACCACGGTACAGCGGCCCCTCATCTGATCACAGGAGGCGCAGTACGTGGCGGATTCTATGGCACGGCGCCCGATTTAGGTGAACTGGTCGATGGCGATCCGGCCCATACCGTAGATTACCGGTCATTGTACGAACAGGTGTTGAGTAACTGGTTCGGGATAGAAGATAACCGCTTCTTAGCCTATTCGAATCGGGAACTGAAGGGTTTGCTGGTATAGCTCGCGTATTTTGAACCTGTGGTTTGATCATTGGTATAGCTCTGGTGTTAATGACACCGTTTACAGATGGCATCGCAAGCCCTAAACTGGCCCGATGCGCACAGTCAATACCCCAATCGAACCAATATCCTTGCCGGTGTTTCTGGCCGATCGTCGAACACCTCTCCAAGTGAGACATCAGCGTGGATAGCGCCATCCACCGTTCTTCCAATGAAGCTGTTGTTGTCAGCAATCTGCATAAAAATTTCGGTGACCTGAACGTTCTGCAGGGCGTGTCCCTGCGTGCTCATGAGGGCGATGTCTTGTCGATTATCGGATCCAGCGGATCAGGAAAGAGTACCTTTCTGCGCTGTATCAATTTACTCGAATTACCCACAAGCGGCGATATCAGCGTTGCCGGTGAAGCGATCAAATTCACGCAAACCAAGAAAGGCCTGGAGCCGGTAGACACCAAACAGGTTGAACGTTTGCGAACGAAGCTCGGTATGGTTTTTCAGAGCTTTAACCTGTGGGCGCACATGACGGTCATTCAAAATGTCATGGAAGTTCCGTTGCATGTTCTCAAATTGTCAAAAGCCGAAGCAAGAGAACGCGCGGAACTGTATCTGAACCGGGTTGGGCTGTGGGATAAACGCGATCAGTTTCCGGCATTTTTATCCGGCGGGCAACAACAACGCGCGGCTATAGCGCGTGCATTGGCGATTGAACCGCGGGTAATGCTTTTCGATGAACCAACATCGGCTCTGGATCCTGAACTGGTTGGTGAGGTGTTGAAAGTGATTCACGACCTGGCGAACGAAGGTAGAACGATGATCCTGGTTACTCACGAAATGAAATTTGCCAGAGATGTCTCGAGTCAGGTGATTTTTTTACACAATGGCCTGGTCGAAGAATCCGGTACTTCGCGGCAAGTATTTTACGAGACACAGAGCGAACGCTGTAAGGCGTTTGTTTCGTCAATACATTAAATTGTTGAACATTGAATAATCGATTACAGTCTTGCATTTCTGACTTAATCAAAGCTGGCGCAATTTTAACTTGAATATGAGTTTGATAGTTGGCGCCAATCAGCAACGAATGCCACGCAACCAGCTGGCATGACACGACAGGAGTAAATTGTAGTATGCAACAAATAGTAAAATCAGTGGCTCTGGCAACCTTACTTGGACTGGTAACCGGTAGCGCTATGGCCGAACTGCGATTCGGTATGGATTCCGCTCCTTACCCGCCATTTTCCGAGACCAGTTCATCAGGTGAGATGATCGGCTGGGAAGTGGAGATCGGAGCCGCCTTGTGTGAAGCCATGGGCGAAAGCTGTGAAATTGTTCCCGTTGCGTGGGATGGCATTATTCCAGCGCTGCTAGCGAAGAAGATCGATGCCATCGTTGGTTCGATGTCTATCACCGAAGAGCGCATGAAAACGATTGCCTTTTCCGATAAGTATTACAACACACCAGCGGCCATTGTGGCTGCGAAGTCGAGCGATCTAGACGGCACACCCGAGAGTGTGAAAGGCAAAGTGATTGGTGTACAGGTATCAACAACTCACCAGAACTACGCACAAGAACACTACGAATCCATGGCAGATAGTGTGAAGACTTATCAGGATTTCAACGAGCACAATCAGGATTTGGTTGCCGGCCGGGTTGATGCTGTTGTTGGTGATTCACTCGCGTTCGAAGATTTTCTGGCAAGCGACGCCGGACAGGCTTTTGAGATTAAAGCTTCATTAAATGACGAGAAAATCTTTGGTCCTGGGGTTGGTGCCGGTATTCGAAAAGAAGACACCGAGCTAGTTGAAAAATTCAATGCTGCGATCAAGAAAATCCGCGAAGACGGTACATACGATGAAATTTCGAAGAAGTACTTCGATTTTGATATCTATGGCGATTGATTAATCTATATACAGTGACAACTTTCTTTGAGAAAGTTGTCACTGGAGTTTTCGCCCGCTGTGAGCGATCTATTTGCTAATTGGCATCTGTTGTCGTTTTCTGACGATGGCTGGGGCTGGGCCATGCTTAATGGCCTGTTCAGCACTATCAAGATTGCCGTTGGCGCCTACCTTCTCGGATTGACCCTCGGTCTTTTTGGCGCATTAGGAAAACTGCACGGTGGCGTTGTCACACGATGGCTGCTCGAAATCTACACCACGCTGATTCGTGCTGTACCCGAATTGGTACTTATTCTTTTGCTTTACTACGCCGGTACTGGCGCAATTAATCAATTGCTCGATTTGATGGGGTACCGGCCAATTGACATCAGCGGCCTGGTGGCGGGAATAGCCGTGTTGGGTATCGTGCAAGGCGCTTACGCTACTGAAGTTATTCGAGGTGCTATGCGTGCCATTCCAAAAGGGCAAATTGAAGCGGCACAAGCATTCGGTATGTCTTCATCCACCGTTCTAAAGCGGATTACCATTCCGGCGATGATTCCACACGCACTTCCAGGACTGGCAAATCTATGGTTGATTGTAATGAAAGACACAGCGTTGCTTGCTGTAGTCGGGTTCTCGGAGTTGGCCCTTGTTACACGTCAGGCAGCTGGACTCACACAAGCTTACTGGGTGTTTTTTCTGGCAGCGGGTGCGTTGTATTTGTGCTTAACACTGGTTTCCAATATAGGCTTTCGATCTCTTGAGAAGCACGCCCGTCGTGGTCAGCCGGAGTTAGGTTAACGCTATGGTCTGGTCGTGGATTCCTGAGTACTTGCCCAAGTTTGCCGAAGGCTTGTGGATCACTATCCAGCTGCTGACCTTGTCCATATTTCTCGGCATGTTGTTCGCTATACCTATTGGTTTGGTACAGGTCACCGGCCCGCGCTGGCTTGGTGCGATCGCTCGCGGTTTTTGTACCGTAGTACGTGGTACTCCACTTCTAATCCAACTGTGGTTACTGTATTACGGCCTCGGCGCGTTGTTTCCGATGGTACCGGGCATTCGTGAAAGTTTTTTGTGGCCAATACTGCGAGAAGCGTTTCCTTTTGCCTTACTGGCTTTTACGATTAGCGTGGCAGGCTATGAGGGTGAAATTATGCGCGGTGCCTTTAAAAGCGTACCAAAAGGGGAGCTTGAGGCAGCGCGTGCTTTTGGAATGAGTCGCTTTACTGTGCTAAGGCGAATCTGGCTGCCCAGAGCATTACAAAATGTGTTTCCCACCCTTGCTGGCGAGTTCGTGTTAACCCTGAAATCCACACCACTAGCCGCCACAATCACTGTGTTTGATGTGTATGGCATTGGCTCAATAGTTCGACAGGAAACCTATCGTATTTACGAACCGCTGCTTTTTGTTGCTGCTATTTATATTTGTTTAACTGCCGTCATTGTGCTGGTTATGGGGTGGCTTGAACGACGCGTACCTCGACCGGCCTGATGTTTTCAAACAGACCCATACAATCGCACCAGGTTGGCGAAATTACAACCTGCTCGCGAAATCGTCAATACAAGTAACAATCTTGTTGCAAGCAATTTTTAGTTTTTCATCGTCCACGCACAACCCGACCCTGACCAAAGACGAGCCGGCGGGGCCAAAACCATCGCACGGCAACACCGCTACATGATAATCATTCAGCAGTTGCATGCTGAACTGGTGTGCCGAAATTTTCAGCTCTGAAACGTCAATCAGTAAGAACATACCTTGACCGGAATCGTGTAACTTCGCACCTTGCATCGATTGCAGGATTGGTTTGGCTAGCTGTCGTCGACGTTGGATTGTTTCTTTAACGAGAGTAGGTGTAGCTGAAGATTCATCTATGGCTGCTTGAGCAGCTTTCATGATGAACGGCGGTAATCCATAGTGCATACACATGGACAGTCGACTCATGTGCAGGGCAACCTGCTCGGGGGCAACCGCCCAACCAATACGCCAGCCCGTCATTCGGTGTGATTTTGATAAGCTGCACACGGTTATTAGAACGTCGTCAGCGCCATCGACAGCGTACGGCAGCTCTGACGAATTCACCGAAACAATGCCAAGATACACCGCATCCAGTATTAGCCAGATTTGTTTTTGAACACACAGTTTTACTACCGTGGCAAAGTCTTCTGCGCTGTAACACATTCCCATTGGGTTATTTGGGGAATTAAGGACGATGGCGCGTGTTTGTTCTGTTACCGCTGCATTAATGTCGTCCGTATTTAACTGATAGTTGTGTGCTTTGGTAACCGGAACGCTAACAAGCTTGGCACCTGAGGCTGTGAACGTCGCTGCATAGGTTGTGTAGTACGGTTCTGAGACGATTACTTCGTCACCGGTTTCCAGCAGCACCTGAGCTGCTGCGAACAGAGCATTCTGCGCACCAGCATAGACCGTACAGTTATCGGCCGTTGCAGTTTGCCCGGTAAGTGTGGAGTGATACCGCGCAATGCTTTCAAGAAGTTCGGGTGTACCTTTTACGTCGGTATAGTGATGATCGCCTTGCTCCAGACTGGCAATTGCAGTCTGTACAATAATATCGGGTGTGCATTCATCGGCTTCCTGCCCGATACTGAGCATGACAATATCCTCTCCGGCAGCAGCTCTCTTACTGGCCAGCTCATGCACTTCCCACGGGTCGCCTTCGGCATCATCGTCGGGTTTGATTCGATCAACAAGAGAGGAATATTTCATCCATCTGATTATAGCGGTAGCCTTGCAGTTACGGGGTAGGTTGGCGACGCAAATTGAAGGGTGTTGACGACCGCCGTAATACTGTTGGCGGTTTGCCTCATCTGCTGATCTTTGTCGTTTTGCGGGCAAGTATTCGGATCGTTAACCAGAATACTTGTTAACGGATGTGGCGCTGCACATGTCCTGCTTGCCCCAGCCGGGTCTTGCGGTGCTGGTGGTTGCTCAACAGGTGGCAAGGAGTCGGCGGCCATAGCGGCTGATTCTGCGTTTGCCGGGTCCATTTGAAACAGTGCCAGAATTATCATACCGATCGCGAGGACGGCAGGGATTAATTCGGAATTGTTTGCTTGATTGTTTTGCGCCTTTAGCCGGTTTAGTGACAAATTTTTAATTGTCTTGTGCTGTGCTTTGCGAAGATTGTTGCTGTAATCGGTATGATGCATGTCACGCTCTCTGAAGGTTTGTTTGATTCAATTAGACGCCTTGAAAGCGACGACACACTGACACCAAACAGGTGCAATCGAGAGCAATTCTGACGAATTATGACAAGCAACGACCCAAACCGCACCATCGTGCTGGTGGAAGACGAACCAGCGCTGCGAGACAATTACCGTCTGGCCCTGGAAAAAGCCGGCTACTCAGTCCAGGATTTTGCGACTGCTGAGGCTGCGCTGACTGCGGTGAAGGCGCGCATGCCTGATCTGGCGATAATCGATATTGGTCTTGGCAACGATAGCGAAGCAGGGTTCGCACTTTGTCAGGCCTTACGCGGGTTATCAGATCGATTGCCAATACTTTTTCTTACCGCAAGAGACAGTGAACTTGACGTAATATCCGGATTGCGATTGGGCGCTGATGACTATCTGACAAAAGATATCAGTCTTGCTCAAATTATTACGCGTGTAAACACATTACTTCGACGAGTCGATGTACTCAGTCAATCTGAAACGACATCGCTGCACAGTGTTGGTCCGTTGTCGATTGATCAGGAACGACTGCAAGCGACTTGGCGAGAACGGCCCGTTGATCTTACCGTTACTGAGTTCTGGCTTGTCGCCAGCCTTGCAAGCCAGCAAGGTCAGGTCAATAGCCGGCAGCAGCTTATGGATGCGGCTAATGTTGTGCTTGATGATCAAACGATTACAGCACACGTTAAGCGCATCCGTAAAAAATTCCATGCTATTGATAGTGAGTTCAATTGTATTCAAACGGTGTACGGGCTTGGCTATCGATGGGTCGAAGGGCTGGACTATTAACCCGCGGCCTCATTAGTGAATCTACGCACACAAATGTTACTGGCTGGTGCACTGACTTTGGCGGTGCCAATTATTGGTTGGCAAAGTGTCAAACAGCTGGATTGGTCGTTACGACAAACACGTGTGGATGCACAATCTTTGAAGGTCGCCAATGCAAGGCTTGCGCTCGCAGAGTCAGATGAGCTTCGAGGCGTATTGCGGGCCAGTCGCACCCTGGCGGCCGATAACGATTTCTACGCTGAACACGCAAATTTCCCCCTGTTTGTTGATGGCTACGATGACGAGTGGCAAAACTTGCTCGCGCCGTCTTTCAACTTCGAGAATAACGAAGATGCCATGCGTTTGCGACTGGCTAATCGTCGTAACCGACTTTATCTCTTCGTTGATGTCACCGACTCATCAGTGACTTATCACAAGCCACCCGTACTTCGTACTGACTTGGGTGAAGGCGAAGCAAATGATCCCCTGGCCTTACTCGTAAATGGCGATGCTATTGAGCTGCTGGTGTCTGATCCAACCGGTAAACCGGTACATGTAATTTTCCGATCTGAAGCGCCTGGACCCGTCACGGGAGTAAACGGTTCAAAGAACGTCCGGTTTCGGGAAATTGGACGACGTATGAGTCAGTACAACGGCTTTTGGGCTGCAACCCAGCGTGGTTTTCAGCTTGAACTTAGTATTCCTTTACCACCTGCTTCATCGCCAATTGGTATTGCATTTGTCGATATAGACCAACAAGGTGAAACACGTGATAAGTGGCTTGGAAACATTGATCAAAACGGTTTAACTAGCGCTTTTTCAAATTTGAATTCCGATTCGACCACGGGCAATCTTTTTTACGCGTCACAAACGGCTGATAAGCGTCTGCTTCCGTGGGTGACACGTGGCACCCGCGCCCGTTTGTTTGACAGGCGAGGCCGGTTATTGTCTGACGTGAACTCTTTGTACGAAAAAACAGAAGAAGAATTTGAATATGATCCTGCTGAACGCGGTTTCTTTAATGCTGTGTTATTTCGCATCTTTGCTTATTTTGTTGCCGACACCGAGGTACGCGATCAACCGTTTGATCTGATGGATGGATTGCATTTACCACCGGAACACGTCGATGAACTTGCCGAGCGACAGGCTGAAACCAAGCATTACGTCACCAGTGAACGTGATTCAGTACTCGGCACACTGGTTGCAATAGGCGGTGAAGAACGCAATGGTTTTTTGCTGTTTGAATCTAATGAAGACCTCGCCTCGGCTTATTCGGCCAGTCGTGTTGCGCGACTGTTTAGCTTACTCACACTGGTGAGTTTATTGGCCGGCCTTGTGTTGTTAATCTATGCCAGCATATTATCCATGCGCATTCGCAGTCTGTCGAAACTGGCTACCAGAGCTGTAGCGGAAGATGGTCGGGTTCGCGGGTTGCCGCAAAGCGATGCCAAAGATGAGATTGGTGACTTATCGCGTAATTTATCGTCACTTCTGGACCGCTCGGCAAACTACACGAAGTATCTGGAGGCACTGTCCAGCCGATTGTCGCATGAGCTTAGAACGCCGTTAAGTGTTGTAAAAACATCCATTGAAAACATGGACCGAAATAAACTGGACGCAGAAACTGTCACACTAATGGACCGCGCCAGTGGTGGCGCTGATCAGCTCGGCGCTATTATTCGTGCTCTGGTCGAGTCAACGAGACTCGAACAGACCGTGCAGCAGGCGCAAATGCAAGAGGTCGATTTACTGGAATGGTTTCGAGGCTCACTTGAACGCTACAAGCAGGTGTATTCCGATGTGAACATCACAGCGCGAGTAAAATACCCGAATGCACGCCCTGAACCTATTGTTGTTATAGCGGCACCAGAACTGCTGCAACAAGCATTCGATAAACTGGTTGATAACGCTGCAGGTTTCAGTGTTGATGCCGAAGTAACACTGCTGCTTGAAGCAACCACTTCGCACGGTCAGCCGATGGCCAGGTTAGCCGTGGCAAACAACGGCAGCCATATTCCGGAGGACCGACAAGCCCAGCTTTTCGACCCGATGTTTTCGGACAGAGGTCGTGACGATGGTGAGTTGCATCTGGGGCTTGGTTTGTACATTGTCAGAATGATTGCCGAAGCACATCATGGCAAGGCGTTTGTTCGAAACACCAGAAACGGTGTGCAGGTTGGACTGGTCATCCCTTACTGACCCCATCCTTAATGCGTGTTCGTACCGCAATATGTCTTGGTGTGAGACAATAGTCACATGACTGAACGCAAGACTATAGTTAGCGTAAAAGGGCTGACAAAAACATACGATAATGGCCATCAGGCTCTGAAGGGAATCGATCTGGATATCCAGGAAGGGGAGATTCTTGCCCTGCTGGGACCTAACGGTGCTGGCAAAACTACCCTCATTTCAACCATCTGCGGCCTTGTTTCACCCAGCGATGGCTCGGTCAGTGTGGCCGGATTCGACATTATCAAAGATTTTCGAAAAACCCGAGAGCTGATCGGTCTGGTGCCGCAGGAACTCACATTGGGAGCATTTGACAAGGTAATCAACACCGTCTCTTTTAGTCGTGGGCTTTATGGAAAGCCTGCGGATACGGCGCTGATTGATAACCTGCTCGATGAATTGTCACTGGGCGACAAGAAGCACAGTATGGTTCAGCAACTTTCCGGCGGAATGAAGCGTCGGGTTCTAATCGCAAAGGCTTTGTCCCACGAACCTCGGGTATTGTTTCTGGATGAACCTACAGCCGGAGTAGATGTTGAACTCAGAAAAGATATGTGGGCCATAGTCGAACGCTTACGGCAAAGCGGGGTCACCATTATTCTGACAACACATTACATAGAAGAGGCTGAAGAGATTGCCGACCGTGTGGGCATTATCAGTGGCGGTGAGTTACTCGAACTTGAAGAGAAGCAAATTCTAATGAGCAAGCTGGGAAAGAAGCGACTCGTTATTGAGTTGAAAAATCCTGTTGATGCATTGCCGGCTGAGTTGGACGAATACGGCTTAACGTTATCTGGAGATGGAACCAAACTCACCTATACCTTCGATGCCAGACAGGAACGTACCGGTATGACAAGCTTGCTTAGCAATATTGCAACCGCGGGGCTCGTGGTAAAAGACCTGAATACACAACAAAGCTCTCTCGAAGATATCTTTGTCGATATTGTTGCCGCAGAAGCCTGAATTTAACTCCATGAATACTGAAGCTGTTAAAGCGATTTATAAAAATGAGATGCGACGAACGCGCAATACATTACTGCAAAGTATTGCAGCACCGGTTATATCAACCGCGCTGTACTTTGTTGTGTTTGGGTCGGCTATCGGGTCTCGCATTGAATCGGTAGAAGGTGTTGCTTATGGCGCCTTTATCGTGCCCGGCTTGATGATGCTAAGTTTACTAACGCAAAGTATCTCCAATGCATCATTCGGTATATTCTTTCCAAAATTTACCGGCACAATTTATGAGGTTATGTCAGCTCCTGTTTCCTTTTTTGAAATTTTGCTTGGCTATGTCGGGGCTGCTGCAACGAAATCTTTTATTCTGGGTGTACTAATTCTTATTACCGCAACGTTCTTCGTCGATTTGCGAATTGCCCATCCATTCTGGATGATCGGATTTTTTCTACTTACTTGCGTAACGTTCAGCTTGTTCGGTTTCATTATCGGATTGTGGGCCGATAATTTTGAAAAACTGCAACTCATTCCTTCACTGATCATCACGCCATTGGTTTTTCTTGGTGGTAGTTTTTACTCTGTTGATATGCTCCCCGCGTTTTGGCAGAAAATTTCGTTACTTAATCCCGTGCTATATCTGATCAGTGGGTTCCGCTGGAGCTTTTTTGAAGTATCCGATGTGCAAGTGGGTATCAGTCTGTCGATGATTCTGCTGTTCTTACTCGTGTGCATTGCCATCGTTTGGGCGATGTTCAGAACTGGTTACAAACTAAAGCCCTAGACAGACTTGTTGGCTCTTGCCGATTCTGCGCGTTTCATGCGTAAGCTGGTTCTCTGCAAGCGTGCGTGAAAATCAAGATCAGATCGCAAGACGCACACAATTAGCACTGCCCGCACTCTCCTGAGGCGCCAATTTGTCCAGTTTGGCGGCAATTTTGCAAATTTCTCAAGACGAGCGGTCCCATTTTACTGGTGGAAACAATGGAGAGATTCGAATGACAGACAAGCAACGTCGCCAGCTGATAACATTTTTTGGAGCAGGAACGGTCGCCATTCCACTTAGCGCTCTGGTTAGTACCCTGCCAGCTCACGCTGAAGAAGCGCCCATGGTAGATGAGCTCTCTATGGGTGCCAGAAACTGGGAATATATGGCTGTCTCTGACAAGCTTGAAAAGAACTGCAGCAAATGTGCATTATATCAAGGTGATGTTCACGAAGATGCAGGCCCTTGTCCACTGTTTCCACATATGCGCGTCAGTGCTGATGGTTGGTGTAATGCGTTCTCTCCAACGCCCAGCTGATCGGCGCACTCATCAAAAACAGACTTGTAGAGTGGTGCTGATTGTCACATCATACGACGTATCGTTCGTCAGTGTTACAGCTGTCGAAGAATATTTCTTTAAAAGATTCCACTTCGACCCGTTGTTCTGCAAAACGTCGTACTCCCGCTAGATATTTGATTTTCTGATCTTCGGGGTAGTTGGTCATAACATAATATGTACCAGCCGGAGAAATCGATAAATTCCTTTTATCGAGTTCAGCGGAATCCAGAACGCGGCTAACATTTAGATAAATGAGAATCACGTGTCTACATTCGTATTGCTCAATTCCCGTTATGGAATCTGTTTCTCGCTTACGACTGATTAAACTGTCGCTAAAAACGATCTTGGTTATTTCAGACCACTGGTAGTCATCGCGCACCATACCGGAATGCGGTGCATGCGAAATTCCGTTTTTATCCATGGAAAAGAAAATGACATGTTCAGTCTCCTCACACGATGGATAACTTCTCCATTTTGCTATCAGTATCATAACTGCAAGCAGTACAACACTGATACTCACTGGAATTACTATCCAATTGGAATCAATGTTTGAGTTAACTAGAACAATCCATACTACTGCCCACAAGACAAAAAGCAGCGATAGGAAAAGTTTGCCGGTAAGGTAAGCGCTGGTGGTCTTAAACACCACCAGGTAGTTCTCATCAATCTCGATCTGTGCTTTCATGGGCTTAGTCGACCCGACCTTCACACTCCCGACAATGCAGGATTCAGACCATGGTAGCTAACTCATCTACTCCAGTTGACAGTCCAAACTTATACTAGTAAGCAGCTCATATTACTGCTGCGAACAGTTCAGATTCTGATACCCGGTGAGTGCTGGTCATACAGTTAAATGACTCAGGTGGTTCAAACTTAGAAGTGCGTTTAATAACGCAGGCACATAAATCAAACTAATGGTGCCATCGAAAGAACTTATTGCTGTATATATCCTGTTGATTTCTGCAGAAGAAGTTCATTCACATACCATTCTCGTCAACTAATATGCGTCATACCATCTGAGCGTTTATGTCTGAAGATATATGGTAAATGCACAGTGAATTGTTCAAACTTAGTATCGTATAATGTTTGCTTTGGAGGAGTCACAATGGATCAGTATAACGATATGGTTTCCATGCAACCGAACATCGACGGATT
>CALJNA010000052.1 GCA_937981955.1 uncultured Granulosicoccaceae bacterium
GTGGTCTTAAACACCACCAGGTAGTTCTCATCAATCTCGATCTGTGCTTTCATGGGCTTAGTCGACCCGACCTTCACACTCCCGACAATGCAGGATTCAGACCATGGTAGCTAACTCATATACTCCAGTTGACAGTCCAAACTTATACTAGTAAGCAGCTCATATTACTGCTGCGAACAGTTCAGATTCTGATACCCATTGAAAATATCCTGCTCCTATTCAGTGCGTCGAAGTTCGGCTTTCAATTTGTAAATATAGCTAATTGCTACAATGTGTTCTGATTTATGCTGATTTCTTGTCTAATCCAAGACTAAAAAGTAAGCTATTGTAGCGCTCCATCTGAGCTCTATTACTTGGTTCAATGTTTTTGATACACATCCTGGCTTCATTGTACTTTTCTTCATTAAGCAAGTGTTCAACATACTCTAAGAGAACTATCGAAGAGCTGTCATCAACTTCCAACGCCCTTTCTAACATCTCATTGTATAGCTCGGTATTTCCTTCACATTTCGCATACTTTGCCATCCTTAGAAATGGAAATACCGATCGCGGGAAATTTTTAATCCATTTTGAAGCTGTCCATCGTGCTGCGTCAAAATCATTGTTTTGTTCATATGCAGAGAATACTGTTGGCCAATAGAACCTTTCTTTGGCACAGCTGTTTTCCAGAGATTTTAATTCAGATATGATTTCTTCGCTATAGTTCACGTTTAGGTTAAGCCAACACCTTAGTAAAGTTGAACTATTTCTACTCCATAGGTTGGAGCACTTTTTTATAATTTTTTCCGCATCCGTATAGTTGCCTTCAGAAATACAAGCTTCGGCATATCGCAATGACAGTTTTTCGTCTAGCTCAACAATGGGCAAGTACTTTGACAATATCTGTTGCACAGATAGGCTATGATTATTTTTCAATTCTTTCGATATGATTTCCACTGAATCAGACTCTTTTACTTCGGGTGAGTGAGTGTAATCATTGACCATTCTTTCTACGTTTTTGTATATTACTTCCTTTGTTGGATGGGTCATATCTGCCTCCCATGTATCAGATCGGTCACTAATTATTATACTTTCATAACTAGGGTAGTAGTCTACATCGTCGTATTCATTGACAAGATGTTCCGCAACGACACGCAAGGAGCTCTTAGAATACATATTGGCGATTATTACGTCTTTTTCCGTATATGTAGATTGTAGCGGTACTGGAGAAACGGTTATAACTGTTTTAATATCAGGACAATTGTGTTTTACCAAGTCCAAGGTGGGTCGCAAATAGTTGAGCATTTCGTCAGTCGACAAAACATGTACTTCAAATCTGTCCGGATTATTTCTAATTATTGATCTTCGTGGTGAAGTATTGAGGTATATACAGTGTTTCTTGTCCCACCACACTTCGGAAAGCCCAAGTGTTATGATTAATAGCTGGCAGTTCAAGATCTGTTTATTCATTTCATGAATTGCTTCTCTTCTTGCTAGAACCTCCACCTTGCTAGCCGGTTTTAAGGCTTGGTTGAGATGCATGTCGACATATTTATTTGGAAAAATTTCCTCTATGTATTTTTCTGCATTAAATAACTTGTCTTCATCCAAGGCCCAAGATAGCTCATTGTAAATTGAGGGAACACCATAGTTATTTAATATGTTGGGCCCGAATTCTGAAAATACAGGGTTTGATTTCAAAATACTGTGGGAAACAATATTGAAACCACGCTTCTTTAATGCATTCTCAACGTTTCTTGCGAAACAAGAGCCGATTGTAAAAATTGACGCACCTTTTGGAATTTTAAAGTTTGGAGCGATAGCCGGTTCGGTAAATGGTTCTACACGATTGTTGTTATCTGAACGATTCGGCCAAGTTGAGTATGAATTGCGCTTCATAGTAGAGACAGCGTCAGATCCGTTTATCGATATAAGTGGCATCTAAATTTCCGAATTTTGCAAGTATTTGTTTTACAGGGATTTGTTTTGTATGAACAGAACGCTCTGTAATACTGAGAACGCATAATTTAAGCCAATTCAAAATTGGATTAGTCTTACACTGATTAATTCACGAAGTTGATTTTTGAGGTGCTTAAACATGGTGTTTATTTTAGAAAATCTAAGCCATCCAAGTTTCAGCTTGCATAGTATGCAACGGCAACTTATTGACCACTACTATTGTCCTCTTGTTTCACACCAATGAGCTTTTTTACTGAATTAGACGTCATTATATTGGCAGGCTTTTGGCGTCATAAATCTATTATTAACGAAGGAAAGTATCGTCTATGCGTTTGTTCACTGAGGATGAATCTAATCATTTAGGGATGATGTTCATGATTCTAGGGGAACTCCAGTCTCAAGAGTAAGAATCCGATAAGTCGGGCTAACACCATAATGCATACTCTCAGACACCATGTTGATAACCTGGCTTCTCTTCAATTCGGAAAATTGATTAATATAAATTAGGCTCGGATAAGGAGATAGCAGTTAATTACATTGTTCAATGTCTAACAACCTTGCCTGTAATTCTGAGTAACATTTGAATAATGGAGTGGGTGACAAACAGAATGTACGATGTTTGGTATCGGTATCATTTTAATTTTCACTCCACTTTTTGCGCAAAGCAGAAAACAACTATTCATTATTGCACCTGACGATACACAAGCCACATGTTCGAGCGCACGATCAGATGCAGACTTTGTTCTGTGCAATGGTAAGTATCTCAGTGCTGCATCATGGTTTTTGCTACGTTTTCGTTTGCATCCCTCAAACTGAGATACATATTCAAATCCGTTTGCATATTAATAAAACTAATAGTGCCATTGAAAGAACTTATTACCGTATATATCCTGTTGAATTCGGCAGAAGAAATCCATTCGCGTAGCATTCTCGTCAACTAGTTCCGCCAAATAATATGCGCCTTTATGTCAGAAGATATATGGTAAATGCACAGTGAATTGTTCAAACTTAGTATCGTATAATGTTTGCTTTGGAGGAGTCACAATGGATCAGTATAACGATATGGTTTCCATGCAACCGAACATCGACGGATTTTTGAAATTTCGTTCTGAATGGAACGAGAGTGTCGCTTATGATATTGCTGAACGCGAAGATCTTTCACTAACCGAAAAACATTGGGACGTCATACAGTTTGTCCGAACTGAATTCTATGTGAACAGTGGTCATGTGCCACTAGTTGATGACATTAAAAAGGGTATGGAAAGAGCATGGAATAGAGAAGTAACCTATGCTGAGTTATCTGGACTTTTCCCAGGTGGAGCGAATCGACAGGCTGCCAAGATCGCCGGATGTATTACGCTTCAAACAGTTGGTGATTTGCTCGCAGTCAAAGGGGATGAGGTATGGTCGATAGAGCCGAATCAGTCAGTTCTTGACGGTTTAGGACTCATGTCGGAGAAAAACATCGGCGCATTGATGGTGATAGAGAATGGAAAACTTGTTGGCCTTATGTCTGAGCGCGACTATACACGTGATGTTGTATTAAAAAGTAGGGCACCATCGGAGACCAAAGTAAAAGACATCATGACGAGTAACGTAGTCACTGTTGCTCCAGATGACACACTGGATCAATGCATGGCCTTGATGACTGAACGACACTTCCGACATTTGCCGGTGCTGAATGATGGCAAGTTGGCAGGTGTACTATCGATGCCAGATTTGGTTCGTATAATTGTCCAGCAGCAGCAATTCACGATCTCTCAGCTGGAGCGAAATAATTCTGCGAATTAGCATATAAAGGCAATACATCTGCGGTTGCAACTGAATAGCATCAGATCGCGGATTAAGTAAGCTGATCGCCAGCTTATCCTGTTGGTAGTATGATTCGTTGCCGGGTTGTTTCAGAAGGAGCTGCCTGTGTTGAAAGCTCTCCAGATCGATCAATTCTGACACTTAAAAGAATAACTGGTACCAGCCCGACCAACACAATCAGCAATGCATAAATAGCACTCTGGCCAATAAGCTCATCAGAGGCGAATTGATACACTTGTGTTGCCAGCGTGTCGAAGTTAAACGGACGCAACACCAGTGTTGCTGGAAGTTCTTTCATGCAATCGACAAACACTACCAGCGCTGCGGTCAGGATACCGCTACGAATCAAGGGCAAATGAACTTTACGCAAGATGGTGCCTGGTGAGTGACCCAGTGATCTTGCCGCATCGTCCATATGAGGGCTAATTTTTTTCATGCTGGAATTAATCGATCCGTAAGCCATGGCCAGAAAGCGAACGGTATAAGCGAATACCAGCGCAAACACCGTTCCGCTCAGTAGCAGTCCGGTTGATATGCCAAAGAATCGCTCAGCGATTGCGTCCACGGTGTTATCGAATGCAGCAAACGGAATAATAACGCCAATGGCCAACACTGCACCGGGCACCGCATAGCCAAGGCTTGCGACACCTACGCTAAACTTCATATTGCGCGTTGGGTGTAAACGCTTGCTATAACTCAATAAAATGCCAATGCCCACGGCGGCTATGGCTGCGACTGAGGATAGTCCGATACTATGTAAAGCACTTTTCTTGAAATCCTGATTGAGCGACTCGTCAAGATAGGTAATTGTATAGCCGCCCAGTATCCACGCAGGAACGATAAAGCCCAATAAAACCGGTATAAAACAAGTCAGGCAGGCGGCAACAGACTTTGATTTTGTTAGTCGTGTTCGGCTACTTGCCCGAAACCGGCTGGCCGAGGGTTGATAGTTTTGTTGATTGCGCCGGCTGCTTTTTTCAAGCCCGATAAGCACCATAACGAATATAAGCAGTAGCGTGGCTATCTGAGCACCGCCACCAAGGTTGTTCATGCCTAACCAGATGTCGTACAGCCCGGCGGTAAGCGTAGGAACGGCAAAATAATCAACGGTGCCATAATCATTCAGGGTTTCCATCATGACCAGTGAGAGTCCAACGACAATTGCAGGTCGTGCCATTGGCAGTGCCACTTTGAAAATACGAGCTCGACGACTGACGCCCAGAGACCGGGATGCTTCTGCAATCGACGCTGATTGTTCCAGAAATGCCGCTCGCGCCAGTAGATAAACGTAAGGATACAAGACGAGTATCATCATGCAAATGGCGCCAGGCAGTGTGCGAATTGATGGAAAATAATAATCCGAAGCGAGTTGCCACCCAAACAGACTTCGAAGCGTTGTCTGAACAGGCCCGGCGTATTCGAGTAAATCGGTATACACATAAGCAATAACGTAGGCAGGCACTGCAAATGGCAGAAGCAAAGCCCAGTTAAAAAAAGCGCGGCCGGGGAAGTCATGATGTGTTACCAGCCAGGCGCAGCTAACCCCGATTAACAAGGTGCCTGTTGCTACACCGACCATAAGCACAAGCGTATTGATCACATAGGTGGACAATACGGTGTTGAAAAGATGAGGCCAGATATTTTCTTCAGGAAAAAAGGCCAGCCAAACAACCGAAATCAGGGGAAGGCAAACAATAGCGGCTACCACTAAAGCCGCAAACGACCATCCGCTGAGCCGGCGTTGTGGTATTGCAGTAGCGCTTTCGCTGACTCGCGCATCATCGCCTTCGAACGTTAACCCACCGCCATAGCTGGCGGTGGTCAACAATCGTTTACCTGATTGGTCGGTGTTGCTCATTTATCAAGAACGTGAATGTGCGCTTAAGAGTCACGATCAATTATCGTAACCGACTTCATCTGCAAGCTTGGATGCTTCCGTGCGGTGTTGGGCTATCTCTGCCAGAGACAGGGAGTCGTAGGAGAATTCGCCCCACGACTGAACCAGCTCGGACGGTTGTACTTTCGGATTCACCGGATATTCATGATTCACTTCTGCGTAGATACTTTGCGCTTTGTCTGAGGTCAGGTATTCCATCAGCTTGATGGCGTTCGCCTTGTTTGGTGCTGCATGGGTAAGCGCCATTCCACTAATGTTCATGTGCGTGCCACGATCAGCCTGATTCGGAAAAACCAGATTTATCGATTTTGCCCAGGCCGTTTGCTCTTCATCAGCCAGCATGGCGCCCATGTAATAGGAATTGATAATGGCAATATCACATTCACCCTGCGAAATGGCTTTTACCTGAGCCCGGTCGTTACCCTGTGGCTTGCGAGCCAGATTATCTTTAACACCAGCAAGCCAGTCACGCGCATTATCGAGGCCAGCGTGTGCGATAACCGATGCGGTTAGCGCGACCATGTAGTTGTGTTTGCCGCTGCGAGTACAAATTTTGCCTTTGTATTCAGGCTTTGCCAGATCTTCATAGCTTGTTGGTGCGCCATCGGCCATGCGGCTTTTTGAAACAGCGATTAATCTGGCTCGATTGGTTAATCCAAACCACAAGTTATCCGGGTCGCGAAATTCGGCCGGGATACGACTGTGAAGAACGTCGCTGTCGACCGCTTGTATCACCTCGGCTTCAACAGCCGCAGCAAGATTACCAAAGTTCGATGTGAGTAGTATGTCCGCCGGGCTGTTTTTTCCCTCGCTTTTTAACCGCTCGACAAGCCCTTGTTTAGCAAACACGGTATTAACTTCAATGCCAGTTTCCTTGGTGAACGAGTCAAAAATTGGGTCAACCAAAAAGGGTTGCCGATAAGAGTAAATGTTGACCGAATCCGCGTATACGGACTGCGTGAATAGGGCTGTGGCGATGACACCTGCAAGTTGGAGTGATCGATACATCATGGTAGAAACAACGGTTGCTAAATGACTGAGCTGGATAGTAATACGAATAATTATCATTAACAACCACAGGTATTTAGTGGTTATTGAGTGTAAACAGAGCAACCATACACTTTGAAAGGTTATAAACGGAGCCAGTTGGTGAGCCTCGGTTGATGCAACTCAATCATCTGTTTGAAAGGCACGTTTTTGTCGCAGAATTCCTCGTTTTGGTGCAAACAAAAACGCGCAAATGAATGTCATTGTTAACAACACCACAATTGTTGGGGCGGGAGCACTGTCTAAATAGTAGCTGCCTAGAATGCCAATCACCGCACAGCTCATGGCAACTACAATCGATATCCAAAGCATGTGCTCAAACCGGTCGGTCAACAGAAAGCTGATGGCTCCGGGTGCGATCAGTACGGCAATGACCAGAATAATACCGACCGCTTTAATCGATGCAACTATAACCAGCGACAGCAGGGCGAGCAAACCGTATTGCATGCTTCGAGTGTTAATGCCGATGACGCCAGCGTGTTGAGGATCGAACGCAAAAACGAGTATGTCTCGTCTCTTGACCATAAAAGCGATTAATACAAAAACAGATATCACGCCCGTTTGTAATATGTCCGTCCAGGACACGCCGAGCAGATTGCCGAACAACACGTGATCCAGATGCAGATTCGTGCGCACAAAAGTAAACAAAACGATGCCAAGTGCAAACATGCCGCTGAACACGACGCCCATGACTGTGTCTTCTTTCAATCTGCTGTGCTCAGTGAAAAAACCAGTCGCAAGAGCGCAAACCATGCCGGATATAAAAGCCCCAATCAGCATGGGTATGCCAATGATATGCGCAATGACAATTCCCGGTAGTATGGCATGCGCTACCGCATCGCCCATCAGTGACCAACCTCTCAATACGAGAAGGCACGATAATACTGCGGCAGGTATGGCGACGAGTAAGCCTATGATTAAGGCCTGCTGCATGAATTCAAATTGCAGTGGTTCGAGTAACCAGCTCATGAGTTTTGCAGGCTCTGTCGTTGCTTTCGGCGGGTTAGTGTCGCGCGATGAGCCCGGGTTCTGCGTCGGTTGGCTAACAACCCGTGTTTGGGAGCGAAAAAGAATGCGAGCAGGAACACACCCGTTTGCAACAGCACAATGATTCCGCCGGTGGCTCCATCGAGAAAGTAGCTAATATAAGCGCCGATAACGCTGCTTAGTGCGCCAATAGCAACGCTGTAAATAATGAGTCTTGAAAATCGATCAGTCAGCAAGTATGCCGTCGCACCCGGTGTTACCACCATGGCTATTACCAAAAATGCGCCCACAGTCTGCAATGCTGCTACCGTTGAAGCACTTAGCAAAGTGAAGAACATGACTTTGATCGCGTTGGTTCGCATGCCAATAGAGCGTGCGTGCGACTCATCAAAAAAGACCACCATAATGTCTTTCCAGTACACCACCAGCAACAATAAGGTAATGCCTGCAATAATGACTAGTTGCAGTGCATCTGTAGGCGTTACGGCCAGAATATTGCCAAATATGATGGTGTGCACATCGACCGATGTTGGCGACAAAGATACAAGAAACAATCCCAAACCAAAGAATCCCGTGAACACCAGACCAATGACAGCATCGTTTCTAAGTGATGACCGCTGACTTATGAACAACATAGCCGCGGCGGCAAGACCACCGGAAATAAAAGCGCCGAACGAATAAGGCAAACCAAGCATATATGCACCCGCAACACCTGGTACTACTGAATGAGACAGGGCATCACCGATCAATGACCAGCCTTTGAGCATTAGATAGGCTGATAAAAACGCGCAAACTGCACCGACTAAACCACTGACCCAAATGGCGGTTGCCATATAGTCATAGCTGAATGGTTCGAGGAGAGCGTTCATGTCTGATCAACGTTGTCTTTGTCGCTTGACCCGGTTTCGCCGGCGTTGTTTTCACTTTGTTCATCTTTGCCATCATCGCCATACAACACCACGGGACGTTCGTCATCGGAGATGACGGTGACTTGCCTGGTGTCATCGTCGTCGTGTAAATCCTGGCCAGTGAGAACATGAAATCGCAGAGTGCCTCCAAAAGCGCGATGCAGATTGCTTTGCGTGAACACGGACTCGGTTTCACCGTAGTCAAGTACGGTACGGTTTATCAAAATAACCTGGTCACAAAACTGCGGCACACTGCCAAGGTTGTGGGTAGACACCAAAATCACATTACCGTCGTCACGAAGGCCTCTGAGTAGTTCGATAATGGCATCTTCACTGTTAACATCAACACCGGTGAATGGTTCATCCAGCAAAATGACCTTGCCTTCTTGCGCAAGCGCTCTGGCAAGGAACACACGTTTTTTTTGACCACCACTGAGTTCACCAATCTGTCTGTGCCTATAGTCCAGCATGCCCACACGCTCAAGCGCTTGATGGACTTTGAGGCGATCGATTTTAGATGGAATGCGAAGTAATCCCATGTGACCGTAACGTCCCATCATCACGACATCATCAACCAGCACCGGGAAATTCCAGTCAACCTCTTCGTTTTGTGGCACATAGGCCACAGTGTTTCTGGGCAGTTGTTTCCCGGCTGGTTTTCCAAGGATAGAGATGCGTCCGGCACTTACCGGCACAAAACCCATCAGTGCTTTGAACAGTGTTGATTTGCCGGAACCGTTAATGCCGACCAATGCGCAGATGGTTGCGGTGGGTATTTCAAAGGTGACATTTTCCAGCGCAACGTTTCCGTTACGGTAAATAACCGCGAGGTTTTCAGCATCAATACCGCACAGGCCATCATTGCTGCACTGATTGGCTCTTACGCGTCGGCGATCATCAGGCGTGTCGCCGATACCGGAGCCGCGTTGCCCGGCATGGTTGCTGTTTGTAGTTTCTGGCGCGTTCAATTGCTGCGCTCAATCAATAAGCCGGTGACAATGGTGTTGGTGGTTTTTTGGATCAAATCCAGATAAGTGGGTACCGGGCCGTCAGCCTCGCTTAATGAATCGACATACAATACACCACCATAGTGGGCGCCGGTTTCCCGCGCTACCTGCTCAGCTGATTTCGGTGATATCGTGCTTTCGCTGAAGACGGTTCGTATACCGTACTCATTTACTTTATCGATAACATTACGCACTTGAGAGGGCGTACCTTGCTGGTCTGCGTTTATTGGCCATAAGAACAACTCTTCCAAACCGAAGTCACGTGCAAGATAGCTGAAAGCGCCCTCACTGGTAACCAGCCAGCGATGTGCTTCCGGAATAGTTTCTATCTGGTCGCGAAGCGGTTCGCTTATTTGTTGTATGGCAGTTTTATATTGTGTGGCGTTTCTATTATAAGTATCTGCGTTTTCCGGATCTGCATCTGCCATGGCACGCGCAATATTGTCGACATAGACCAATGCATCGCGAGGGCTCATCCAGGCATGCGGATTTGGTTTGCCGGTATAAGGCCCCTTGTTTATGTCGATAGGTTTTATGCCATCGGTAACCACCACATTGGGTACATCACCGAGTTGTTCAAGAAACTTTTCAAACCAAAGTTCCAGGCCCAGTCCGTTCCACAAAACCAGATTGGCTTTGTCAGTGCGCACAATATCTTTCGGTGTGGGCTGGTAGTTATGTATTTCTGCACCCGGTTTTGTCACCGAGACTACATCGGCAGCGTCACCGGCAACGTTCCGGGCCATGTCTGCAATGACGGTAAACGTTGTGACAACGAGTAGTTTCTCATTTTCATCTGGTTGCTTTTTATCGCAGGCCATTAACCAGAGTGTTGGTATGAGCAGAGCCGCCAGCAGGAATTTGCGTTCGAATGTTGTGGGGAATTTAGCCATGGCTTAGTTTATACTTTCTGGCTAAATATACAAGCATCTTGCTATACTTCCATGGTCTTTCTTACCTGAGTTCACTTTTCGCCTTGTCTTCGAAGCCAGACAATCAAGAGCGCCCGTTACAAGCTGCGGATCAGCAAGCCGAAACTTTTGAAAAGGTGCGCCAGGCACACCAGATGGAGGCCACGGAGGACTATGTTGAGCTGATTGATGATCTGATCAGCTCTCAGGGTGAAGCTCGGTTGGTAGAAGTGGCCGAGCGACTGGGTATATCCCAACCCAGTGCCAGCAAAACACTTAACCGTTTGCAGCGCGACGGGTATGTCACGAGTGAACCCTATCGATCGATTTTTCTAACAGAAAAAGGTAAGGCACTTGCCGATAAAAGCCGAGCTCGCCACGACATTGTGTTCCGATTCCTACTGGCGATTGGTGTCAGTGAAGAGATCGCTAAGCATGACTCGGAAGGTGTGGAACACCATGTTTCGGATGAAACACTGGCAGCTTTTGAGCGGATTATAAAGTCCCGGCATTAAACAGGGCTGCTACGAAAAGCACAACCAACTAAACGATAAAATCAGGCATAGCTAACTAACCATGACACAGCAACTTGTTATCGCTCAGCCGGACGACTGGCACCTGCATTTGCGTGATGGCGAAATGCTTGAAAGTGTTGTGGCAGCGTCGGCTAGACATTTTCGTCGAGCGATTATTATGCCCAACCTTGTACCCCCGGTGGTCACTGAAAAGGATGCGGTCGCCTATTCAAAACGCATCAACCAGGCGTTAAATCAACACGCCGCTAAACATGACTTTACCCCGCTTATGACGTTGTACCTGACCGAGCAAACGGTCGCAACGGATGTTGTAAATGCTGCGAAAAATGGCGTTATTTCGGCTGTTAAGCTGTATCCGGCAGGGGCGACCACGAACTCAGCATCGGGGGTTACTGAAATCAATAAAGTCATGCCTGTCCTTGAGGCCATGGCTGAGCATAATATTGTGCTGTGCATGCACGGTGAAGTAACGCGATCAGAGGTCGATATCTTTGACCGCGAACAGGCGTTTATCGATGATGTTCTGGCACCGCTGCGTGAAACCTTGCCAGAGCTGCGAATTGTACTGGAGCATGTCACCACAAGTGACGGTGTAGACTTCGTGCAAAGCCAACCGAGCAACATGGCTGCAACCATAACACCGCACCACCTGGCATTGAATCGCAATCACATGCTGGTTGGAGGTATCCGGCCACACTATTATTGTCTTCCCATTCTAAAGCGTGGAGATCATCAGCATGCTTTGATGGCAGCAGCTACCAGTGGTGATGCGCGATTTTTTCTCGGAACAGACAGTGCGCCGCACACTGCAAATACCAAGGAATCGGCGTGCGGTTGTGCGGGAGTTTTCAATTCACCAAACACCATGTCGACGCTTGCACAACTATTTGATGATGCAAACGCACTGGATAAATTAGAAGGATTTACCTCTTTGCATGGTCCGAAGTTTTATCAGCTTCCGGTCAACGATGCGAAAATGACACTGATTAAACAAACTGAACCGGTTCAATATGAGACACAAATAAAAGCCGGGGATGAGCATGTGGTGGTCTTTGATCCGGGACAAGCTTTGTATTGGCGAGTTGAATCAATAGCCTAAAAGCAGTGCCGAAAGTGTGATGAGCAGTGTACGCGCAGATTCAGGGTATTGACTATTATTTTGGATAGGGTATACATACCTATAACTGCTATTGACATCTGCACAACGAAGCATGTCTCGAACCCATTCCAAGCTGTTCACGCTCGCGCAACTCGACAAGAGTGCTCTACGAAGTCGATGCAACATCGATGAAGTGTTTGAGCAGTTTAACGAATCCGTGGGTCGCGAAATAGAAGAAATTGCCAGCCTGCGTGACGCAAACGTTTCGCCTATTCCTGAACTTTCTTTTGAACAGATTGTTGAGTCCGGATTCACACAGCAAGAGGCGGATATAATTCGCCAACGTGGTTGCGTTGTGGTGCGCAAGACTTTTCAACCTTCACGTGTGGAGCAATGGAATCAGGCATTGTCAGACTATCTTGGTGGTGTGAATCACTATCATCAGAAACTCAACGAAGACATCAAGTCGGGTAACGCTTTGCGTGCCGAACATCCGCACATGCTGGATATCTATTGGTCACAATCGCAACTTGAAGTAAGGCAGTCCTCTCGGTTGCATCAGTTACAGCAACGCCTGAATGGACTCTGGAAGGTGAAGAGCAGCGGTGAAGGTTCGTTTAATCCCGATCTATGTTGTAGTTACGCCGACCGTGTTCGTATTCGTCAGCCGATGGATGAAACCAAAGGTCTCGCGCCTCATGTAGACAGCTGTTCAATGGAATCGTGGTTTTCAGCTCGGACAATTCAAAAAACCTATGAATCTTTACTCAACGGCAACTGGCAGGAGTACAACGCATTTGATGCAGTTGGTCGAGTCAACACCACAGAAAAACCGCATGAAGATTCGGTTGGAATGTTCCGAACCTTTCAAGGGTGGATGGCGCTAACCGCTCAAGGTCGTGAGTGTGGCACATTGCAATTGGTTCCGTCCTCACGTTGTGTTGCCTGGATGTTCTTGAGTATGTTGCACAACGCACTCAATAACATTGAGCAGGTTTATCCGATACCCAGTGAAGCCTATTTACTGCACCCGGAAAAGCATGCATTGTTGATCAAAGGCTTGTGTTCGATACCAATGCTGCAAGCTGGAGATACTGTTTGGTGGCATCCCGATGCGGTACATGCGGTTGAGAAAAGTAATCAGAGCAGTCACCCCAGCAGCGTTATCTATTTGGGAATTGCACCTGACTGCGCTCGCAATCGGCGTTATCTGCAAGAACAGCTGCCGTGTTTTTTAGACGGGCGGAGTCCACCGGATTTTCCAGCGGTGAACGAGGAAGTAAACTATGTCGGTCGAGGATTACCCGAGCACCTGAGTCCGTTAGGTGCCCGGCAAATGGGGAAGTGAATCTAGGCGGCTGCCGTCATGGTTTTCAGGTCTCGGAACGATATCAGCTCGCGTCTTTTTTCATCCCATAAGGTCAGTTTTACACATCGCAGGCTATCCATAAGCGTTAACCGTCCAATATTGGCAAGTTCCGGATAATCCCTGACAACCTGGGGTAGTTTATGAAACGGTATGCGACTCGATAAATGATGCACGTGATGGATACCGATATTGCCGGTAATCCACATTAACGGTTTAGGCAAGTCGTAGTAGGAGCTACCGTGTAACGCAGCACTCTCGTGTTTCCACGTTGGGTCTCGGTCCCAATGAGTCTCGTCAAACTGGTGTTGAACATAAAACATCCATACACCAATGGATGCTCCAAGCACTACTATGGGAATATGGATAAAGAAAAACGTTGTCCAGCTAGTGAAATAAATCAGTATTGCTGACATTGCCAGAATACCAAGGTTAGTCGCGAGCGTGCTTATCCAGGGTCTGCTGCCATCTTTCATCGCACCAACGGGAATTCTGTGTCTTAATAAAAACAGATACGCAGGACCAAGGCCGAACATTACGGCTGGGTGACGGTAGAGCCTGTACATCATTCGACCGAAAAATCCTTTATTCAGGTATTCATCAACCGTAAGAGTATCAATATCGCCCATGCCACGACGGTCAAGATTGCCGGAACTGGCGTGATGTGCTGCGTGAAGTCGGCGCCAGTATTCGTACGGCGTTAGCGTAACGATCCCCAGTATTCTGCCGACCCAGTCGTTTGCCTTACGTGAGGAAAACATGGATCCGTGACCGCAGTCGTGCTGAATGATGAATAGGCGAACCATGAGCCCTGCGGCAGGCAGCAGCGCGAGCAGGCCGGCGATGAAGGTCGTTACCATGCCGGCGTGTAAAAGCCAGAACACCGCGAGCCACAGCGAGACGAGCGGCACAACGGTTATCGCGATTTCGAAAACGGCGCGTTTGTTATCTGGACGGCGATACGGCGCCAACCGGGCCGACCACGGTTTTGATGCGTTAGTCAATGGAGGAATTTTCCCGAAAGTGAATGCTGGAATCGGTTTGGTAATAAGGCAGCTTATCTATTGATTATGAAGGATAGCGTATGGCAGGGGTGCAATGGTTGACGGATTTTTGTTGTTTGTTTTAAATCTTGTTTCTTTTGAGTGAAAAAGAGTTATTTATCAGTTACTTAAGTTGTAATGCGTGGATAACGCTCCCGCCACACGGGTATAATTTTCCAACCATTCGACATGGCATACCTAGCGTTATGTAAACAATTTCGCTGGTTACATTTCTCGGGCCAGCGATGTTATGGCATCGAACGCAATATCAACATCGCTTTCCTGCATATCAAACTGGCCTGTGACAAACCGAATGACCTTCTTTCCATCGTGATCAGTTTGCGTCAAATAGATTCGCCCATCATTGTTAATACGTTGCAGCAGATCGAGGTTAATTTCATCCAGGTTGGTGTTGCCCGCTGGTGTATAACGAAACGTAAACAGCGACAGAATGGGCTGAGTCACTAATTCAAAATCAGATTCGGCCTCAAGTCGACGCGCGAGTTTGACTGACCATTGCACATGATTGCGAATCATTTCCTGAAGACCACTCACGCCATAAGCACGAAACAGAAACCACACCTTTAGTGCCCTGAAGCGGCGACCAAGCTGCACTGACCATTCGCTGAAGTTAACGATGTCTTCGTGCTCACGTGTTTTGAGGTATTCAGGTGTAATGCTTAATGTGCGTTGCAACATTGCCGGGTCTTTCACAAAGTGTGCTGAACATTCCATTGGCGCACCAAGCCACTTGTGCGGGTTAACGACGATACTGTCAGCAAGTTCAACCCCATCCCACAACTCTCTGAACTCGGGACAAATCATTGCTGACCCTGCCCAGGCGGCGTCAACATGAACAAACAAGTCTTCGCGCCTGGCAATATTACAGACTTGCCTGACATCATCGGTGGCACCCATTGAGGTCCCTCCCACGCACGCAACAATGCCTCCAGGCAAAAAGCCCGCCTGACGATCTGCGGTAATGGCTTCCTGCAACGCCTCAAGATCCATTTGAAAGTGCTCGTTGGTTGGTATCTTGACCAGGTTATCCTGACCAAGGCCGGCAACCCAAAGTGCCTTGTCGATTGAACTGTGTGTCCGCGTTGATGCATAGACACGAACACGCGGCATGCCGGACAAGCCTTGTGTATTACCTTTCCAATCCAGGGCACGCTCGCGCATATTGAGAACAGCACACAGCGTTGCGCTCGATGCGGTGTCCTGCAACACACCACTGAAGGTATCCGGTAGATCCATAGATTGTCTCAGCCAGCCAATCATGCTTGACTCGAGTTCCGTTGCCGCAGGTGAGGTTTGCCAGAGCATGCATTGAGCTGACATGGCCGCGGCAAGTTGCTCGGCGATAATCGCCGCAGGTGCGGCATTACTCGGGAAGTAGGCGAAGAAGCGAGGGTGCTGCCAGTGTGTCATGCCGTCAGGTATGATTCTCTCAAAATCGGCGAAAATAACGTCCATCGGTTCGGCTTTTTGCGGCGGAGTTGCTGCAATTTGAGCGCTGACATCTCCCGGAGCATTGGGAGATCGAACCGGTCTGTTTGCGACGCCCTCCAGATACTGCGTTGACCAGTCGGCGGCCGCGTGTGACCATAGTTTGAAATCGATTTTTTCTTTCATGCTGTCGCGTTATTCGATGGCACCCGGGGAGGATGCATGTTAGCGCAAAATGGTCAGGTGGATGCTCGCGTACTGCCGCACATCGATGAAATTACGGCTTGGAGGCGTGATCTGCACCAGCACCCTGAACTCTCATACGACGTTCATCGCACCGCTGCTTTTGTTGCGAAACAATTGCGGAGTTTTGGTGTGGATGACGTGGTTGAAGGTATTGGCCGAACCGGTGTTGTAGGAGTCATTAAAGGCCGGTCCACCGATTCGGGTTTGTGCATCGGGCTTCGCGCAGATATGGATGCATTACCAATCGTTGAAGACACGAAACTTGATTACGCATCTTCTGAACATGGAAAAATGCACGCCTGCGGTCACGATGGTCACACTGCAATGCTACTGGGTGCAGCCAAAGTATTATGTGAAACGCGTGCATTCAATGGCACAGCGGTGGTGATATTTCAACCAGCAGAAGAAACCGGTGCCGGTGGTCGTGAGATGGTTGAAGACGGAATGATGGAGCAATTCAACATCCAAAAAGTTTTTGGTATGCACAATTTGCCCAACATGCCGTTAGGACAATTTGGTGTAAGGGCGGGTCCGATCATGGCAGCGGCGGATGTTGTCGACATTACCATTCGAGGTAAAGGCGGGCATGCTGCCATGCCTCACTTGTGCATCGATCCCATGCTGGTCGCGGCAAATGTCATAACCGCGTTGCAAAGCATTGCCTCCCGTCAAACCGATCCGATGGAATCAGTAGTGGTTTCGATTACATCAGTTGAAGCGGATAGTGATACTTACAACATCATTCCGCAAGTGATCAAGCTTAAGGGCACGGTAAGAACACTAAGCAAAGCAGTGCAAGACGCCACCGAAGGCAAAATTGAATCACTGGTTAAGCATACGGCTGAAGCTTACGGAGCTGAAGCTGAAGTTGTTTATAAAAGAGATTACCCGGCAACGGTCAACGCGACAGAAGAGGCAAGCTTCGCGGCCATGTCTGCAATGCAAGTTGTGGGTAGTGAAAGGGTGGATGACAATTTTGTACCGGTCATGGGGGCGGAAGATTTCTCATTTATGTTAAACGAACGTCCGGGTGCGTTCATTTTCGTCGGTAACGGCTCTTCAGCAGCGCTGCATCATCCGCAATACAATTTTAACGATGATGCCATACAGTACGGGTGCAGCTACTGGCTGACCTTAATCGAAAGCGCAATGTCGGGTAGCTAAACACGGCCTACAATATGCACTGTGTCGTTGTATTCGGCGGGTAATTCCTGCCGCCGTCAAACGCTTCGGTAATACAATTAACTAGTATGGATCCTTTGGTCATTGTTCTGGCGTTTTCTGCCGGTTTGTTAATGCGTCGCGCCGGTTATCCGCCGATGCTTGGCTACCTTATCGCCGGTTTTGTGGCGCATGCGTTGCACATCGGTTCGGGTGAAGGTTTGGCTCCGCTGGCCGATGCCGGCGTTAATCTGCTGCTGTTTACGATTGGTTTGAAGTTGAATTTGTCAGCACTCAAGCCAACCTATGTCTGGTGCTCGGCGCTACTGCACATGGTTATAGCGGTTCCGTTGACGGCAGCAGTCATTATGACAGTGGGGCATTTATACGAACCGCTGGCTTTGCAGTCGTCCAGCTCTGCCTGGGCTCTGGCATTTGCCCTGTCTTTTTCAAGTACCGTGTTCGCGATAAAAATGTGTGAGGAGCGAGGCGAGGCCGCTTCTTTCTACGCATCCATTGCCATCGGCGTGCTCGTTGTTCAGGACGTAATGGCCGTTGTCTATCTTGGAATTGCGTCGGGAAAATACCCCACAATCTGGGCACTGGGTCTGCTGGCTTTATTATTCATTAAGCCTTTTTTGCAAAGAATGATGCGGGCAATTGGTCACGGAGAATTACTGTTGTTCAGCGGAGTGGCGTTTGCTCTAACCATGGCTGCTTTGTTTGAGTTTGTGAATATAAAAGGTGGGTTGGGTGCGTTGTTGATCGGTGTGCTTGTAGCCAGCGCGGACAAACCTAAAGCTAAGGAACTATACGATAAGTTACTTGGATTAAAGAATTTATTGCTGATTGGATTTTTTCTGCAAATCGGTTACTACGGTTTTCCATCGCTAATGATGATCATTGTGGCCTGCGTGCTTACCTTGTTGATTGTGCTTCGACCGTTGATTTACTTTTCTTTGTTCACTCTGTTCGGTTTGCGTGCCAGAACAGCATGGTTTTCAGGGATGTTGTTATTCAATTACAGCGAGTTCGGATTAATTGTTGCGGCTGCCTCGGTGCAAGCAGGCATGTTAAGCAGCGATTGGGTGACCACCTTGACACTGGCTATGGCGTTGTCGTTTTTTGTTGCTACCCCTGCCAACAATCAGGTTCATCAGCTGTATCAAAAATATCGCTCGAAGCTTACCGGTTTTGAACGCTCGACTCGCTTGCCTGAGGAAGAAATAAGCTCTTTGGGAGACGTGAACACGGCTGTTCTGGGAATGGGACGTGTTGGTCGTAATGCTTATGAAGCATTGAAGCTGGCAGGTAGGACATCGATTGTTGGAGTAGAAGAAAGTTTTAGTCGATCAAGCCTTTTGAAAGAAGACGGTTTTCATTGTGTGCACGGCGATGCGTCTGATCGTGATTTCTGGGAACGCACAGGCCTTGCGAATTGTGAGTTGATTATGGTTGGGCTAAGCAACCATCGTGAAAACCTGCAGATAGTGGAGCTTGCTAAAGAGCTCGGCTACACCGGCCAGCTTGCTGTGGCTGCAAGGTTTGCTGATCATAAAGAAGAGCTTGAACAGCGTGGGTGTATTTCTTTCAACTTGTATGAAGAGGCAGGACGTGACTTTGCCCTGCATACATTACGTCACGTTGAATAAATCAGCTTAACCTCGACCAACTAGCGGCATATTCGTTGCCATGATGGTCATGTTCAACACATTGGCATCCAGGGGCAGGCTGGCCATGGATACAACAGCTTCAGCAACGTGTTGGGTGTTCATGGTCGGTTCGGGTTTAATGCTACCGTCCGCTTGCGGCACACCTTTTGAAAATGCGTCTGTCATGGCCGAGGCGGTATTGCCAATATCAATTTGACCACAGGCAATGCTAAACGGTCTGCCATCTAGCGCGATGGTCTTGGTTAAACCGCTAATTGCGTGTTTCGATACGGTGTAAGGTACCGAACCTGGTCTTGGCGCGCTGGCAGAAATAGATCCGTTGTTTATAATTCGACCACCTTGCGGATTTTGTTTCCTCATTAAAGTAAACGCACCGCGTGCAGCCAGAAACGCACCGTGTAAGTTCACGTCAATAACTGTGCGCCACTGATCGACGCTGAGTTCGTCTATTGTCATTGCCGGTACGTTATTGCCTGCGTTGTTGAACAGAACGTCCAGTCGAGCATGCTCCTTTTCAATTTGCTTGAACATTGCATCGACCGATGCCTCATCACTGACATCGCAAGTTATTGCTGACATAGAACCACCCGCACCCGATAGTTCGATGGTTTCATCCAGTGCAGACTGTCTGCGACCACAAATGACGACATGGAATCCAGCAAGGGCAAGGGCTGCGGATGTTTCGCGACCGATGCCTGAACCAGCACCGGTGATCAGCGCAATTTTTTTCATATCACAATCCTTATGACTCTCCGCGGAGTTCGGTAAGCCGTTCGGTTAAATAAGAGCCGGCAGTGTATCTATCGGATAGTTTGACTGTAGGTCTTGGGTGTAGAAACAATGGTAAGGATATTCGGGATTTCCTGGCATTCGAACCTTCCGGATTAATCACGCGGTGTGTGGTTGATGGAAAGTAGGTAGCAGAGGCTTCTTGTAACATGTCGCCGACGTTAATAATCAGATTACCGAAATCGCATGGTACGTCGAGCCAGGAGCCATCACGTTTTTTTACCTGCAATCCCGGCTCGTTAGCAGCAGGTAAAATAGTCAGCAAATTAATGTCTTCATGTGCGCTCGCGCGAATAGCACCCGGATCGACATCATCGGGCAGAGGCGGGTAATGAAGTACACGGAGTAAAGACTGATCGCTACCTTGAATCATGTCCGACAAGGGTTCTGAAAACCCTGCGGACACCTCAGAAGGTGTGTGCTTCTCCACCCAACCGAGCAGGGTGGACGCAAGGGATACCGCTTGGGCATAGTAGTCGTCGAGTTGTGTCTTTAATGCATCGGGGCAGCGTCCCCATGGATAAAAATGGTAATACTCTTTGAGATCTCTTACGCTGTGACCTTTGGCCGTTTCAGCCATGGTGGTAGGAAAAAAACCGTCAAATTTTTCACCGTCAAACAGGTATTCCTGCTTCTCTTCGCTGGCGAAAAAGCCGAACCAGCTCTCGTAAATTGCATTGACTGTATCCTGACTGATTGGGTGGTTTTTGAGCACACCAAACCCGGTTTCGCGCAGCGACTCCACAAATTTGACATCGGCATCTTTTGCTCCAAAATCAACTGCTTCCAATTTGCCCATGAGGTATCCCGCCGGCCCGCTGCCTGTTAAAATTCAGTTTCATATGGTAACAGAACCTTCTTCTTGCTTTTCGCAGGGAATATGCTGAGTTACCATCCGTGCAGCCACTTACACCGGAAAGTTATAGCGACTTAAATGGCCCAGACACAGCAAATATTGGCTATTCTTTTCGCCGACATTGCCGGCAGTACCGAGCTGTACGAAAGGGAAGGCGATGTGGAGGCGCACCGGCGGGTGGCGGAAAGTCTTGCTGCCATGTCACAGGCAGTCACTCAACACCAGGGTGTCGTGTTGCGCACGGTGGGTGATTCCACGTTAGCAAGCTTTAATTCGTGCGATAACGCGCTACTGGCTGCTTGTACCATGCAGCAAATGCATAAGCACACTCCTCTGTCAGTGCGTGCCGGATTTCACTACGGTCCCGTCATACCCGACAAAGGTGACGTTTATGGCAATGCTGTGAATATTGCCGCAAGAGTTGCATCATTTGCTAAAACAGAAGAGATCACTGCGACCGAGTTTAGTATTTCACAGCTCAGTGACGAGAATCGCGATCGAGCAAAGTTGCTGGATAAAATTCAGGTTAAAGGTATTTCTGAGCCGGTTGGTATTTATCGTATTAACTGGGAGCTTGATGACACTATGCACACCCGTGTTGCACCCTCGACAATCAATACCGTTGTTCAAAATGAAAAGCTGTCGCTCGTGTTACACACCGGTGCTGCAGAGTTTCATTTAAATAAAGATACGTCAACGCTGACTATCGGTCGGGATGGTAACTGCGATGTTGCGATAGATGGTGATCGGGTCAGCCGTAAACATGCACAATTGCAATGGGCTGCCGGACAGATTCAATTGTCCGATTCAAGCACCAACGGCACGTACGTACACAGGGTTGGTCAGCCGGCATTGTTTGTTCGTCGCGAAACGATTGTGATCGAGGGTTCAGGAGAAATAGGTTTGGGTTGTTTGCCCAGCGAAGATGCAACACACGCTGTGCGGTTCGACATACGAGACTGAATTTTTCTTAACTATTTCTCTCAACGCCTTGTCAGGCTAATTCAACGCCGACTGATATCATTGCCTCACGTGCGGCAGCGACCGAGCCATCGAAGTCGATACCACGGCAAGCGTTTTCGACAACGACCGTGTCAAAGCCCTCACGACGCGCATCTTCAGCTGAAAATCGAACACAAAAATCCAACGCCAGTCCGACACAAAACACCCGCGTAATAGCGCGTTCACGCAAGTAACCGCTTAAACCGGTTGTAGTGGAGTGGTCGTTTTCGAAAAATGCAGAGTATGAGTCGATTGGTTGCCGAAAACCTTTTCGAATAACGTTCTGCACACAATTCATGTTTAAATCCGGATGAAATTGTGCACCGTTGGTACCTTGAATGCAGTGGTCCGGCCAAAGTGTTTGTGGGCCATATGGCATGTCAATTTGCTCAAGAGGTTGTC
>CALJNA010000053.1 GCA_937981955.1 uncultured Granulosicoccaceae bacterium
GCCGGCATGAAAGTCTGCACTTGCACATCCATTCGCCAACAGAAATGTCTGCGAATGATTGACTAAATATTCCGGTAGTTCGCTGGAGAAGTCGTTCGTGCTGCGCTGTAAAACATGATGCTTGTGCTTTGCGTTAAGTACGTTGTCGGTTGCTGTTTTGTTGTTGTCTGAAACGTCGTTGGATTGATCGTGCGGCTGTTCGTTGAAACGTATTTGTGCGGTATGCCGGTAGGCTATGGCGAGTGTCATCGTATTCTGTCCTTAGAATGTTAAATGAAAAGCTATCCGTAACAAGATAGTAAAGGCAGTGCATTAAGGTGTATAGAGATTAAACCCTAGTCTTTAATTCAGCATTCAGGCTAAGGAATCAATGCAATGAAAATAGAGCTTGTAACAGTGTTGAAACTAAAGCTAGCCGCCTAAGATATAGTCCACACCGCTCAATAAATGGTGATTTGAAAACCAATCAGATAAAGCCATGCGTGCCGACCACCCACTGATCGCTGAAACAACTAACGCATCTTTTTTCAGTGCGATAAGTTCTTTATAGGTGATGACAGGTAAGTGTCTTTTTTGTGTTCTTGGTTTCGCATTATCCAGTTCGACAAAGCCGTTCACCCTTGCACCCTGATCAATCAGCGCGTCATGCCAATAGCGGGCGTTTCTGCCGGTACCGCATATCCAGACACTGCGTCCTTCATCTAGTTGTAATCCGGAAGCGGGTTGCATCAGTGCCCAGGCTTTGGCTTTGATAAATGCTTCGCGAGAATACCGAGGGTCTGTATGTGTCAGGCGTGCCGGGTGTTCGCGCCATTGCAGAAGCGTTTTATCTGGTTTGGCCATAGGTATACCCGCAAGCCAGGTGCGCAGCACAAGGTCATAGTCTTCCGGCCATCCCTGGTCTCTATATGGTCCGATGCTTTGCCAGAAGTCTCGATGGGCAAACATCGTTGGGTGGGGTATTGGCGATTCAATGAAGCAGGCATGGTTTATGGCGTCGGATGTTGTCAGCGAGTTAAGCCATTGCTGATAATGCTGGTTGCCCTGACCCAGTGCCGCCTCATCACAGAAAAGCTCAACGCACGCGCCGATTAATCGAGTGTCGGGGTTTTGTTCTGCCATTGCCAGTTGAGACGCAAGCCTGTCAGGATGGCATAGGTCATCACTGTCCATCCGCGCTATGAAGTCACCGTCGCACGCATCTAACCCTGTATTCAAGGCACCGACAATGCCGGGTGATTGGCGGTTTATTACCGTTACACGGCTATCGACGATAAGGCCGCTACGTAGCTGATCGGCATTATCGTTGCCGATGATCAGCAGTTCCAGATGCTGGTGGCTCTGGTTCAACACACTGCTGACCGCGGCCTGTGTGTAGGGTGTCAGTTCGCGCGCTGGCATCAGCACCGATATGAGTGATTGAGACGTCATGCTGTTATTCGCAGTGAACCTTGTGCAGCTTGGGATATTTGCTGTGAAGCCGCTATAGTCACTATATACGCTCAAGTGGGATGAACCCGGAATGAAAACCAGCCACGCTCAACTTTTCATCGTTTCAGCACCCTCGGGTGCCGGTAAAACGAGTCTGGTTCGGCGGGTAATCAGTGACCTGGAAGGCGTTGGTGTATCCGTCTCCCACACGACCCGTCCGATGCGGCCTGGGGAAACCGACGCGACCGACTATTTTTTCACGGACAGAGACACTTTTGAGAAAATGATTGAGGCTGATCAGTTTCTTGAATATGCCGAAGTGTTTGGCAACTACTACGGCACCAGTCTGGCGGCGGTGCAGCAAAGTCTGTCTGACGGCAATGATGTGATTCTGGAAATCGATTGGCAAGGTGCGGCTCAGGTTCGCCAAAAACTCGATGAGGTGGTCTCCATATTCATTCTCCCGCCCTCGCGCGCCACGCTAATTGAGCGGCTCACGGGACGTGGTCAGGACAGCGCCGAGGTGATTGAGCGTCGCACCGAGGAGGCCGTGGCTGAGATGCAGCAATATCACCGGGCTGACTACCTGATTATTAACGATGATTTCGATCAGGCACTAATGGAATTGAAGGCCGTGATTCTGTCGTATCGGGTCAGAAAATCCAGTCAGGCGCTGCGGCACGCGGGTTTGATCACCAGCCTGACGCGGTAACAAGCGAGCCGAGTCTGGCGCTGCACATCCGGCGCGGTCCGAGTCTCGTAACAATTGCAATGACAGCTTGCGGAATTCAGTTGCTCTTGCAATTGCCCAATTCCATCACATATGTTTAAGTGGCAAGAAGCATTTGCCTGAAAGTAACGCAATTTGACAACCTTTGGTCTGGTGTTTGCGAGCCAAGGGCACTAAACTTCACTATTCTTTCTATTAGCAGGTAGCCTGATATGGCACGTGTCACCGTTGAAGATAGTCTTGAGAATGTTGGCAACCGGTTCGATCTGGTGCTTATCGCATCCAAGCGAGCTCGCAACATTTCCATGGGCGCAGAACCCATGGTCTCAGCAGACAACGATAAGCCTACCGTAATCGCCCTGCGCGAAATTGCTGACGGGCTGGTGGGTGAAGACATTCTCAAGGAAGCACCACCACCACCTCCGGCGCCGGTAGAACCTGTCATTTATGATAAAGACATTCGCACAGAATACTAAATCTGACTGGTCCGTTCGGGCCTGTCACACACTACCCATGCCAGACGATGGTTCTGGCATGCGATCAGATTCGCAACCATTTCGCTCGTCCTTCGCCTCACTGACTCCGGTCGGTGGCGTGTTTGCGTGTGCTCACTAAGCGGTTCTGGTCTTGTCATCCTCTCCATCACAAGTTTCTGCTGGCAGCACCGTTGCTGAGGTCGTTGAAAATGCCGAGCTGTCGGAGGTTGCATTAGCCCGTCTAATCGAGCGCATTGAGCCAATTTTCACTGACAGCCAGGTTGCTCTGGTGGAGAAAGCCTACGCCGTTGCCAGCAAGGCGCACGCGACTCAAACACGCAGCTCCGGGGAGCCTTACATTACCCACCCGATATCGGTGGCGCACATTGTGTTGGATATGCAGCTCGACCATCAAAGTGTCATGGCTGCATTGCTGCACGATGTGCTCGAAGATACCAACACATCGCGCGAGGAACTGTTCGATGCGTTTGGCGATGAAGTCACCTCGATTGTTGATGGGCTGAGCAAGCTGAACTACCTCGAGTTCAAATCGAAAGAAGAGGCACAGGCGGAGAGTTTTCGAAAAATGCTGCTCGCCATGGTGTCTGATATTCGCGTTATTCTGATCAAGCTTGCCGATCGTTTACACAACATGCGCACCATAGGTGTGTTGTCGCGTGAAAGACAAAAGCGCATTGGACGGGAAACACTCGATGTGTATGCACCAATAGCTGGTCGACTCGGTATGTTCAAAATCAAGAACGAGCTTGAAGATATTGGTTTTGACTGCTGTTACCCCGGTCGCTCGCGCGTACTTAACGAAAAAGTCAGTCAGGCGCACAGAAACCGAAACCATATTGTCAGTAAAATTGAAGATCATATTCTGACAAGCCTGCGCGCGAAAGGAATAGATGCCAGTGTCAGTGGTCGTGAAAAACATTTGTTCGGCTTGTACCGCAAGATGCAACAGAAGCAACTGTCGTTTCAGGAAGTGTTCGACATGTTTGCGTTACGCGTGGTGGTCGATGATATAGACGATTGCTATCGTGTATTAGGTATTGTTCATCAACTCTATACTCCAATTTTCTCGCGCTTTAAAGACTACATAGCCAAGCCGAAGGAGAACGGATACCAGTCGCTTCACACGGTTCTGAAATACCCGGACGGTATTCCAGTAGAGGTGCAAATACGCACTCGTGAAATGGATGAGTTTGCAGAGTCGGGCATCGCAGCTCACTGGGCATATAAAGAAGGTGAGAGTGTTGATGTGTCTGAACGCACAGCGCAATTCTGGGTGAAGGCGCTGGTCGATATGCAGAGTAGCACCACCGATTCGCTTGAATTCGCCGAGAGCGTTAAGTCCTATCTTGTGCCGAGCGACATATACGTTTTTACTCCGAAAGGAAAAATCATTGAGTTGCCGGCCAAGGCAACGCCGGTTGATTTTGCCTACGCAGTTCACTCGCAAATTGGCAATGCCTGCGTTGCAGCAAAAGTAGATCGCAACCTGACATCGTTAAGCACCTTGCTCGAATCAGGTCAGACCGTTGAAATTGTAACCGGTCCTAATGTCACGCCAAGCCCTATGTGGCTGAACTTTGTCGTTACGTCAAAAGCACGCACGGCTATCCGACACTACTTGCGTCAACTGGATGAATCAAAAGCTGTCGAGTTTGGCGAACGATTGATAAAACGCGCGTTAGCCCGTTACGATGAAACACCAAAAAGCATTACCAAGAAAGCCATGCAGTCTTTGTTGGCAGAATTTGGTTTTAAATCACGAGAAGAGTTATACATGGACGTCGGGCTGGGTCATCATTTGCCCAGTCAAATAGCCGAACGACTGGTTGCGAAGAAAAAAGGCGATGACTCTGACATTTCCCAAATCCCGGTTCGTGAAACGGCTCCTTTACTCATTGAAGGCAGGGAAGGTGCAGTTCTGTCGTTGTCCAAATGTTGCTGCCCGATACCAGGCGACAAAGTGCATGGTTTGATTACTGCTGGTAAAGGTATCGCGGTTCACCGGGTTCGTTGCAGAAATGTAGAACGCTATCGGCGTCGACCCAAAGAATGGGTCGCCGTTGACTGGGCACCAGATGTTATCGATGCGTTCGAGGCCGACATTGTTGTGCATCTGGTCAATCAGCCCGGTGCGCTGGCACGGGTTACCTCGACCATGTCGCTAATGAACATCAATATTGAAAACATGGATTTTGACAATCGTGGTGAAGGCAATATTCAGATTCGTTTTGTACTCTCGGTTGTCGATCGAAAACACCTTGCACGCATTATTCGAAAGCTTCGTAATTTAACCGTGGTGCGGGACGTAAAGCGTAGTCTTTGAATAAAGGCTGGCTCGGAGTGTTCGGGTGCTCTTCCCTCGGCGCCGGCACGTCGCCATCTAGCTTGGTTGCCATATTTCGTTTTCCATTTTCTCGGTAATAGCAGTCTTGATGGCAGGCAAGAGCTTGCCTGTCGCTTACAGACTAATCGCTGTATCGCTGTGAGGTGCATGGGTTAGGTATACTGTGGCTATCCTGTAACTGAGAGCTTCAACCATGGCCAGAACACCCGTTGTTACCGAAAATGCACCCGGTGCTATCGGCGCTTATTCGCAAGCCGTAAAGTGTGGACCGACGGTTTATCTGTCGGGGCAAATTCCACTGGATCCTGTCACCATGGAAGTGGTCAGCGACGATCCGCGAAAGCAGGTTGAGCAAGTATTCACAAACCTTAAAGCGGTCTGCGAGGCAGCGGGTGGAAGCTTTGCTGATGTGGTCAAGCTCAATGTCTACCTGCCCGATCTGAGTCACTTTCCCATAGTGAACGAAGTCATGGGTCAGCATTTTGATGAACCTTACCCTGCACGTGCGGCTATTGGTGTATCGGCATTGCCAAAAGACGTTGCCGTGGAAGTAGAAGGCATCATGCACATAGAAAGTTAGTAGCACATACGCCTGACAGATCGATGGTTGCAACAACCACACGCTCATCGCTCGATGCCTTACCGTTAACCAAACTCAAAGGCGTTGGTGCGGCGGTTGCCGAAAAACTGGCAACGCTTGGCATGCACAATGTGCAAGACGTTTTGTTTCATCTGCCGTTTCGGTATCAGGACAGAACTACGCTTTCCAAAGTTGGCAGTTTGCGACCCGGCAGTGAAGCGGTTATTGCGGTTGAAGTGGTGTTGGCCGATGTGGTGTTTAGAAAACGCCGCTCATTGCTGGTTAGAGTGAACGATGGCACCGGCTCACTAATGTTGCGTTTTTTTCATTTCAGCCAAACACAGGTTAAGCAGTTCACGCCGGGTACACGCTTGCAATGTTTTGGTGAGGTGCGCCGCGGCCCGGGCATGCTTGAAATGGTACACCCGGAATACCGGCTTCAAACTCAAGGGGCGGCGTTGGAAGATACGTTAACCCCTTTTTACCCAACCACAGAAGGTGTGCAGCAACCCACTTTGCGTAAACTGACGGACCAGGCATTAGGTTTATTGGATGCACATGCATTGAAAGACTGGCTACCCGGCGAGTTGTTACGTAACTCCAACATGCCGGACCTGGTCAGTGCGTTGAAAATGGTACATCGACCTACGCCCGGTGCCGATGTATCTGCATTAATGTCTGGCATGCATCCGGCGCATCGCCGACTGGCATTCGAAGAACTGATCGCTCATCGTCTGGGTTTGCGTTTACTTCGCGTGCAAGCGCAACGCAATGATGCGCCAAAATTTCCGTTGCAGTCCGATGTAGCAGAACAGTTACAGGCTTCGTTAAGTTTTGCGTTAACCGGTGCTCAACAAAGAGTGCTTGATGAAGTGCTGCAAGACATGTCAACGGGCGAACCCATGCTTCGGTTGGTTCAAGGAGACGTTGGTGCCGGTAAAACCATTGTTGCGGCCTTAGCCGCTGCACATGCTGTATCGGCTGGTTATCAGGTCGCGTTAATGGCGCCAACCGAAATTCTGGCCGAACAGCACCTGCTTAACTTCAGTGATTGGTTTGAGTCACTGGGTATAAACGTTGGTTGGCTTTCTGGCAAGCTGCGCGTCGCGCAACGAAGAAGTGCCATTGAGGCTGTGGCGATGGGCCAGCAACGTATTGTTGTTGGTACGCATGCGTTGTTTCAAAACGATGTTGAATTCGAGAATCTTGGCCTGGCCATTATCGACGAGCAGCATCGATTTGGCGTGCATCAGCGAATGGCACTTCGTAACAAAGGCGCGAACGAGAATAGCTTGCCGCACCAACTGATCATGACGGCAACGCCTATTCCACGAACACTTGCCATGACCGCCTACGCCGATCTGGACTGCTCCATTATTGACGAACTGCCACCAGGTCGAAAGCCTGTGAACACGGTGGCGATGGAGTCGGCGCGCCGGGGTGATGTGGTTTCTGGCGTGGGTAAAGCCATCGCTGAAGGGCGGCAGGTCTATTGGGTGTGTACGCTTATCGAGGAATCAGAGACCTTGCAAGCAGAGGCAGCTGAAGACACCATCGCCATGTTGTCTGAGCTACTACCCGAGAGCAGAATCGGTCTAGTTCACGGTCGTCTTAAATCCCGCGACAAAGATGCGATCATGCAACAGTTCAAAGCGCAAGAACTCGATTTACTGGTGGCGACAACTGTGATTGAAGTCGGGGTCGATGTGCCGAATGCGTCACTGATGGTCATCGAAAATGCGGAACGGCTTGGTCTTTCACAACTGCACCAGCTGCGTGGCCGGGTAGGGCGCGGTAGCGCGCAAAGTAGCTGCATTTTGTTATATCAGGCGCCTCTGTCACAGAACGCAAAGGAACGAATCAGTATCATGCGTAAGACGAACGACGGATTTGTTATCGCGCAGAAAGATCTGGACTTACGCGGAGCCGGAGAGGTACTCGGTACCAGACAGACGGGCCTGGCTGAATTTCGTATTGCCGAGCTAGGTCGTGACAACGACATGCTGGACGATGTCAGTGAAATCAGCGATCAGTTGCTGGCAAACTGGCCGGATAACGTGAAAGGACTCATAAGACGATGGATCGGCGAAGAACGAAAAGATTACGGTGGCGTTTAGCCACTGGATTACTAATAAACGAAATAACGATCGGGCTAAGAGGAAAACAGTTTGAAGAACAATCGCATCGCCATCAAGTTGTTGTCCCCTGATAATGCTGAAATGAAAGATCGTTTTTATGATTGTGCCCGACGTTTGAAGCTTACGCTGGAACGGGAAATGAAATTTGTCTCAACCGTTGGTGAAGATTCACCTCGTCAGGTTGGGCAGGTTGCAAGCCTGACCGAGATAGACGATGTTATCTGGGTGCGACTGGTTAGCAACGAAGATATCATGCCTTGCAAGTCACTGATCAAACTTGCTACTGAGCAGTCAAAGCTCAACAGCGAAGTGCTGGTTTACGTTAATCCTAGTCCCATGTTGACGGTCTAAGCTGAAAATCTCTGGCTAAAACCTTGCTGCATTATTCAAAGAAATAACCCAACTGAAACCTGCCGGTCCGTACGTGCACTGAATTCCTGCTACAGTGCAAGCCTCTAACGCCCTGTCATTTTTTCTAAAAGACATGCCCAAAGTCAGTTTGCATCTTAAAGTCGCTCGCGCAACGATTATTATATTTTCCGCTGTTGCCGGTGTGTTCAGCTTTTACAGTCAGGCTTATGCTCAGGTTGCAATATCCTCCGTAGGCACATTCCACAACATTGGAATCACCGCTGATTTAAGCGCAGAGGAATATCCAAACGTAAGCGCTGTGCCACGTTATCGACCGCGTGGTAGCCAGCAAGCCTTTAAAGCAGGTATGCCTCTGAGTCGTGTTAGTCCGTCTCGTCTCAGCGGTAGCTTGTTCTGGTTGAGCCCAGGTACGACCTATGAAGTTCAGTTGCAATTCATTGACGCAAACGGTGGTGTTGTTAATCAACTGACAAGAACTTTCTCAGCCTCTACGCGGCAAGACATCAAGCCGGTGTCACCGCTTCGTCGTTTACATGTTAATGCTACTGGTGGTAATACCGATTGCGCTCTTAACCGACCGTGTTCGTTGTCAGTTGCCATTGGGGCGGCGCAGCCGGGTGATGAAGTGGTGTTGACTACCGGGCGCTACTTTACCGGTGAGTTACGTACACAGCGATCGGGGACTGCAGACAAACCCATTGTTATTCGTGCAGAGGAAAACGGCCGTGCGATTCTGGATGGTGCCTATCCGCAACAGTTTAAATGGACGCGCGTAAGCCAGGGGTTGTATCGCACGGACATTGATAAGCCAGGTGCGCACCTGGTTGTTGTAGATGGGCGGCGCTTAATGTCGTATCGATCGCTTGAAGACTTGAAGGCATTGCACTGGGGTTTGCCCGGAATCTATGCCGAGCAGAATTCGCTCTATATTAAATTGAAAAAAGGGGCAGACCCGAACGGTCGATATGTTGCGGTGTCTCGATTCAATGATGCCTTTCGGGTAGATCATGATTACTTTCGTTTTGAAGGGCTTGAGTTCAATCACTATGGTCACGGTGAATATGCCATTGCCATTTATTTTATGGGTGGCAGTAACAACGTTGTGCAACGAAATCGATTCGTAAACAACGATGTTGATATTGCCTTTAAATACGCGACGGGCGGCAATGTTATCCAGGACAATGTCTTTTTCGATACGGTTCAGGACTGGCCTTGGGATGCGGTGAAAACGTCACGTGGTGATCCGACCATTGAGGCAGGAGCCGTCATGATGTATGGCCCGATGACTGGGCAGGGAAACGTTATTCGGCGAAATACCTTTCAAGGGCAGTTCGATGCCGTCAGGCCGTGTGCGCCGGATGCAAATAAGGTGGGAGGCGAAACAGATGTGTACAGAAACACCATTTCGCGTATTGCAGACGACGCGATTGAAGCCGACGGAGATTGTTTGAATATACGTATTTTTCAAAATCATATTCATGATGTACTGGTTGGTATTTCAACCGCGCCGGCAAGGTTTGGTCCAACCTATATTGTCAGAAACCTGATTTACAGAACCGGCTTTGGTAATAATCAATTCGCTGGAACCTCGTTTAAATTTAACAATAACTACGCAGGTTTCACCGGACCCATTTACCTGTTCCATAACACCATCGATGCAGTTCTTAAAAATAGTCACGGAATCGACTTGAAGAATCCGTCATACTGGACCGGCATTGTTTCTCGTAATAATATTTATCGTGGTACCGAGTTCGCAATAAGCAACGTTAACACCGAGCACCCGGTAGATTTTCAGTACGATAATTTCGTGTCTACATCTCGAAGAAACTATGCGCGTTGGGGTGAAAAAGCGTACCGATCATTAGGTGCGCTGAAGTCTGCAACGAGCACATTTGCCCACACGCTGAACGTTAAACCCGGATTTCGCAATACGGACTATGGCGATTACACATTGAATGCATCCAGTGCGCTCATTGATGCCGGTGTTCCTATACCGGGTATTAATGATGACTACTCAGGTAGTGCGCCGGATGTTGGGGCGTTTGAGTTCAGGTGAGCCTGTTAACGAAATCTTGAGAAAAATCCCTTCTTCTTCGTAACGTTTGGACGACCCGGGTTGATCTCGAAGCCTATGTCGAATTGCTCGAATCGGTCTGGACTTTAAGTTCAGCGTAAAGCTTAATAATCAATCGCATCAAGCAACGTGGGTAAATCCCGATGGCCTTTGGCCTTCCAAAGTGTCGGGTTGGAGCAGGTTGCGGCCAGAAAGGTTTTCATTTTTGAGTTACGCCAACCAAGCTTCACGTCCATCCATCGGTAGCCGCTGGCTATGCTGGATGTGTTGTTATAAACCTGATGCCACGCAAATGCCGGCACGTATAAAACATCACCTGCTTCAAGGTCGGCAATCCAGCCGGGTACATCGTCTGCAATCGGCCATTTTTCTTCATCGCTAACATCGACTTCGCTGTAGAAATACGGCGAACACTTTACTGCCGGTGCGAAAAACGGATCGGCCTTTGATGGATAAATCCACCAACGCTTGTTGCCGGAAATCTGGTAAAACAAATTGGGTGCAATACTGCAATGCAAGCCGGTTGCGGTGCCAGCACCGCCCATGAAAAACCCCCAGTTCTCGAAATCGTTGACGTCGCGGCGCATGGTACGGAACCATTCAATATCAATATCGTCGATGAGCTCGGGGTGTTGATTCATAATGCCGGAGAAGCGAGCGTATAGATCACCCCCGTCGCGCATGCTTTGGGCAATTTGTGCATAGCTGGCATCGATGCCTTCTCCGGGCTTGCCTTTTGGTTCATTAGGTGCGGCGCGTATAAGCCGGCAGGTTGTGTCAGGAAAGCGTTCGCCCAATCCTTCCGCAGTCCAGTGTGCCGCGGCCCATTGCTTACCAACACCACGAAACACAACAGGCGTGTCCGTATCAAGATAGTTTTTATGAAAATCTGCTGGTGATAAGTCGGTATGTTCGTCTATAGGCGTACGGGATGCACCGCAGGTTCGTGCCCGATTCATTAGTTCATCATGGATTGCTAAACGTTTTCGCGTCCAGCGGTTTTCGCGCCTTAGCATCGTACGTGTCAGATGATCCATAAACCATCGGCGATTGTACCGACCACGAAGTTGACGAGTGTCATTCCAAATAGCAGCCTCGTTCATGCGTATAATCCTTTTGGCAAGCATCTCAAGTGCAAAGAGTAGCACTCCTGTAACAATGGAGACATGAATTGCTGGAAATTATTGGCGTTGGTTATGGACGAACCGGTACGCTATCGTTGAAGCATGCGCTCGAAATGCTTGGCTATGGTCAGTGCTACCACTTTAGTGTGCTGCTTAAACGAGCACATGCAAAACGCTGGTTGAAAGTAATCAACCAAGAGCCGCAACATTGGGAAACGCTATTCGATGCGTATCGCTCAACTACCGACTGGCCGGCCGCTGCTTATTATCGTGAGCTTGCACGCGTGTATCCCGATGCAAAGTTTATCCTCACAGTTCGTCATGCTGATGATTGGTACAACAGTGCAAACTCGACCATTTTTAAACTAAGAACTATTATGCCGGGATGGTTACCAGGCTTTCGAAGTGTAGCAAAACTGACTGATCTGGTGGTTTGGAATGGCACATTCCATGGGCGGTTCAGAGACAAGGAATACGCGATACATTGTTATAATCAACACATTGATCAGGTGTGCCGCAGCGTTCCGGCTAAACAGTTGCTGGTATTTGATGTTCGCGATGGATGGGCGCCACTGTGTGCTTTTTTGGATGAACCCGTACCCCAGGGCGTAGTATTCCCAAGCAGCAACGACCGGGCCCAAATGCAGCGATATATCAAATGGCTTAAGGCGATACGGCTGTGCCTCATAGGTCTGCCAATAGTATTGCTTCTTTATCTGATTGCATTGGTTCTGAAAACATGAGCACGGTACATGTCAAAACAAAATATGTACTTGATAAAAACAAAACCACTTTGAATGGTTGGCAGGCTGATCCGAACACCCTATTACGGGCGGCAATTGTCGACTGGGCAGTAATCGTCGCCGCGTGGCTGGTAATGAGCGCCACGGAGTCAGTGCTTGTCACCGTTATAGGTGTACTGACCATCGCCGGACGCTTGCATGCATTGGGCGCGATTCTTCACGACGCTGCTCACGCAGACATTCGGCATAAATCAATGCAATGGCGTTTGGTCGAAGCGCTTGCTGGCTGGCCAATATCTTCAACGATTGATGCAATGCGATACCATCATCTGCGCCACCATCGCTACGTTGGTACACATAAAGATCCTTATCTGCCGCCGAAATTCAGAAACAAAGTATTACCCATGCCGCTACTTTATGCGCGCGGCTTGTTGTTACCTGGCTGGTGGACGATTCGATCGGTCGTCGGGGTTTTGTCGTTGTATTGGTCGCAATTGCAGCCAGGTTATGCCCGCCTTTTTTTGCAGGAGCGTTCGGAGCAGACGATCAGCAACATAGAATTGAATCAATGTGCGAAAGCCGATGCGGGGCAACTATGTGCTCATATACTCGTGCTTGGAATCATTATGGTATGGCAGCTTCCGTACCTGCTCACCTATTTAATTCCACTGCACATTACCGGTGTACTAAATGCGCGCAGGTTGGCTCTGGAGCATCCGCCAGTGACCAAGGGCAAAATAGTCGAGAAACCACTGCCGCTAAAACACCAATATGAAATAACTTTGGACATTCGCGCAGGTTGGCTGGATCATTGGCTGCTAACGCCTCACAACTTGGGGTTGCATGCGGCACACCATCGCTACCCGAGCGTGGCCTATCGGCATTTACCAAAATGTCAGGGGCACGCAGTGCGACCGGATAACGCTACAAGTTAAAGTTCATCGGCTTTCGACCTAACTTACTGGCGTCTACCGCTACGCCGGTTTTGCTGGCATCGATCAGTCGCTCAATACCAATATGCACAAGGTCGGATTGAACACTGTGAGTTCGTAGGCCAGGTGCATTTTCAATACCACGTCGGTTAACCTTGATTATGCTGATGTCCTGTTCGAGCACAATACGTGTGTACAGATGAATTAATGGGCGCAGTAGGCGGGCAATGATTGAAGGGATTGGTAGTTTATATGAGATTAGTGTATAGACTCGCGAGACATTTGCCGATTCCGGTGTAATCTGGCTGGTTATTACAAAACCTGATTTGTCTCCCCAGTGATAATCACAACGAGTGATATTGGGAGAGTGGAATTGATCTGTATGAACAAGCGGCTGTTTATCCGGATTGGTTAGCCACGGCATCATGCCAATTGAATCTTCTGTGTCTTCGTATTCAACCTCTACGCTGTGCGGCGTAAAGTCAACTGATGTTTTCATCAGTTTATCGGGGCTTTTTCTGAATATTTTGTTATGTACGAATACGGTGTGAGGTACATCCATAAAATTCTGCGCAAGTGCACTGACCGAACCTTTAAAGCGGCTGCACATATAATAGTTGTTCCAGCCTGATTTTTTGTAGAACGGCATTTCAAACAAGCTTTTGTTTTCGGGTGAGCTGTCGCCAAGAAACACCCATACCAGTCCATAAGCTTCTTTGACCGGGAAAGATCGCTGTGAAAAACGATGTGGTTTATCAGGTGGTGAACTGCCATCGATGCTGGGTACATGAGTGACTCTGCCTTCCTTGTTATACCTCCAGCCATGATAAGGGCAGGTTATACAGCCATCATTCAATTTACCCGCCGACAAAGCCGTACCTCGATGGACGCATTGATCTATCAGTGCTCCAATGCTGTTATCGTTGCTGTGAAACACGACAATGCCCAGCCCCAGAATTTTTGCAGGCCACACTTTTTTGCGCTCAAGCTCGCGCTTGGTACAAGCTACGTACCAATGCTCTTTCAATTGATCGCATGACAACCAGTCGTGATGTTCTCGACGATCATGAAGCACATTCGGGTTATTGTGCTGCAGAGGTTTAGTCTGTGATTCGTTTTCAGTATCGATTGCGTGTGAAGTATCGAGTGAAGTAGTCATTGAGCAGCCTCCGTTCCAGCGTGACAGTGTTTGAGAATAGCCTGCGCCAATGGTAGTGATGACACTAACACAGACGGTTTGTAGTCACCGGCTACCTGACCGGATGACTCCCAGGCCGATTGCAGTAACACAGCCACATTGGCACAGCTGTGTAATTCCAACGGAGCAATCTGCCCCAATTTATATGCCTGGGCATAGTGGTGAATATTCATTAACCCACGCTCTGCCTTATCGCGCATACATTTCGATATGTCTGGATTCTTCTCGCCCACTATAAGCACATATCCGGGCTGCGTACCATCTGTATTGGGAACCAGCACATAGCTGACACCCGAATCGGTTAAACTTTTACACGCTGTTTGAACCAGTTTTTCATCGAGCTTCTCGCCAGCAAGATCGCATCGAGTATCGGCGCGTCCTATGAAATTGATGCACAGTAAATCTGTACTACGCTCACTTCTCGAATTAACACTTGCTGTACTTTCCAATTTACTTGCTTCCACCACATCGCCAAGTCTGTAGCGATAAAACCCGCCACCGGTGGTTAGAAGTGGTTGATAGCGATTGCCGGGCTGTAAATCATCCGCCAATAGTACGCTGCCATCTTCACAGAGAAACTCAAGAAAATGACTGTCCAATGCGAGTGGACAATGTTCAGTTAAACCGTAGGAAATGCTGACGACCCCTTCGGTGGCAAGCAGTCCTTTGGGTACAATGTTTGTTTGTGGAAAACAAGCTGCCAGTCGGTCAGCATACACCTGGCTTGGCCCTGAAGTCCATGTGCTAACCACCATCAGTCTTGGCCACAGCGCACTGAAGTTTGCTGAATCACACGCAAGATCAAATGCGTGTAAACGGTGCCTTTTTATGTTGTCGCGAACGGTGTTCAGCACCTCTTTGTCCGCTAGTGTTAGTGATGAGCACGCTTGCAGCATAGGTGCAAGTAAAGTCAATAGAAAGGTGGGGCTCCATACGCTGATCATGGACAAGTCGTCTGCATCGATCAGGGCCACCAGCGTTTTTATGCGCCACTCATATAGTGAGCTATGTGCGTCGTCGTTTAATCCTGGAGGATTCAATACGCTTTGTAATAACGGCAGCACGATACTGTCGCGCAGGTATCCAATGTCGCTCCCGCATCCGATAGGCGTGCCATTCGATGTTGACTCGATAGTTTGAACTTGAGGAGACATTGACCAATACGCTCGTCCATTTGCAATGGCCGGGCAAGCATCATATAGAGACGCAAGCCAAACAATAATGGCGGACTGAAATTCCACCAAAAGTTGCGGTGTATAAGGTATGAGCTTTCGCTTTGCACTGGAGCCGCTGGTTGGTTCAAAGAACAAGGGCGATTCAGCGCTGAGAATGGGGTGGCTGGAATGGGATACTTTGTCTACCCATACGCTTGTTGCTTGCCAATCTGCAATTGGTACGTGAGCGGCAAAATCTTCGTATGAATGTATTGCTGAGAATTGGTGTGTTCGACCAAATTCAGTATGCTTGCCTGATTCAATGATCTGATTCAGTTTAGCAAGTTGTTGTTCGCGTGGAGCGGTGTGGCTTTGAGCGAAGCGCTGCATTGCCGGTTCTGCCGCAATGCGAAAGCCCTCCCAAAGCTTGTGATACTGATGCTCCACAGTAACGTCGTCAGGTCTGCTGAGCGTTAGTAATACGTTTTCTGAAATTGTGGTTCATCAGGTATAGGAGAAGGTGGTTTGGCGATCGATAGCCAGGTTCGCCAGAATGGTCTTGTTTCTTCAAGGTTGCTGACTTTGTGTAGCAATTGCCAGCGTAAGCCAGGGTCGCGATGATGCGTCAGGTTGTAGTTGAAATTTAAAAAGAACCAGCGAACCAGTCGTGATGAGCGCAAGTTATAGGTTCCTTCGACAACATCGAGTGGTGTGCGAACATGGTAAATCCATTGAAGCGATGACCAGGAAAACGCAAACGCACCGTAGGCAAGTAACACGGTAGTTGCACTAAAGCCCAGTAGCCACCAGGCAGCAATCCAGAAAAACAAACCGGCCACAACTTCTATGCGAATTCGATGAAAATCGGGTTCGGTAAAATCGCCCAGAGCTGCGGCATAAGTGTTTGATTCGCTGCTTTTTTGTAATTTCTGCAACCACACATCGGGTATTAACGTGATGATTAAGCTGCCCAGACTGGCACCGATCCAGATACCACCGACAATGCCCAGGTAGTAAGCGATGGTTTTTTTTACGCGAGATTCATCGGGTTTTACGTAGTCGACCATCTCAGCGTCGGTACGATTACGATAATGATGCCCGATATGATTCACTTTTATAAAAGTGGCAGATGCGCCAAACAGCGTACTGGCAAGCCAACACATAACGTTATTAACCGACTTTCTACGATGGGCGTGATCGTGAAAGCCTTCATGCATCATGGAAAACACACCCTGCATCATCAAACAAAAGAAATATAGTTCAAGCAGCAATAAGAACCAATGATTGGTATGTGTCATGGCCACCAACAAAGCTGCCCAGGCCATAAGCTGTGCGCTGAGTACTGCAATGTTTATCCGATCGAAATTCGCCTGCGCGTGCTCAAGCTCACGCGCCGTTGCTGCTGAATGTGCCATTGCATTTTGGGAATCAGTCATAATGCCAGCATGATAGCGTATTTCTCAAGGCACAAGAAAGGCTGGACACCCGATAACTTTGGTGTGTTTAGAGAACGTTACCCGCAAACAAATTGGCCAGCGATTGATAAGGAACTCAATCGAACAGAGCTGTTCCAGGCCGCCTGGCACAAACAGTTACACGCGCCGGAGACTTTGTCTGTTGTTCTGACTCCCGGATTGTTTGCGGAATGGCTTCCTCAGTGCTTTGGTGGAGCGCGGAATTCATTTCAAACACACGGTCACCGGTGTTTTAAAACACCAGTTTCAACGCGATACGATGTTAAAACACAATCACGTCGTATTGAGTCTGCAATATCTCAGTGGTTAAAACCAAACGAGAAATTTATCTGGTGCACCCACAGCAAAGGTGGCATAGATGCGCTTTGGGCTTTAGACAATTCTGACCTGCTACAGCATCGGTGCGCAGCAATAGTCATGGTTCAATTACCAGTAGGTCACTCGTGGGTCATTGAAGACCTGCAGCGCTCACGCGCGGTTTCTGACACTATTATCGGTAAAGCCTTGCAGACTCGATGGTTTCGTGAAGGAGCTGCTGCCATAACAAAAAACAGGGATACGGAACTGAGCGGTTGGTTACTCACACACAAGCCTAAGGTGCCGGTATTGCATGCTGTTAGCTGGTCTGCAAAAGCAACAAGTTGGGCTGATTCCTGGCACAAGCGATTAACGCGACTTCGAGCAGAGCACGCTCATGATGGACAGTTCTTTATGCAGGATCAGAAAATGATCGGATTGCCCATCGTTGAGTTACCTGAGCTTGATCATGCACAGCCAGTACTTGGAGGCCATGGGCTGGATACAGGGCGGCTTTGGGCAGCGTTGGCTTATACCGCTTTTATGGAATCACAGCGTCTTAAGACCCCAGCCTTAAAAACTCTGGAATTGGTTTAAGCCAGATAAAACTCAAAACCGGGAACACGATTCTCTTCAGAACTTAAATCCGGTGTATCTGGAACTAACTTCATGCTGTACAGATCCATTGGGGTGCTGTAATACCAATAGTGACGCAGCGATTGCCATAGAGATTCATCATCGAACAAGCATAAACTGATGGTAGCGAATCGCTTTTGTGAAAAAAGCTCTTTAACGGCAACATCTATAAGCGCTGCAAAAATATCAGGGCAACGATCGGCTATGGCTATGTGAGTAATGGCCACGTCAGGAAGTTGTGCGTTGGGAGGCTCACTGATTACTGGTCTACCGGTAATGGGAGCGCTGAGATTGATAATATTTCTTAGTACGTTTGCGCTAAAGGGCAAAGCATCAATAACAACGCGCTTGAGTGCAGAATAATCCCACGGTGCAAGACAACCTATCAAGGTGCCAGATTCGTCAAAGGCCAATAGAAAATCTTCAATAGTAAGATTAGGCCATTCAGACAGACGTTTTGTAAACGTACCATCATCGAAATGCACACCAAGAGGTTGTTCACGATTCGTTTCAGTCAAAAACGATTGCACTGAACTCATGTCGGATTGTAGTGCATGCCTGATAACAGGTTTTGTTGATGATTTAACCCATGGCTTTCGAGCCAGAATACTGACCGTGCTAAATCCACGAAGTTGATCGAAGTTAAAACGTCGTTTTCGCAGTAACGAATTATGAGCAGACCGGTTCTCACGCAAGATAACAGTAAATGCGTACCGGACACCTCTTTGCTTTACCAGCTGCTGCATTCGCTGCATAAATAGTTTGTGCCAGCGACCCGCAAGCCTCCTGCCCGGTTGTATGCGAAGATCACAAAGATACACCACTGGTTCAGACCTGCCTTTAACAAAGCCGTCTCTTATTACAAGGCTAGCGATACCCACAATAATTCCCGCTTGCAAAAAAAGATGAGTTTCAACTTCCTCGGCGTGTGCTTTTGACAGAGCGAAGTAATCAGGTGATCGGTCAAATCGCATTTGCAACCCGGCGCTCATGGGCTGCGACGACATAAACGCCAAAATTGCTTGGTTATCGTCTTGAGTGGCGAGTCGATATTCAATATCGGAGTGTGAAGGCTTGCCGACAATGTGGTTTCTTGACTCAGCGGTGACCGGTTCCAATGTGTTGTTCAACTGAATGTGCTGCCTAGCGGTCCAGAAATACCCTGCGTGCAAGAGGGCGCATATTATCTTCGCAGACCTTGCACAGACACACCAGTTCATCGCCCAGTCTGTAGTCGGGATTAAGCTCAACAAAAAAACGTACTGCTTCGCGTTTGAGATGAGCCGCCGGAATGTCTGCAAGCTGTGAATTTAAACGGCCACTTCGTGGTCCGAAGCGTGCAATGCCTGTGTCAGGGTTGAATGCATTACCAAATTTTTCCAAAGCAATGGCATTTAATAAATCGGTTAACTGTTCGCTTGAAGCGTGATTGTGATGTGGTATGTAGCGTAGGGCGAACGTTGAAAGATAACGATAGGTGCGATGGCCCTTAACAATGAGCAGCCAATAGAGCGGGAGTGTCGGATTGCTTCTTTGTACTTGCCCGATAAATCGTAGCCATTCAAATGCCAGTGCATTATTGCCCCAGTGACAAGGCTCAATAATGGTATCGCCGGAGAAGACGACACGAAGGCGCTCGCCGGCCGCGTTAGTTTCATACAATTGCAGCGTGGTAAATCCGCAGAGCAGATCTTCTCCGTTGCGTAATAGCAGCACGTGGGTTTTACTGCTTAAGTCGTTTGTGAACGTCGACCAGGCAGTATCTGAATAGTGTTTGGCATAAAGCGCGAACATGCGCTCAATCAGTTTTTTGTTCAAAGTGGAGCGTTCAACCACAGATGCACTGAGTGTCTGATCTCTGACTGACACATCGCTGGTCGCCTCGGATAGTTCTGGCACCACGCTTGTAGCTATTTTTGCATCCATTCGGTTATGGTACCTTGTAACCCGTTCGCTGAGTTCCGATCATCGCATTATCAATGAAACCAACTGTTGACAGTCGAACGCTCACGGCGCTGCTGTTCGAGTGGACCATGATCGTGGCAACGATAGCCGTTTGTTGCAGCAGCGATTCGGCCTTGTTGTGGATAACGGGCATTATTGTTCTGGCTACGCGTCAACATGCACTGCTTATGCTTTTCCATGATGCGGTTCATGGCCTGGTCGCTCGAAATCCAAAACTCAACGACTTTATTATCAATCTCTTCGCTGGCGTACCCTTTTTGCTTCCCGTTGAAGTTTTTCGTCCGCTGCATATTAGCCATCATCGACAACTTGGTCATGAGCGTGACCCTGAACGCACCATCCTGTTTGCCAATCAGCATTGGCAGTACAAAGCACTACCCCTGGCCAAATTAATTCATCAGGTGGTGGCCGATCTGTTTCTGATTAATGCCATTAAAACCATTCTGGCGTGGAGGCGAGAAAACCGGGTAATCCAAATCAACCCGGCTACATGGATTGCTGTGTTGTTATGGTCGTGCATGGCGATAATTGTTTTTGTTCACTCCTTTTCTATAGCGCTAAAAATTTCCCTGCTTTGGTTTATACCGATGTTAACAATAACCAATCTATTGCAGAAATTAAGGAGTTTTGCTGAGCATGGCGGTGCCACTGCCTACACAGGTGTTGATCACGACTGGACTTACAGTTGGCGAGTGGGTTGGCTGGGTCGATTAACTATCTGGCCTTACAACATCAATCGACATAGAGAGCATCACGATACGCCTTTTATTCCCTGGTACCGGTTGCCGGAGCAGAGCAATTCGTCAACGGCTGATCTTGATAGTTCAACCCTGTTATGGCACCTGCTGAAGCGATGATCGCGCGGCACCGGGTAAACCAAATTTCACGAATTGGCGTCAGCTACGGATTCTGTTCGGACCAGGGTGGTTAAGATTAGTCAGCGTTTTTTTTTGTTCGGGCATCTCGCGCCGCCCGGTTTCTCGGACTCACGACGAATACGATATACAACACCAGTGTAACGGCGGTGAGAAGCCCAACGATGCCGAATAATGAAACGCCAAAAATGTTCCAGTTGGGACCAACTTGCTGCATCATGAACGCAAGTGCGACAACGGCAAGACCGGGAAGAATATGGTCGGACTCGGTGTGATTGGCCATGGGGGGTACTCGCTAAAACCACAGGTATGATTTTAGCACCGCGCCAAGCAATCATTCTGTGACGCGGTTCAACCACAACCATGCAAATTCTGCACTTTGGCGCATCACTTGGGCAATTTTGTTTTCCTGCCTCTCATCATTAACAACGCACCAATAAACGCACCACCAATTGCACCGTACAAATGTGCGTTTACCACCACGCTTCCACCTGCAACCGACTCACTCCCCGGTAGCGCACCAGCAAGCTGTTCCCATACGAGCTTGCCGATAATTAACACCAAGAGTACGCCTGCCGATTTCGGGTAGTAACGCAGATCGGCCAAACATCCGGCAATGATTAGTCCGTGCAGCGTGCCCGAGAACCCGACGTACCAGAAGACATCTTTGTCGAGCCAGTACAGCCCGACGCCAACGACCAGACTTGAAAACAGCGTGATCAGCACCCATTCAATCCAGGTGAAGCGGGACCAGACCAACGCAACCACCAGTACAAGTCCGGCCATATTCATCAACAGGTGGCTGGAGCCAAGGTGCACGAAATTACCGGTTAGCAACAACCACGGCTGCCCGGCGCCGATGGCATCCCGGTCGAAACGCAATGTGGTATCCAGCCCGATTGCCTGCAGCGAGACACACAGTGCAATTAGGCCGATGGCCAGCAGGTATGCGGGTTCTGTGACGTGGCGGATAGTCTGGAGAATTAATCGTTTCATCGTGTGTCACAGGGTAGTACACGGCACACTTTACGCTACAGCAATACACTGGTGAGATTGGCCTGTGCGGTCAAATCACCGTGCTATTCTTGTTGTAATTAGTGTTAACTAGCTAAAAACCGGTTTTTTGGAGAATGTCACAAAGATGGTCAAGAGTACTATGGTCAAGAACAATATGCGCGCAAGTGTAAAAGTCTCGCGCCACGCTGGCTTTACGCTCATTGAAATTATGGTGGTTGTGGCGATTATCGCTATTCTGGGTGCCGCAGTTGTTCCCAAAATTATGAGTAATCCCGACAAGGCCCGAGTGGTTCGTGCAAAAACCGATATCGGTAAAATTGCACAAGCGCTCGAAATGTACAAACTCGACAACTATGCGTATCCGTCAACCGATCAGGGTTTAATGGCGCTGGTTGAAAAGCCCTCCGGTGACCCTGAGCCAGCTAACTGGTCAGATGGCTACCTGAAGAGTTTGCAAAAAGATCCCTGGGGTCGCGACTATATCTACGTAAGTCCGGGCGAGAATGGAGATTTCGATCTTATTTCACTGGCAGCTGACGGTGTTGAAGGTGGTGAGGGTGTCGGCGAGGACATCTCCAACGCCAACTAGCCGCTGGCTGATCACAACACGGAGTTAAATTCTGTGCAGCGTGCAAGACGCATTGGTGGCTTTACGCTGATAGAAGTCATGGTCGTGGTTGCGATCATTGCCATCATGGCTGGCGCTGTGGTGTTAAAGATCGATTTTCGAAACGTTGGCACTATCGTTCGCGACAGTGCGCAGCGCACCCGTTTATTAATGATGTTGGCCGCTGATGAAGCGGTCTACGCTCGGCAGCAACTGGGCATCCGGTTTCATCCTAACAACTACGAGTTCTACATCCTTACCAATAACGAAGACGGTGAGGGCACCTGGCAAATACTCGAAGACGATCGACTGAAGTTTGCTGAGGTGCCGGTTGAAATGGAGTTTCAGGTTGATATTTCGGGCATACCCATTGTGCTTGAAGAGCTTGAAGATGAAATTGCCAACGCCAGCGACGAAGACCCCATCAAGCCACATGTTTTGTTCTTGTCAAACGGTGAAATGATGCCTGATTTTCGTATTGTTATTGCCGACAAAGATGCCGAGCATGAGCACGCCATATCAACGGGCGAGATTGAGCCCATTGTTATCGAACACCTCAACTGATGATGCACTTGTGCACAAAAGTAGTGCCTTCACGTGGTGGAAGACGTTTCAGAGGCTTTACGCTGATAGAAGTGCTCGTGGCCATGACCATACTGGCGGTTGGTGTGTCGGCACTGGTTTCGGCTTCCGGCGCCAGCGCGTATCGTAGTGGCAAACTACGCGAACGTGAAGTAGGCCGCTGGGTGGCTGCCAATCATCTGAACACCTTACAGGCTATGCCAACCTGGCCAGAGCTTGGCACCAAGAACATTGAAGTCGACATGGCACGGCAAACCTGGTTTGTGCGTACCCGGACCAAGAAAGAAGAACTGGGTTTACGCCGCATGGATATCGAAGTGCGACTCGACCCGGACAAAGAAAGTTATATTTATTCAGTCACCGGATTTGCCGGTGACCCGAAGCATCGGTTTTAATCATGCAGGCCTGGCGAAAAGACAGTGGCTTTGGAAAACCTCGCGTTAACTCGTTAATACGCGGGTTTACGCTAATGGAAGTCATGGTGGCCATGTTTCTGCTGGCCATTATCGGCACGGCCGGTTTCTCGATGTTGCAGCAGATAACTTCCTCGCGTACTCGCATAGAAGCGCAATCTGATCGACTGGTTGAATTGCAGCGAACTTTCTATTGGCTGACCGAAGACATAACGCAGATTATTGATCGCCCGGTTCGATCATCAGTCGACTCTATCCTGCCTGCGTTCCAATACAATTTACAGGGCGCATCGTTAATGGACTTTACACGTGCTGGCTGGGCGAATCCGGCAGCCGATATTCTGCCCGCTCGCTCATCCTTGCAGCGTGTTTCCTACTCGCTTGAAGATGATCGGCTGTTAAGAAGTTATTGGTATCACCTGGACTCGCTTGAAGAAGCGCCCACGAAACGTCGTCAGTTGCTTACAGGCGTCGAAGAATTGACAGTGCGCTTTATGGATCCGGAAGGAAGCTGGCAGGATCAATGGCCACCGTTAAACGTTGAGGAAGACCCAGGCTTGCCCAGAGCGCTTGAATTCACCTTTGTGCTAGATGATCTCGGGCCGGTCATCCGCGTGTTCGGGTTACCGGGATAGTTATGTCTGTTTCGCGAAAACGTAAACAAAACGGTGTTGCGATACTCACTGCGCTGTTGGTTGTGGCATTAGGGACTATAACTGTAGTAGCCATAACAAAAAGGCAGCAACTCGACATTCATCGCGAGCAGAACGAGGCGATTATTCAGAACGCACGCAGTTTTGCCAATAGTGGTGAGCGCTTCGCCGCTGCACTGTTGTTTTTGGACCACGAAGCAGGTTTACGCGAGAAAACTGATTCGCTCGACGACGACTGGGCGCAAACCATACCGCCGATTTCGATCGACGATATGTTGCTGCAAGGTTGCATTGTGGACATGCAAGGTCGGTTCAACCTGAATAACATAGTGAACGCGGAAGGTGTGGCGGTAGAAGATCAGGTGGGAACGCTCAAGCGTTTGCTTGGTGAACTGAATATCGACGTGATCAAGGCAGATGCCATTGTCGACTGGGTAGACGCAGATTTTAACGCGACTATCCCGGAGGGTGCGGAAGATGACTACTACACAGGCTTAAGCCCTGCGTACCGTGCGACAAACGGCCCGTTCAGTTCCGTTAGCGAATTGCAGCTGGTCAAAGGCTTCAGTCCGTCAGTGGAGGAAGAGAAAGAAGACTACAAACTGTTGTTACCGCATGTGGCTGCGTTGCCAACGGCTGCAGGTCCAACACCGGTTAATGTCAATACGGCAACACCGGAAGTGTTGTCATCGCTGTCAGACTATTTAAAGCCACTAGGTGCTGATCTGTCGCGCTGGGAAACGGGTGCTTATGCCGATTACCCGGCGTGTGAAGATATATTCGATCTGGCAGCAGACGATGCACCGGAAACGCTAGCTGAAGATGTTGAGCTGGAACCGTATTTGTTTGTGCAGGATTTTATTACTGAAGCTGCTGTCGAAAGTGGTGAAGCGGTGGTAGCTCAGGAAAGTAGCTTATCTGTTACATCGCGCTACTATCAAATACGCGTTGACGTTACTGGTGGTAGCGCAACGCTAACGCAATATTCGTTACTAGAGCGGGATAGTGAAGGCCGTTCAAAGGTGATTTTTCGTGCCAGAGACACTTTATAAGGCTCTGGACAGGTAATTTACTCTCTAAGTGAGCCGGTATGGCACGCGGATTGGAATACAGACACCGATTGTCGGCTTAATAGCCGACTCGAAAACAGTTGGAAAACAGGGCATTGGCCAAACACGTCATCATACATTTACCGAGAATTGGCGAAGATCATGTGATCTGGGCCATGGCTGACGATCGCGGTGCGCTAACATCCGAGGAGCAATCGGGGACGCTTGAACAGGCGGCAAAAGCGGTGGAAGGTCGTCGCTCAACGCTGGTATTACCCGGCAACGATGTGCTGCTTGCAGAAGCGATAGTTCCGGGCGGCTCGGCTGCACGTGCTGCGCAGGCAATTCCATTTCAACTCGAAGATCAATTGGCGGACGATGTCGATTCGTTGCACTTTGCCATTGGAGCGCGAGGCAAGTCTGATAATTATCCGGTTGCCGTGGTTGGTCGTGACTCCATGGATATAGTGCGAGATCTTTGTGCGCAAGCTGGCTTGCGGCCATCGGAGATTGTGCCCGAAACCCTGGCACTGCCAAAATTCGAATCAGATGAAATGGGTGAAACCACCTGGACTGCTTTGGTTGATACCGATAATGCGGTGGTGCGGTTGAATGGTTATAAAGGTTTTACCACTGACTCATCCATGGCCGGCATCATGCTCGACGGTGCACAACAGGATTTGCCTGAAGATGCTACCGCCAATATGGTGGTCTATCGAACCAACCCGCAGGCAAGTATGCCGGCACCGGAAAACATGGATGTGGAAACACGCAACTGTGACAGCAGATTAAGTTTGTATGCCAGTGGGCTTGCCAGTGCGCCACGTATTAATCTCCTGCAAGGCGATTACAGTCCTAAAACACAGTTTGATAAAACCTGGAAACCGTGGCGTTGGACAGCCATGCTGGCTTGTGTACTGGGTGCTGTGCTGTTCGCTGGCAAGTGGTTGGAATTCCGGGCGCTGGGGTCACAAGTTGAGCAGCTTGATGCACAAATGGCCGACGTGTTTAAAGAGGCTTTGCCCAATTCGCGTATGGTGCGCCCGCTAACGCAAATGGAAAACCATATAAAGAAACTCAGTGGCGGTGACTTCGATGGCTTTACCAGTAACCTGAGTCAAATAGCTGCAAGTCTTGCAACACAGCCGCAAACCACATTGCGTTCCATTAGTTTTCGCGAGGGTCGGTTCGATCTTGATTTGACCACCGATGCCATACCCACTCTCGATCTGCTCAAAGCGGAGCTTAAGAAACGCGGTGACCTGGTTATGACGGTTCAATCTGCAAACAATGAAAAAGATGGTCTTCGCGGACGCATCCGAATTGAATAAACAGATTTTTAAGAATTTGAATAAACAAGCTCGGTAGGCAACAGATAATAGTCACATGAAAGATTGGTATTTAAGACAGACCCCACGGGACAGAGTCATTGTTATTGCAGTCAGTGTACTTGCACTGATCGGTTGTCTGTATGCGTTTGTTTGGTATCCACTGGTGACTGGTCTTAATGACAACCGAACGCTCATTAACACCAAGCGTGAAACTTTGCAGAAAATGGAAGCAGCGAAAGTAAAGATCGACGCGCTTGGTGGCGGTACGGCCATCGTTGCCAAAGACGATGGCGGTAAAGCGCCTTACACCTTAATCGATGAGCGTATTCGTGCTGGTGATCTCGGTAAACCCGATCGTGTTGAGCCACGCGGTGCTAATGGTGCACGTGTGCAATTCTCGGAAGTTGAATTTGACAAGCTGGTTCTGGTATTGGCCGATCTTGAATTGTATGGACTCACTGTCGACACCCTGAATATTTCCAGAAGCCCGAAAACATCCGGTATGGTGAGTGCGCGATTTAATATGGAGAAAAATTGATGCGCGTTGTGCGCCTCGTGTTGCTTGGCTTGCTCGTCTATGTCGTGTCGCTGGTGTTCCTGTTTCCAGCTGCACCGTTGATAAACAGAATCAAGCCGCAAATCCAGCCTGTGCAGTTAGCCGGTGTGACCGGAAAACTGTTCAATGGGCAGGTTGCCAATGTTCAGTACGCTGATGACTTGTTGCCATTGGAATTTAAGAATGTGGGCTGGAAGCTCGCGCCGGGCGCCTTACTAAAAGGCGGAGCTGGTGCGAACGTGCGGTTTGAAGGCTATGGTGGCGGCGGTGATGGCCAGGTGCGACGGCAATGGAATGGTGATCTGCACGTTTCCGATTTAACCTTCAATGCAGACGCAAAAGAACTCGAAGTGTTATTACCCGGACCGGTGGCCGAATTCAGTGGCAAAATCGATGGACAAATAGACTCTGTACAGCTGGTCAATCAGTTGCTGGACACTTTTGATGGAACATTAAAATGGAATAACGCCACTATTGTTACCCGTCTATACGGCCCGGAGATTTCGGCCAACCTGGGCGAATTCGATGTAGTGGTGAATCCGGAAGATAATCAAACTCATCTGGTCACACTGAAATCTCAAGGTGGTGATCTGTCACTCGACGGCACCGTTAGTTTGTCGCCCAACGGTGATTATCGAACCAATCTTTTATTAACACCGTCGGCCAATGCCCCCCGACCGCTGGTTGATACGCTGAAACAGCGCACCCGACCTGATGGTGGCGGCCGGTATCGTATTCAGCATAACGGGAATATAAATCAGGGTACCTGACCGGTATTGTTTAATCTTATTCCTTGTTGCCAGCTTGTTCTTGGTCTGATGTTCTGCTTTTTGCGTATTAATACGCAGCGTATGAGTTAACCATTTCTCGAAATGACCGCTATCATTTATGTAAGCGACTGGAAGAAGTGGGATGCTTCTCGACCCCGAGACAACCAAACGATTGACCCAGCAGGCATTGACCATTGCCCGTGCTGCGGGTCAGCGCATCACAGAGGTGTATGAAACTGACTACACCGTTGCTATTAAACCTGACAACACTCCGGTCACAACGGCCGACCTTGAAGCGCATAATATTATCCTGGATGCCCTGAGTGCATTGCCGGAAGCCTTTCCGGTTATATCGGAAGAGTCCGAACAAGTGCCTTATGCTGTCCGCCATAACTGGACTCACTACTGGCTGGTCGATCCACTTGATGGTACGCGTGAATTCATGCGTCGTAACGGTGAATTCTCAGTCAATATTGCGCTGATAGCCAATGGCCAGCCGATATTGGGTGTGGTTACTGCGCCTGTGATGGACCTTTGCTACTACGGCACTCGTGGACAAGGCGCATGGAAACAGATAGGTAACCAGAAGCCGGAATCAATCCACGTGCGTCCAGCCCCTTCTGGCGAAGGTGAGCTAACTGTGGCCCGTAGTCGGTGCCCGGTTGTCAGCGAACGGCTGCAGGCTTTTCTGGACAAGTTAGGTGCTCACAATGAAGTGCCAATGGGTTCATCATTAAAGTCATGTCTGGTTGCCGAGGGTGCTGCAGATTTATACGTACGCCTTGGCCCTACTTCAGAATGGGACACCGCTGCTGCTCAATGCATAGTTGAAGAAGCAGGCGGGCACATTACGGATACCAATTTGCGCGATTTGAAGTACAACACGCAGGAGTCTTTGCTCAATCCGCACTTCATGGTTTTTGGTGACGAGACGCACAACTGGCGTGAGTATTTACCGGCAGAATCTGCCTGAGACGTGATTTACTTACTGTCGGGGCACCGAATTATCCCATCTGCGGTATCATTCCCCGAACAACGAATTTCAATCTATCTGTGACAGAAAAATTCAACACTCCCGAAGAAGCAGAAATTGCTTTTTATGAGGCCATCGAGCGCTCCGACATCAAGGCGTTGGGCCAGGTATGGTCGCTCGATGACAATATTGTCTGTATACATCCGGGCGCGACGCGTATTGAAGGTCGTACGCAAGTACTGGAAAGCTTCTCTGACATGTTCGCAGAATCTCCCGCCATTGCATTTTCCATTTCCGATGCGCTGCAAACCGAAAGTGATGGTTTGGCTATTCATCTAGTGCGTGAAGAAATGGAACTCGATGGGCAACTGATCAGTATTATGGTATCGACCAATATCTATCATCGGGAAGATGGTGGGTGGCGCATGCTGTTACATCATTCTTCTCTTGAACCCGAATTCAGCATTGATGAAGATTTCGATGACTTTGAAGATGCGCCAGAGCCACCGCCGGTGCTGCACTAATGCAATCGATCGCGTCCCGGTCGTTACCTGATGAAGAAATTCTTTATCAGAGAAAAAAAATAACCGTTACTCCCTCCTGGCTGGAAATCAAGAACACCAGTTACGCGGTTCGTTATATACAAAAACTCACTTTAGTCAGTCTTAGCCCACCTCGAATAGCTGCTGGTATAGTGTTTTTTATATCCTTGCTGCTGACCTTGTGGCAGGTACTGCGAATCGTAAACGATACGCCACCATTGGCATTGAACTGGTTGTTGTTAGGGCTGTGCATAATCTTGATGTTTGTTTCATCCTTTATCGCATTTGTACAACAAGCGCGCTACCGGCTTGATATCGTGCTGGCGAATGAGCCTAAACCACTGCAAATAGAGCGAACCTCACGTGCTGATGTGCTCGAGTTACACGAGGCGCTGGCATTGGCTATGGACTGGTATCGGGGTGATGCTGATGCAATACCTGCCAGAGGCGTTGCCGAAACCGAAAGCTGACTGCTGTCAGGATTTTTGCGCTGACCCAGAAGATGCTTTCGGCTTCAACGCCACAATTACTATCCCGCTAACAATGAACGCCCCGGCAAGATAAAACCATCGCGTTGGCACTTCGTCGTACACAAGATAACCTGCATATCCTGCAATAGCGAACCCGGACAAATTCATTAAAGTAACGGTTTGTCCGCGCAATCTTTTCATCGCATAGTTAAGGGCGGTATGGCCAATGACCGTAGACAGGGCGGCGAGCAGAAAAACCATTAACAGGTTGTACCAGTCAAACGTGGGCATGATCGGCCCCGTGGCGGCGGCAATCAGCAACGAACATAACCCTGCAACGGTATACATTGGTACCACGTACAGCCACACACTGGGTACCGCTTCCAGATTATTTCTGGCCAGAGACAAATAGGCTGCAAACAGCACCATTGAGATCAGGCACAGCACATCACCGGTAAAGTGTTCTTGGTTAATTTGCACATCGTTGACAGACAGGATGATAATGCCGATTAACGCAAGACCTGTTGCCATTAACTCGCGGCGTTGCAGGCTTTCCTGATACAGAAAGTACATGAAAAATGGCATAACCAGCGGCATCAGGTTAACCATCAATGTGGCATTGGCACCAGGTGTCAATCTTGCGCCGATGACCCAGGCAATAAAGTGAATAGATAGAATAAGGCCTGGTATAAGTGAGCGTTTAACAACATTGATAAACGAGGCATCACCAAATCGCTTTCTTGCGCTGTAATAAGCCGGTGCAAGAATCAAGGCTGCAAGCAAGACTCGCCAGGCAGCCAGCATGATTGAACGTTCAACACTTTCCCGAATGAATACGAACGATATGGCGGAGCAACTAATACCCACCACCAACGCTGCAAATACCAGTAATAGCGGGGTTTTGTCAGGCGTTGATCTCGACATCGTAGTCCACGATAAATGGGGCGTGATCTGAAAATCGTTTGTTACGATAGATTTTTGTTTTTTGAACCTTATCGCTCAAATCGTCGCTGATCACCTGGTAGTCCAGACGCCACCCCACGTTTTTATCCCACGATTGTCCCCGGTTAGACCACCAAGTGTATTCATGCTCTTTCTGCGGTAGTTGTCGAAACGCATCCGCGTATTTGTGTTTGTTAAACAGGGCGGTCATCCAGTCGCGTTCTTCAGGCAGAAAACCTGAATTCTTCTGGTTGCTTCGCCAGTTGCGGATGTCTGCTTTTGTATGAGCGATATTCCAGTCACCACACACAATCTGCGATTTTCTGGAGCGTCTGCGTTTTTGCAGATGTGGCAGGTACGCGTCCATCATCTCGAATTTAAACCCTTGCCTGACGTCGCCGCTGGAGCCTGAGGGCATATATAAAGACACCACGCTCAGATTGCCGAACTGGGCTTCAAGGTAACGCGCTTCGTTATCAATCCAGTCAATACCCAGACCTTTGATGATTTTTCGTGGCTTGATTTTGGCGTAAATGGCGGTGCCGCTATAGCCCTTTTTGGCCGCGTCGTAGTAGTAACAATGGAAGCCTTTTGGGTGAAAAACCGGGTCGCTGAGCTGATCGAGCTGAGCCTTGGTTTCCTGCACACAGACAACATCCGCTTTCTGTCTGGAAAGCCAGGTGAAAAAGCCCTTTTTTGCGCCAGACCTGATGCCGTTCACATTAATGGTGATGATTCTCATGGGTTGGATTGTACACGTCACACAACTATTGATTCTGCTCACAGAAAGCGACCGTCAGGCTTCAAAGGTCTTTGTATTCGGACGCTAGCTAGTTGTGCGCTTGGATTGCGCCATGAAAGGCAGACCAATGGACTGAGAATGAGTCTCGATATGGCTGCATACATCTTGGAACCGTGTAAATGAGAAATCTCGACAATCAAATGATTCGCCAAAGCGTTCTGGTGATTTTTTCGGGTTTGATTTTCAGCGCCTCTGCGCAAGCTCAGAACAAAGTCTATCGGTACGAAGAAAGCGGTCTGACTACCTATCAGGACAGAGCGCCCAGTTCTCAGCAGGATGACGGTCACTCCATCCTGAGTAAGCAGGGTGTGGTTGTTAAAGAGGTTTTAAGTCGAGAAGCGCGGCGTGAAGCGCGTAAGCAAGAACGAGACAGAGAGCTGGCTCGCATCCGTGACAGAGCACTGCTTGCAACGTTTACCACCGAGGAAGACCTGACGCGTACCCGTGATGACCGCATTGGTATGATTGACGGGCTGATCAGTCGACTGGATGATCGTATCCGAATTCTGTCTGACCGACTCGCTGTTGTTGACAAGCGTATTTTACAGCAGGAAAAATCCCGTGGTGAAGAGAAGGCACAGGAATCACTGTATGCAGAGCAGCACAGTATTCAGCGTAACATCGAAAACGCCTGGTCTCTGATTGATTCTAAAGCGGCAGAGAGAAGTGATGTTGCCGCCAAGTTTGAAGACGACCTGATTCGTTACCGCGAACTAAAATCTGATATGGGTCGCCAGTAGTCGACTCGCTTATTGACCGATTATTAATCGGCTCGAATCAGGGTGCCAACACCCTGATCTGTAAACAGCTCCAATAGCACCGCGTGTTCCACGCGTCCATCAATTATCTGAACACTCCCGACACCCGCCGCTACTGCATCCAGTGCGCACTGTACCTTGGGTAGCATGCCGCCTTGAATAGTGCCATCGGCGATTAATGCAGCAATTTGAGTCGGCGTTATACCGGTTAGCAAGTTGCCTTCTTTGTCTAGAATGCCCGGTGTGTTGGTTAATAACAGCAAGCGTGCTGCTTTGAGTTCTGAAGCCACTGCGCTTGCTACCAAATCTGCGTTGATGTTATAGCTGGCGCCATTTGCATCGGTGCCAATGGGTGCAATAACCGGAATAAAATTTTGATCTTGCAGTTTGCCCACGACACCGGTATTGATGGTATTAACCTGCCCAACAAAGCCAAGCGCGTTTTTATCCCGTCCCGGCAGATGCAATGGTTCGGCCAGAATTAAGTCAGCGTCTTTGCCTGTTAAACCAACCGCTTTGCCACCTACTTGATTCAGTAGCGACACGATGCTTTTGTTCACCACACCGCCCAGTACCATTTCAACCACTTCCATTGTTGCGGCGTCAGTCACGCGCATACCATCAAGAAAGTCACTGTTGATATCCAAACGCTGCAACATCTGCGCTATCTGAGGCCCACCGCCGTGTACCACGACCGGATTGATACCGACGTGTTTAAGGGTGACGATATTTTCGGCGAAGCAACGCTTGAGGTGTTCATCGGTCATGGCATTACCACCGTATTTTATAACGATGGTCTGGCCTGAGTAGCGTTTTAGATAAGGCAGCGCTTCATTCAAAACGCGCGCCGTATTGCGTGCGGCTTGTAAATCGACTGAGGGTGGGGCTTTGGTTGATGTGTCCTTGGGGTCAGTCATGGTCCGCTAAATATGGCTACACTGCGTGCGTTGGTCTGAATATTAAACGCAAATTTTGCAGTGCCCCGAGTAGCAGGACTCGGGGCGGATAGATGCCTCGAGTTCGCGACTAGAACGGAGCAGTAACGCTTGCGTCGGTTTTTTTCATGGTATCGCGAAACTCGTCCTGGATGCGAGTCAATGCTGCCTCGCTGTCGGCTTCGAAACGAATAACCAGCGAAGGTGTCGTGTTCGAGGCCCGCACCAGTCCCCAGCCATCAGCAAAATCGGCTCGGACACCGTCGATGGTTGTCAGTTTAGCGCCATCGAAGCTTGCGTTTTTAGCGAAAGCTTCAATGAATTCGTGGTGCGCACCATCACGTTCGAACACCACATTGAGTTCCGGGGTGTTGATGCTATCGGGAATGGCACCGAAGATTTCGCTGGTGGATTGATCGGTTTTGGATAATATTTCGAGCAGGCGAGCGGCTGCGTAAAGTGCATCATCGAAGCCGTACCAGCGTTCTTTGAAAAACAGATGCCCACTCATTTCACCGCCCAGTAACGCACCGGTTTCCTTGATGCGTGCCTTGATGAACGAATGACCGGTTTTCCACATATCGGGTTCACCACCTGCTGCGCTGATAGCATCGGGCAATACTTTTGAACATTTAACGTCATAGATAATGCGAGCACCCGGATTTCGTGAAAGGACATCCTGTGCAAACAACACCATTTGTCTATCCGGCCAGATAACGTTGCCTTTGTTGTCGACCACACCAACGCGATCACCGTCGCCATCAAATGCCAGACCGACTTCTGCATTGGAGTCTTTAACCGACTTAATCAGATCTTCAAGGTTTTCAAGCTTGGCAGGGTCCGGGTGATGGTTCGGGAAGTTGCCATCCACTTCTGTGAACAGAGCTTCACCTTCACAGCCCAGTGCTTTGAATAATTGTGGTGCTGCAGCGCCGGCAACGCCGTTGCCGCAGTCGTAGCTAATTTTCACCGGGCGATCTAGTTTGATGCCTGAAGTAATTTCACCAAGATAAGCATCCAGAATATCCTGTTCGCTCAAGCTGCCGTTACCACTGTGCAAGTTGCCTGCTTGTAGCCGGTCGTACAATGCAGTAATGCCGTCACCAAACAAGGCATCACCTTCAACCATCATTTTAAGGCCATTATATTCTGGTGGATTGTGACTGCCGGTAACCATGATGCCGGTACCGGTTTTCAAGTGGAAGGTGGCAAAATACAATACGGGCGTGGGCACCATACCAATGTCAATGACGTTGACGCCGGTAGAGGCAATGCCCTTACTCAACGATTCAATCAACGCCGGACCTGATAAACGGCCATCGCGTGCAACCACCGCTGTGTCGATACCGCGCTCATGACATTCGCTGCCGAATGCACGACCGATCTCATGAACCACATCGGGTGTGAGTGTTTCGGTAACAACGCCTCTAATATCGTACGCACGGAATATGGCAGGAGAGATAGTCATGTTGTCGATAATCCTGTTATGGCTTTACTGAGTAAATGTCAGTGTTAATGTCAGTTGATTGGGCAGGCTGATTATCAGCTCCCGGTGTAAACACCAGGCTAATTGTCACCTATAAGTACAATGCAGGTTGCAACACCCATGCCTTTAGGTGTCAATAAATGTGTTATCTCTGCCGCTCAATTGACGCTTGAGCGGAACCGGTCGTCCGTCTTGATACAGACTTTATGATACGCCGTTGTTGGCGTCTTGTTGAGCAAGGTCAGGTTTTACCCGTTGAACCGAATCCACCTTCGCCGCGATCACTGCTGGTAAAGGAATCTACCTGATTAAATTTCACCTGAGCAACAGGAACGATGACCAACTGGGCAATGCGTTCCCCTTCACGAATGGTGTAGCCTTTATCGCCACGATTCCAACATGACACAAACAGCTGACCCTGATAGTCCGAGTCGATCAGGCCCACCAGATTACCCAACACAATTCCGTGTTTATGGCCCAGCCCCGAGCGTGGAACAATAAAACCGGCATAACCGGGATCGCTTATGTGAATGGCGATACCAGTTGGAATAAGGTGCGTTGCCCCCGGTTCCACTACCAGCGCGCTATGCACGCAGGCTCTTAGATCGAGTCCGGCCGAGCCTTCGCTGGCATAGGCTGGTAATTCGATGGTGTCTCCTATGCGAGGATCGAGAATAGTAAAATCAATTGATTGCATTGCAACGTGTTTAGCGGCTGGCCAGTCGTTCTGCAATTATATCGAGTAGTTCGGCTGCAACCTGTTTTTTTGGTGCCGGGGCAATATGTTGATGCCCGTCGTTCGGCCAGTAGACATCGAGCGAGTTGGTATCGCTGCCAAATACCGGGTTATCAGGCTGGCCTACTTGATTCGCAGCGATGAGATCCAGACGTTTCTTGACCAATTTCCCGCGTGCATACTTTTCAACGTGTTCAGTCTCGGCAGCAAAGCCTACGCAAAAAGGGCCATCGGGGATGGAGGCAATGCTGGCCAGAATATCGGGGTTGCGAACCAGCGAGAGCGTCATTTCGTCATCTTTTTTCTTGATTTTTTCATCGGCAATTTGCTCGACACGGTAATCAGCCACGGCTGCAACGCTGATAAACACATCTGCCCCGTGTATTGCACTTAGCGCCGCAGCATGCATCGACTTGGCTGTGTCGACATCGATTCTGTCGACGTTGCCTGGCGTTGGCAGGTTAACCGGCCCCGCGATCAAGGTCACTTTTGCTTGTTGTTTTACCGCTGCAGATGCCAGCGCAAATCCCATTTTCCCGGAACTGCGGTTGGTGATGTAGCGCACTGGGTCGATAGGTTCTACCGTTGGGCCGGCAGTAATAACAATGTGTAACCCGGCCAGTGAGCGATGGTGCTCTGCATAGGCGCTGGGTTGGTTGGCTGCCGGGTTGTGTGATGCTGACTCTGGCAACGAATTGTTGTTCTGTTTTGAATGCCGACGATTGTTATGGCCGGTGCCATCCTGAGGAGGCGAGAGTTTACTGACCGTTTCGTTGTTCACAAACTGAATAACCAGATCGGTAATAGTTTCTGGCTCCAACATTCTTCCAGCACCTGTTTCACCACAGGCTTGCGCGCCTTCGTCAGGACCGAGCAAGGTGACACCACGAAGAACCAGTGTCTGAGCATTTTCCTGGGTGGCAGCGTTGCTCCACATTAACCGATTCATGGCCGGCGCCATGAGCACATGTGCATCGGATGCCAGACACAGTGTCGATAACAGATCATCGGCAAAGCCATGGCAGAGTCTGGCCATGACATTTGCTGTTGCTGGAGCAATGAGAATAATATCTGCCCAGCGAGCCAGTTCAATGTGACCCATGGCGGCTTCAGCAGCGGGATCGAGTAAGTCTGTGTGCACTGGATTCCCAGTGAGTGCTTGAAGGGTTAGCGGGGTGATAAAGGCCTGAGCGCCGTTGGTCATAACGACACGTACATCTGCACCCGCATCGATTAAGCGACGCGCCAGAATCGCGCTTTTATAGCTTGCTATCCCACCAGAGATGCCAAGCAGTATCTTCTTGTTCTGTAGTGGTTCCATGCGTCTATTTTAACAGCCCCGGACACGGGAATCTGGTATGAAGTATTGCTTTGAGGTCACCAATTGGGGCGCAACGATCATGCCGACGCCACGCTGAGTGAAACGCAGCCGACCGGCGCGGCAAGAAAAAACACCGCGCCGGCAGGTTGCTTAGGCTTGTGCGCGTTTTACCGCTTCACGGAACCGATCGCGGATAGCCAGCGATGTTAGTGGGATAGGTGTCATTGCCGGGCTGCCTGGTTCCACCTTCGCAACGATAACGTGCGGACCGGGCGTTTTAAGGCACTCGCTGAGTTTTGCTGCTGCCTCTTCACCAGGTACTTCCACACTGCTCTTGATACCTGCAGCTTTGGCAATCGCTGCGAGCGATGTTCCCTTGGCTGTGTGAGTCGGTTGATCACCGGTCGAACCATAGGAACCATTATCAACAATAAACAGGATAAAGTTTTTCTGATCTTCCAGAGCAATGGTCGAAAGTGTTCCCAAATTCATCAGAACGCTGCCGTCACCGTCAATGGAGATAACGGTACTGTCTATTTCCATACTCAGACCCAGGCCAATGGAAGATGAAAGTCCCATAGAGCCGAGCATGTAAAAGTGATGGTCGTGATCGCGAATTGCGTAGAGTTCCTGCGAAGGGAAACCCAGGTTGCAGATAACGAACTCATCACTTAATAAAGGTGCAATCGATTGCAATAGTTCATAACGTCGCATGCTTATCGTGCTCCCCAGAAGTCGTAATCTAAAATGGCTGCAACCGGCCCTTCAGCAACCGATGCAAATGGAACCAACTGACCAATTTTTTTGGTATCGCTTGGGTCGCTAAACATATACGTAGGTACGTTAATGGTTTGCAGTAATGTTTCGACAGCGGTTCCCATAGGTACTTGAGCGCCAATGGGTTCACCGGGTGAGCCGCGATGACTGATTACCATTAAAAAGGGCAGTCGGTAGTAGTTACCCAGTGAGCACAATGAAGTTATCAGCGTACCAACACCGGTATTTTGCATAACGATAACAGGCGTTCGGCCCGCCAGATAAGCGCCAGTACAAATACCGAGGCCTTCTTCTTCACGATTCACAGCGCGGTAGGTTATCTCGTTATCCTGCTCTAAAGTAGAGATAAAGCCGCCTAATAATTTACAAGGTACCGATACAAAAAAATCAGCTCCGTTGGCTTTTAAATCGGCGAGCAAGGCCTGATTGACATCGCCGGCACTCATAGCACTATCGTCCCGTTGCTAGTGTGTTTTGAAAATTGATTCATGATCTTTCAACTCAGATTGACGTTATATTGAAACAAGTCAGCGCGAAACAGACTTGAACGAATTTCTACCGCGCGATCTTTCATATCGAACGCGGTGCGAATGACTTGCAGGGTTGGGCTACCAGTTTCTATTTTTAAATCGTTTGCAGCGGTTTTATCAGCAGCAATAGCGGCAATGTATTCATCGGCACGTAAAACAAAAATGCCGTATTGCTGGTGGTAATAGGGATATAAAGCCAGCGGCAAAGGTTTTGGCCTGGCAGCCAGTCCCGGGAACAATTTGATGGGCGCGATTATATGCTCGCATGTGGCGCGTGTTCCATTGACGCATCGCAAGCGTTTTATCTCTACTACTTCTTTGTCAGCATTTTTGAGCGCAAAAGTTTTTTGTTCGAACTTATTGGCCTGGCGTGTGGACACATGCTCTTCATCGGGTTCTGGTGTGACCCGTTCACCCTGCGGGTGTGCCAGTCTGAAAAAGTGGTAGTACGAACGTTCTTCAGACAGTTTCCGCACAAAGGTACCGCGACCTTGCTGGCGATCGACAAGCCCGGTTTCTTCCACAACCGACATGGCCTTACGGATGGTGCCCTGACTTACGGCAAACTCTTCGGCAAGCGCAAATTCATTGGGAATGGGCTCACCGGGTCGCCAATGACCGTCATAGATTCGATTGGCAATGCGGTCAGCCACCCGCTGATAGAGCGGGGCTGTGTCTAATGGGGTTGCGGTGCGCTGCAAGTTGTTGATTTTGTTCCGGTATGGCTGTGTGGACCAGCAATTCATGTATAAGATACATGAATATACTCAGATGGACAAATTTATCTGGTTTAGCGCAGGTCTGGCTAACAGCCCCACAAGACTGGCGGGACATCGGAACGGTGAAACATATCGTGTAGTTTGTCATTCGCGTCCAGAATTTTTTCGACTTCTTCGTTTACCGCCACCTTTAACGCATCGCACGAAGCTTTTGGGCGAATTGATGTAATGCGCTGTTCTATTTCTTTTATATCGAGTAGACGGTATAAATCGCGATGGCGCTCTTCGTGAATTTGAATGGCGAGCCAGACCGAGTTCCAGCTGTCTTGCAGGCATTGTTTTGCGGTGTGTTTTTCTATCCACTCTGGCATGTAGATAGTGATGTCGTAAGAGAAATTAACCGTTTCTATCTCACACACACCAGCGGAATCAACAATGGCAGTCCAGCCGACGTTGGTATTGAGTTTGGTGTAGCCAAATGCACCCGTGGGACTCAGGCTGTTTCTTTCAATTTGCGCCATGAGTTCTGCCGCAGTCGAACCGGTAATCGGATACAAATACTGATACTCGGCGCTATGGCTATTTTGTGTGCAGAAGAACATACCTGCGATCAGTGCTAATTTAGCAGCGATGCTTGCCTGATTGCAGGCTATGTTTTTGTTCATGTCGCATAAAGTATATGCAACATGAAGCTAATATGCAGTCAGGCTGGTGTTTTTTTTAAGCCCCACATGGCAAAAATGCCAGCAGCTGGTCCCAGCGCGAGCATGCCCATCATTACAGCCCATCCAGCTTGTTCGGCAACCACCGGAGCAAGCTGAACAGTAGCAATAGTCAAAGCGAAACCGAGCGCTGTTTGAAATGTTAGCAGCGAGCCAGCCTGATCACTGCGCGCGTGATCAGCGACGAGAACAGAAAATTGTGCCGAATCCGGAATGATGGCGATTCCCCAAATGATTGAGATAACAACCGTTACCCAAACACTGCCACCGAAAGTTAATGCAAACAGAATTGCGCATATACCGCTGACGGCCATTGCGATAATGGTCAGCTCTGCTTTACCTATTCTATCGGCTACCCAACCGGCAATTCCGCAACTAAGCGCTCCGGAGCCAATAATGATGAATGCCATAAGCTTTGCAAATTGATTTGCTTCAGCCTCTGGCATCTGCGAAAGAAAGCTGACGCTTAACGCTATACCAATCCAGCTCCACATGGCATAGAGCTCCCACATGTGCCCAAGATAGCCACCATACGCTCGACGTATAGATTTGTTCGTCCAGGCTTCGGCAATAACAGACGGGTTGAATGCACTCGCTTTGGCATGGAATGGACCGTTCTTCACAGCCAGTACTAGCAGTGCGGCTAGTAGTGCGAGCGCACTGGCCACTAATACGGTACTACGCCAGTCGGCGCCGCCAAAATATGCCAGTAAATGCGGTGAGGCTGAACCCAGTGTGAGTCCACCGACTAGCAAACCCACTAACAAGCCTCTATCTTTTTGACCCCAGCCAACCGCGATTTTCATACCCACCGGATAAACACCTGCCAGTGAAGCTCCGGTTATAGCGCGAAGTGCGATAGCGCTGATACTACCCGGTACCACTACCAGTAGAAGCGCATTCGCAATCGCTGCCACAACACAGAAAAAAGCGAACACGAAGCGGGGCTCGTATCGATCCGCTATGCCAAACACTGCAGAGAGCACTGCGCCAATAACGAACCCTGCTTGCACTGCAGATGAGAGAGCAGCCTGACGACCCGGTGCAAGGTTAACTTCGCTGGTCATATCACCAAGGATGGCCGCAGATACAAACCAAAGACTCATCGCCAGGATTTCTGCGATGATAAGTAGCGTGATGCTACGAAGTTTTATACCTGAACGAATATCGACTGAGTCGTGGCCTGGCATGGAGAAAACACAGTTGCAAGTTGTGTGAGTATGACAGCTGTGATCAGTCTTTGTTGCAAAGTTGGCTTGCTTGAGGCTTCTTGCATGTGCAGATTTGTCTACGATTCACCAAATGGTTTGAGATGATCTCAGGTGTTTGCGGAACAGAACCGTCGCAGAGGAGCATCGGCAACTCTTCGGTGCAATCTTTATTGCATTCCGCTACTGTTGCCAG
>CALJNA010000054.1 GCA_937981955.1 uncultured Granulosicoccaceae bacterium
TGAAGCAGCAGACGCTACTGAAGAAGCAGTTGAAGGTGTAGCCGCCGAAGGTGAAGCTGTTGCTGAAGGTGAAGCGGCTGTTGAAGGCGCTGTTGCCGAAGGTGAAGCGGCTGTTGAAGGCGCTGTTGCTGAAGGTGAAGCGGCCGTTGAAGGCGCTGTTGCTGAAGGTGAAGCGGCTGTTGAAGGCGCTGTTGCCGAAGGTGAAGCTGCCGTTGAAGGCGCTGTTGCTGAAGGTGAAGCGGCTGTTGAAGAAGCTGCTGCCGAAGGTGAAGCGGCTGTTGAAGAAGCTGCCGCTGAAGGTGAAGCAGCTGTTGAAGAAGCTGCTGCCGAAGTTGAGGAAGCTACTGAGGAAGCCGCTACCGAAGTTGAGGAAGCTACTAAAGAAGCCGCTACCGAAGTTGAGGAAGCTACTGAAGAAGCCGCTGCCGAAGTTGAGGAAGCTACTGAAGAAGCCGCCGCTGAAGGTGAAGCAGCAACTGAGGAAGCCGCTGCTGAAGGCGAAGCAGCAACTGAAGAAGCTGCCGCTGAAGGCGAAGCAGCAACTGAGGAAGCCGCTGCCGAAGGTGAGGAAGCTACTGAAGAAGCCGCTGCCGAAGGCGAAACTGCAACTGAAGAAGCTGCCGCCGAAGAAACTGATGCAGAAGCTGCACCAGCCATTGATCGCAGTTCATTCAGCCTGGGTGCTATTAGCCGGAAGTTCGGTGGCATCTTTGGAACAGCTGGAGCGGTACTGGGCAGCGTTAGCGATGCCGACTCTGCAACAGCAGCTCTGCCAAAGCTTGAAGAAGTAGCCGGCGGTCTGGACGGAGTTCTTTCTGAATACGACGCTGTGCCTGAAGCTGCACGTGGTCCATTGAATAAAGTGGTTAGCACCGGAGTTGCGAAACTCACCCCTCTTGCCGATACTGTTCTGAACAAGGAAGGTGTTGGTGATGTACTGGGTGGTGTTATGGGCCCAATGATGGATAAGCTCAAAGCCATTGCAGAATAATTACTGCAACCTTTGAAGTAGAAGAAAGCGCCGCCAGTCGGCGCTTTTTTTTGCCCTGCTTTTTTGCATTACCTGCTTTTTTGCATTGAGAGTTGCGCATTAAGAAGTTGCGCATAAAAAAGTTGAGCATAAAAAAAGGCAGCCGATCAATCGGCTGCCTTTTCTGGTTTTTGAACTATCGATGCGAGCCGTGGTGCTTTCTTAGTAAAGCACCTTGCTAAACCGGCGAACCAGCATCACCCCACGGTGAACAAAAATTAGATCATCGCGTGACGTGACATCGCGTTGTCAATGGCGTCAACCACTTCATCAAGATCTTCAGTTGTACAGATCAATGCCGGACTCAAACAAATCGTGTTGTTCAATCCATCCAGGCTGCGATTGGTTCGACCGATGATAACCCCCTGCTCCATACAGTCCGCTGCGATGTTTGCGAGCATACTTTCTGGTGCTGGCTCTTTGGTGTTTCGATCCATAACCAATTCAACTCCGCAGAACAATCCTTTACCACGAACATCGCCGATCACTTTGTACTTGTTTTGTAAACCACGCAGTTTCTCAAGCAGGTAATCTCCCATTCGAGTCACGTTCTCAAGTAAATTCTCTTCCTCAATAATGCGCATGTTTTCCAGGGCAGCCGCAGGACCTGCAGCGCAGCCACCAAAGGTGCTGATATCGCGGAAGTAGCCCATTGGATCATCACTGTCCTTGAATTGGTTGAACACCTCTTCAGTCGTGACAGTACAGGATATGGCTGCATAACCGCTTGCCACGCCTTTCGCCATGGTGACAATGTCAGGCTTAACCCCATAGTGCTGATAGCCGAACCAGGTGCCAGTTCTACCCAGACCACAAACCACTTCATCAATGTGCAGCAACACACCATACTGTTTGCAGATCTCCTGCACGGTCTCGAAATAACCTTCCGGAGGAGGAATGACACCACCACCAGCTGTTACCGGTTCCAACACAATAGAACCAACCGTATCCGGGCCTTCGGCCAGAATCACTTTTTCAATCTCGCGAGCGGCCTTCACGCCATAATCGGTTTCATCATCGTACTGGCAACGGTATTGGCAGCAATGAGGTACTTCGACAAAGCCCGGTGTGTAGGGTCCGTATTGCGCCTTTCGTTCAATCTGCCCTGATGAACTGAGCGCCGTGATGGTTGTGCCGTGGTAATCACGATCACGATAAAGAATCTTGTGTTTCTTGCCACCGTTTTTCGCGGCGATCTGACGCACAATTTTGTAGGCTTTCTCGTTGGCTTCCGAACCGGAATTGGAGTAATACACCCGACTCATGCCAGGCATTTTGGAAACCAGCCTTTCGGCAAATTGAATACCGGGTATGTTTCCGGCCGATCCGGCGAAGTAGCACATTTCAACCAGTTGATCGCGAACAGCATCCGCAATGCTCTCGCGGCCGTAGCCAACATTCACTGTCCATACAGCGCCAGAAACGGCGTCAAGATGTTCCTTGCCTTTCGCGTCCCAGACTCGCAGTCCTTTTCCCTTAACGATCACTAAAGGGTCTTTGACTTCCAGCGGTTTGTGCGGCGTCAAGTGATGCCACATGTGGTTCCGGTCAGATTCGACCAGTTCCTTTTTATCAATATCTGCAGTGGTGTTCATGTCATCCCCCTTCGTGGAATTCGCAGCAGGCAATGAAAACCAATGCCTCAGACTTCAACAATAAATGTTTCAAGCGTATAGTGACAGAGCTTACACCAGCTTCTAGCGCCAGCAAAAATATCGAGTTGATACCAGTGTGACCATTAATATTGGCGACATAGTGGGTATTGGGACTGGCCTGAACCGTCCTGAATGCGTGCTTGCCCACAGTTCAGGGCTGCTATTCGCATCGAATTGTGCCCAAAACGGTGGAATCAGCATTATCAGGCCCGACGGCACCTGCTCTCACCTGCTCGGAACTGACTCGCAGAACGCGCTGAAACCCAACGGAATTGCGCTGGAGCCCGAAGGCAGTTTTCTGGCGGCGCACCTTGGCACCTCCGATGGAGGGGTGTTCCGACTCGATGAACGCGGCAAACCCGAACCCGTGGTAACCCACGCAAACGGACACCCGTTACCGCCAACCAATTTTGTCATCTACGACACCCTTGGGCGATTGTGGATTACCGTCAGTACCACCATTGAACCTCGCGCCAATGACTACCGGCAACACGCCAACACCGGGTTTATCGCCCTGGCAGAACCCGGCCAGTCAAACGCGCGAATAGTTGCCGACCGACTGGGCTACACGAACGAATGTGTTGTCGATGTAGAAGAGAAGGTTGTTTATGTGAACGAAACCTTTGGTCGCCGCCTTACCCGCTTCGACCTTGCCGATGATGGCTCACTGTCAAATCAGCAAGTGCTCACCACGTTCAACGCCGGAACCTACCCTGACGGTCTTGCTCTTGATGAAGCCGGTAACTTGTGGGTTACCAGTATTGTCAGTAACCGCATTATCAAAGTATCCGCTGATGGCACACAACAAACCGTGTTTGAAGACAGTGATGCAAATCACTTGCACCATGCTGAAATGGCTTATGCATCTGACACTATGGATGCATCGCACCTGGCAACAACCGGCAAGGCGCAACTGAAAAACACATCGAGTCTGGCTTTTGGCAGCGCAAATCGATCACAGATTATTTTGGGTAATCTGCTCGACGACAAGCTGTACTCTTTTCAATCTGAAACAACTGGCCGTGCTCTACCCCACTGGGATGTGCCGCTCGGGTTTTTGGAACAGTACCTTCCGTAATGTTAAATACAAACACAAATTTTGAGTTGCAATCCGGTTCGAAGACGCCGAGCACGGCAAGCAACTTTAGGTATGGACAATAGCAATGAACACTACGAAACACTACACAATTGCTGCCCTGCCTGGTGATGGCATCGGTATTGAAGTCATTGAGCCGTGCATAGAGCTAATGCAGATAGCGTGTGAACGCGTCGGTGGTATCGGCCTGGAAGTGAATACCTTGCCCGCCGGTGCCGGCACGTATAAAGAAACCGGTGAATCATTGCCAGAGTCTACGGTTGAACAATCACGACAGGCCGATGCAATCCTTCTGGCTGCAATGGGTGACCCGGACATTAGATACCCCGATGGTACAGAGATCGTTCCGCAAATTGAGCTGCGTTTTAAGCTGGGCTTATACGCCGGTATTCGACCCGTTCGCACCATTCCAGGTGTACCGGTACCGCTGGCTGACAAGCGCAGTGCAGACATCGACTTCGTGTTGGTGCGCGAATCCATCGAGGGCCTGTTCGCACCTGATGCCAAAGGCACACAAAACGGTGATGAGTCCGCCACCGAGACCATGTTGATCACGCGCAATGTATCGACAAAGCTGTTTCAGGCAACCTTCAAGCTATGGGAAAAACGACGGCAACAGAATCGCGGTGTGAACAGAGTGACTTGTATCGACAAAGCCAATGTGTTTGGGGCTTTGGCATTCTTTCGTAAAATTTTCTATGAAGTGGCGAACGACTACTCAGCGCCAACCGATCACGCTTATGTTGATGCCATGGCCATGAACCTGATTACCCGGCCATGGGATTATGATGTGATGGTGACCGAGAATATGTTCGGCGATATCCTGTCCGATCAGGCCGCAGCGCTTGTCGGTGGTATGGGCTATGCACCCTCGGCCGACATTGGTGATGACCATGCAGTGTTCCAACCCTGTCATGGAACTGCACCCGATATCGTTGGGAAAGGACTGGCCAACCCAACCGCAATGTTTTTATCCGGTGCCATGCTATTCGACTGGTTGTCAGACAAACACGATGATCCACAAGCATTGGCAGCAGCCCAGCTGATCGAAAGTGCGGTGTTTAGCGCGTTCGCCGATGGCAAACTGCGTACCTGCGAATTGGGTGGCGACAGCGGACTGATCGATGTGAATCGTGCTGTACAAGCTGCACTTAAAGCAATGCCGGTATAAAAAGCGGAAGTTGTAAAACACGCACATTCCACCGAATTTATGACCACATTTGCAAAGCCCTTGCGTGTCGCCGTCGTTGGCACCGGTTATTTCAGCCAGTTTCATTATGCGGCCTGGCAGCGTATGCCCGATGTTGAACTGGTTGCGTTGGTGGCGCTCGATAAAAAACAAGGCAAAGCTTTTCAGCAGCAATACGACATAGCACACTGCTTTAGCGATGTTTCCGACCTGCTGCAACACGGCGACTTTGATCTTATCGATGCCGTTACGCCACCGCAGAGTCACAGAGCTATTATCGATCAGTGCATCGCCAACCGCACCGCGTTAATGTGTCAAAAACCGTTTTGCGAATCCGTTGCTCAAGCCGAGCAAGTCGTAACTCGTATAGAGCAGCAAAACGCTTTTGTAGTCGTGCACGAGAACTTTCGATTTCAGCCCTGGTATCAGGAAATCAAGAAGATTATCGCAACAAAGCAGCTTGGCACTTTGTATGAAATAAGCTTCGATTTAAGACCCGGAGACGGACAAGGCCCACAAGCTTATCTGGACAGACAGCCCTACTTTCAAACCCAAAAGCGTTTTTTAATTCAGGAAACCGGTGTGCATTTTGTTGACGTATTCCGCTTTCTTTTCGGGGATGTCACCGGTTTATTTGCCCGACTGACCCGGCTGAACCCGGTGATGTCCGGAGAAGACGCTGGAGTAGTCACAATGGAGTTCAAGAACGGTGCTCGTGGTGTCTTCAACGGCAACCGTCTGGCAGATCATTCGGCTAGAAATGCACGACTCACTATGGGAGAGCTTCGTATAGAAGGCAGTGCTGCGAGTCTTTATCTTAATGGTGATGGTCAGATTCATCTGCGCACGCATGGTGAGCATGAATTGACCGAGCATCTCTATGATTGGACAGACAACGACTTTGGAGGCGACTGCGTATTCAACACCAATCGTCACGTGGCCGATCACCTGCTCTATGGTAAACCGGTGCAAAACCTTGCACGCGATTATTTAGTTAATCGCAAAATTGAACAGGCAATTTATGAATCAGCGGATGCTGCTACCTGGGTGCAACTCGACTGATACCGAAATTAGGTATCAGTCAAGTGAATACGAATTATCCCAATGGAACAACGCTGCTCCCCATATGAGGAATCAGTCCAACCGGACAACCGTGATCCCGATGGAGTAGCAATCATCCCAACGGAGCAGCGATCAGTCTAGAGGAACACCCGCACGCGCTGCAAAATACACCGCTTCAGTGCGGTTGCGTGCACCCAAAGCGCGAAAGATTGCCGACAAATGTGCCTTAACGGTATTTTCCGATATATGCAGACTGGCTGAAATCGTTTTATTCGGCTTGCCCTGCAACAGGTACTTCAACACTTCTCGCTGACGATCAGACAGTGCACTCAAAATTTCCTGCTCCGAAGAGCCAGTGTTTGATTTGCTTCCGGTACCCACTGGGGCTGATGTGACTTCTCGTGGGAGAAAGATTCCACCGGCCAAAATAAGTTTGATCGCCGCAAGCAGTTCTTGATGAGTAGCGCACTTGGTGATAAAGCCCATTGCACCCTCTTCAATTGCTTGATAGATGATGGGCGGATCCTGTTCTGCAGACAACACAATAATGGGTGTGCCTTCGAGTTTTTCTTTCACTGTAAACAGCGTTTCCAAACCGGAGGTGTCCGCAAGGTTCAGGTCGAGCAGTACAAGATCGTACGTATTTGCCTCAAGCGATGCGAGTGCAGCCTGCATCGTTTCAGCTTCGTGGATGGTTAAATCCTGGTGCAGTCCCGTTAGAAGCAATTTCATGCCTTCGCGAAACAGCGTGTGGTCGTCAGTTATAAGTATTTTCATTGGCCGTTACCTCTTTTGCCATGCCAAATAGTATATCGACGAGTGATCCGTATTAATACCCCCATTTGGGGGTAGTGACCCAAATAAACTAACCGCTATAAAGCGTATTTTGTGAGGCACATGACGTAATCTGTCCGAAATGCACTACCAGTGTGCACTTTCTAACCTATTTGTATTAGTCCAAAACAGCAGTATGCCGAATATGGACAAAAAGCCCTAAATAAAACCGAACGTTCGGCTCAGGGCAACAAATCATAGTAAGACGCAACTGTGCATTGAACCGTGTTCGCGACCCGCATCTCACCATTTTTCCAACATTCGGCCGTGGTCACTGTTTAAGCCGAGGTAACAGTTAAACAGAAACTGTACCAAGACGCTGGAGGCCCAATGGTATAATCGGGTGATTTGACAGCACAAACGCGTTCAAGTGAGCAAACACACCCGTCTGCCGGCAGCAGAGCATAAGCGACAGTTAAAACTGCAACGCGAAACTGGCAAGGCTGTGACTGATTTCAATATGATCGAGCAAGGTGATCGCATCATGGTGTGTCTGTCCGGTGGTAAAGACAGTTACGTTTTGCTCGATTTTCTACTGCACCTCAAAGCCGTTGCACCCATTGATTTCGAACTTGTTGCGGTCAACCTCGATCAGAAACAACCAGGCTTTCCTGAAACCGTTCTACCCGATTATCTCAGCGAGCTCGGCGTGCCATTCAGGATTGTCGAAGAAGATACGTACAGCATTGTCAAAGAAAAAATTCCCGCAGGACAAACCACTTGCGGTCTGTGCTCAAGACTCCGACGCGGTATTCTGTACCGCACTGCTGATGAACTTGGTGCAACCAAGATAGCACTCGGTCATCATGCAGACGATTTACTGGAGACACTGCTACTCAATCTGTTTCACGGTGGCAGCATAAAAACCATGCCGGCCAAGCTGCATGCAGACAATGGACGCAATGTGGTTATCAGACCATTGGCCTATTGCAGAGAAAGCGACATAGCAGCGCACGCTGCGGTAAAAGCCTATCCGATTATTCCATGCACCTTGTGTGGTTCTCAGCCCAATCTGCAACGCCAGAACATGAAAGCCCTGCTTGCCGATTGGGAGAGAAGCGATCCTTCAAGAATCGCTTCTATGATGAGTGCAATTCGAAACGTGAAGCCTAGCCATTTATTGGATAAAACACTTTACGATTTTGATGCAAACGCACGAACACAATCTCCCGCCCTCGATAGTATTGAAACCACCACTGACGCGAATTTACTCAATAGCGAACCAACTGTGTTGCACCAATATGATGTGCTTGAGCATGGCAGTTTCCGCCGAACGGATGCTGTTACAGAGAGTTGAGTAAAACTGCCCCAGCATGCTGGGGATAGATTTTTCTGATACTGTTTAGTATCCCAGACAAACAAGGAGGTTCGCATGGATGCGACCACCCAATGCCCGCGCTGCGCGGCAAACCGGCAATCCATTGTGCGTGACGGACACTTTTTTCGCGCCGATGATGCCAAAGCGGTACAACGCTACCGGTGTAAAGCCTGTGGGAAGAAGTTTTCCGCAGCCACCTTAGGCGGAGCATCAGGTTTTTTAAAGAAGACCACCTTTGACAACCTGTT
>CALJNA010000055.1 GCA_937981955.1 uncultured Granulosicoccaceae bacterium
TAGTGGACTGTAGGACACTTCTCGGCCCAGGAAAGTGCAGCATCAAGATCTGGAACATCGATGGCAAACGTTCCGCCAAGTTGCTCTTTTGTATCTGCATAGGGCCCATCCTGGACCGTCTTGGTTCCGCCTCGCAATGAAAGGGTTGTGGATGTTGAACTCGGCTGTAGCCAGTCGGTATCGATTAGTACTCCAGCTTGCTGCATTGCCCCGATGTATTCACCAAATGCTTTTTTACTCTCGTTAATTTGTTCTTCAGTAATATCGGCGAAGGCGGATTCATCGTTATAGAGTAAGAATGTATATCGCATGGTATTTCTCCAAAGTTAATGTGTATGTCGTTTAATAGTGATATGTATGTTTTTTATGACTGACCGTTATTCAATACGAATTTTGTCTCTACCTCAAGCCGTGGCAACGGCTTGGGCGAGATTTTTGAGACCACGTTCGTAGGTTTTACCGAGCATCTTATCCAAAAACAGACCGAATACCCGACCTATTGGATTCATACCAAAGTCTGAACGGGTTGACCAAATCACTTCAGTGCTATCTGGTTGTTCTTTCAAGCGGAATGTTTGCACGGGTTTACCCATTGGCCCAAGATCAATTTCCATTTGTACCTGACGGTTTGGTTTAACTGCAATAACAGTTTGGGTACCTTTGCCTTCTTTACCTTCGAACGAAAAGCCCGCGCCAACACCCGTGTCTGGTCCGAATGCCGAAATTTTCAGTGAAGGGTCTGTGTCGCAATACGGATTGAAACGCTGAAAGCCTTCGGTTGAAGCTATAAGTTGATAAATGTCAGCAGCATTGGCTTTTATAACTGCGCGACGCGATACAGTTTTTGATGCTGGTAACGCATAGCTTGCACAAATTACGATGACAGCTAATGCGGCGATTGAAAGTAGTATGTTGATAATGCTCATTGGTGATTCCTCGTTTAGTTAAAAAGTAAAAGCGAAAGCCGCTTTCACCAGGTAAGACGAGTTCACCTCGTTTCAATCGACACACTCGCGAAAATTTATCGAATTAAATTTTAAAATGTAATAAAAACAATAAGATAGAGGCGAAAATTATTGTTTTTAGATGATCGAGCCGCTATTTTCCAAACAAGGTCAGATGCCCGTATAGCAGAGTTTTGTCGTCGGTTGGCGCTGTGGGCGGAGATTTCTCAGCCATTTGTGCGGGTCTACCAGTGTTCGACACCATCGGAGAAGGAACCAGCGTGGAACTGGTACTTTGCCGATGAGTAAATTGAAAACCATCGCATCAAGAATGCATTCCATGCATGAAAGGGCGCATTTCAACGGGTTCAACTGGTGTGGATGGTACCGAAAAAAATTATAATTACTGAATTACTGAATTACTGAATTACTGAATTCTATTATTCAGAGCCAACTTCGTTATTCATTGTAGTTGCACCGAATACAGGCTAGTTCTACCGGTGATAAAAAGCGTCTTACCTTCGGCTCCACCCAGCGTACAGTTCGTGGTCTGTTCCGGCACACTTATCTCGCCCCAACGAGTTCCATCAGCGGCAAATACTTCAATGCCTGCACGTGAGGTTATAAACAGATTACCGTTGCCATCAATAACCATTCCATCAGCGCCGCCTGCGGTAGTGACAAATGTATCCATCTCGCCTGTACTTCCATCTTGTGCCACAGACCAGCGCAGAATTTGCCCGCTCCGGGTAAACGCCACATACAGTGTCTCTTGATCTGGCGAAAACGCTATACCATTTGGCCTTGTATCTATTCCGTTGCACCAGAAGCGTGACAAGTTTCCATCAGCCTGCAATCGGTACACCCCTGCACATCCCACATCACTTAACTCAGGATCTATGCCGTACGGGGGATCGGTGAAGTAAACATCGCCGTTGGTATGTAATGCAATATCATTTGGAGAGTTGAGCAATGCTTCGTTAAAACGATCCGCCAGCACCATGATGCTCCCGGATTCATCCAGTCGGCTCAGTGTGCGACCGCTTTGCGTTGCGATGAGTAGACGATTTTGCGAATCGAACACCAGTCCGTTGGTTGGTTGGTTTTCCCGGAAAGGTGCAATTATGCCGTCATCTCCACGACGAAATATCGTGTTCGCGGCAATGTCGCTAAAATACAGAGCGTCCTCATCTGATCGGTACACCGGCCCTTCGAGAAAACCAAAGTCAGAAGCGATCAGCTCTAACTCTCCAATATTCTCCAAAGGGTTTGTCTGTGCAACATCTATAACGTCTGGATCGGTTTGCGTTTCACCTTCGATGGTTTGGTTGTCGCCGGATGTTTCCGCTTCAGAAGAGGTTTGTTCATCCCTCGAACCTGCAGAATCTGCAGTGGTTGTTGGTGTGCTGCTGCTACTGCAGCCAATAGTGAAACAAACGATGATTGCAGCAGTGCTCAGAAGTAATTTTCGCACGAATTCCCCAGACGCTTAGTTGCGATCAGCGGGCAGTGAATCGCAACTAATTTGATTTGATAAGCACGAGAGTATAGATCGTTTCTAGCTAAGCGTTATTCAGTTTCTAATCGCTGCCGTGTCCCCATCCAGGTTCGATGCTGCTTGTGATACACAATCAACTGGCAACATCACTGATAAGAGTTCAACTTACATCAAACTTATAACCGAGTTTCATGGTGAGACGTCTATGACTGCAGGTTCTGATCGACTACCTGATGAATCTATCGCTACCAGTGAATAAACATGATTGCTGCCAGGGGTGCGAGTGTTGTCAAAAAAACTATTGCCAGGAGAGCTGCCAAGGACCACGCCATCGCGTGTTACCTCTGTTTCAATCACACCAGCGTCTTGTGCCGCACGATTCCAGAAAAGTTCAGCGGCAGTACTGGAATAAACTTCGGCGCGTACCGATTGTGGAGTCGGGGGCAAACTACCGGAATTGGTACCGGGTAGTCGCAGAGCGCTTGCTTGTGATCGGGTGCCGTCGGGTTCAATCGCGGTTACTTCGTAAAGCGCTGATGCATCGGGAGTCAATGCTGTATCAAAGTAGCTGGTTCCGAAAAAGGATGAGCGTAAAACTACACCGTCTCGCCTTACCTCATATTGCAACAGTGGATCGGCTGCGCGGTCCCAGAACAGTTCAGCGTCTTTAAAAGAATAACGAACCGCGCGCAAATTAGCGGGGGATTCCGGTGTCACTGCATCGTCGCTGCCATCACCGCCATTGCCGTTATCATTTTCTACCGGTGGCAGCACAACTGTGCTGGCATCAGAGCGGCTGCCATCAGCGCGTATAGCAACGATGTCGTATGTTGCGCCGCTATTCTCCGGTCGCCTTGGATCGTAGAAGCTGATACCGAACTGCGTTCGTACCAATTCACTGTTACGGTAAACCTCGTACTGCAATCCGTCTTCATCCGCTCTACGCCAAAACACTTCCGCATCGAATGCTGAGTACCGTTCCACCCTTAAATTTGCGGGCTGCTCGGGCGAGTCAGCTGGGGTATTCTCGTTGTCGTTGTCGTTGTCGTTGTCGTTGTCGTTGTCGTTGTCGGGGAAGATGGAGTTACCAGGTGTGTTAACGCTCAGCGTTTCCGACGCATATTGAATACGAGGCCCATCATTAAGCGTGATATTTTCGAAGTTAGTTCCAGTCAGTACATCGCTGAACAACTGATAATCGTACGATCGACCGGGCGCTACTGTTTCATCCGCGTATGATCTGCCTTGCGAAGTTCCAATGATCTCTCCATTGCGAACTACTGCCAGTCGTTGCAACTCCGCTCGATCAAATTCATCCCGAGTCGGGACGATGAACAGTTCGAGCAGGTTTCCTCCGTATACTTCAATTGAAAAACTCTCGATAAGTTCTTCAAAAGCCGGAAGCTGGCGTAGTTGGGTCGACAGGATGACTCCATTAGCATCGATTGCCTGTACCGCCACATTGACTGCGCTACCATCTATATCATCAGCTGCTACAAACTGCGTTTGGCTGGCAGAAACTTCAGCGATAAGTCGGGTATCAAATTCAATACGGTAGCTGGCAGCATCCGCAACGCTTTTCCAAAACAGAGACAGCTCTGTCGGGCTTCGCCTGACACCGAGGCCCAGCACATCAATATCATTAAGGTTGCGTGAACGCCCTGGTACATAGGGGATATCTCGACGGGTTGTCCAAAAGAAATCATCAATGCCGTCCAGATTAATGTCTCCCAATTCAGGCGCAGCTATTGATGTAACCGGTGAGATGGCTGCCCCAAGGTCAAACGCAACGCCAAGCAAGCCGTCAGCTTCATCAACAGAACGAACAGGTGGTCGCTCTCCGGGTATGCCGAACAGCGCATACCATGCTTGTCTTCCAGAGGTTATGCGTTCATTTAAAAGAAGATCTTCTGCACCGTCACCGTCCAGATCAAACTTTTGCCCGGTTACGGTTCGGTATGGATCATTAAAATTGCCGGCATAAAATTCTCCCTGATCTCCGATCGTACCAGCGCTGCCACGAACCAATTGTGTACGCTCGCCAACAGGGAAGTCGTTTATTTCGTTATGTATTGCCAACCCGCCTTCCCGTCCGTACAGAATGCTGCGAGGAGGAATATTGTCTGACTGGAATCGTTGCGAGGCCAGTATGTCGTCGCGTCCGTCCGCATCAATATCGCCTATAGGGTATATCTGGCACTGGCGTGTACCACACTCAGCCAGGTTGCGATCAATGCGTGCTGTTTCGTCGGTAAGCGATGCAACTGATAAATCGGCTGCACCGTAAATAAATCTTGGCGTCCGGTTTTCGACAAACAATTCTGATTCAGCTGGATAGGCAAGCATGTCGGCATATCCGTCGCCGTCTATGTCACCAAGTCCACGCAGTTGCTGAAAAATTGCTGGTCCGACCAAATGTTCAGTTGTTGGGGTTTCATCTAGCACCACGCTTGAACCGAAGCTCGCTCTGCCGGCGACAACGCCTGCGAGATTTGAAAGCCCGGTAGCATGGCCAATGTCATCGTAACCATCGCCATTGACATCGCCTACCGGAATCAGGATTTTGGCGATACCATCTGTCTGGAACCCGTTGTTACCATCAAGTGCTGCAGGGTTGATGCTGGCACCGACAGTGTTGGTACCAAAGATGACGCGTGGTGTGTTGTTGAATATGCCGCTGACATTGATAAACAGATCGATAAGCCCATCACCGTTTACATCGCCGATACGACGAGGTTCGGTAAAGACGCGCAAGTTTCTGAACTGGCAGTTGTTATCTGAGGAATCAATCTGATCTGTAATTCGAACCAGATCATCGAGTTCGGTTCGACTAAACGCAAAGGCGTTGGTTTGTGTTGACAGCCAAATTGCAACTCCGGGACACGGGTCGGTATCGGTGGCGATGATTTCAATAATACGATCACCCAGTCCGTCTCCATCCAGATCCCCCATGGCGCGGCTCGGTGTCCATATGCCATCGACTGTGATGCGAGCATCGTTACGAAGCTCTGTTGAGTCGTTAACCACATCAATAACAGGTGGGAACGATGCGTAACTTGTACTGCAAACTGTAAGCAGACTTGCCAGCGCAAAGGTTTTAAATCGATGTTGCCGAGGTGTATACCTCACTGCGCGCATATTTGGGAACAACGTTGAACGCATGGAAGCCATTTGGTTTATACCTGTATTTAAAGTTACAACCTGATAACGGTAGTGTAACCACGATAATACGAATATTTTGATGAGCGCTTTAAAGAGTCAGCGGTATTTTTACCACCTAACGCTCTAATCCATTGCTTTTCAGATCCACCGCCCAGGACCTACTGCACTAATTCTTGTCGCCGCCGTATTGAAAAGAAGATCGCAGGTTGACTAACCTGATCATTACGGATTAATTTGCAGATGCTTTAACTGGTCTGAATTCAACACAACCATTGCCTGGTCGGTGTAGCTCCACAATCGATTTAAGAATGTTGATCACTTCTGCGGGATGGCTTTGTATTAATGAAAAGCCGGCTTTTTCAATTTCGATTACCTGCATTTTTTCGGGAAATTGACTTGCAAGTGCACGAACACTATTCACCGAGAATAAATGGTTTTCACTGCCGTGAATAGCGGTGATATTCAAAGAACCTACGGCAATGTCTTCAGTCCAGTCGCCAAACACCAATGCCTGTTCCTGGTTCAGTGTCGCCAATCCGCGGCGTGATGCGGTTTCAAGCGCATATTCAGATTCAACAACGTATTCAGGAAGCAGGGCATATTTGGCATCAATAGGGTTGGCTGTCATTTGCAAGCGTAGAAATTGCTTTGCGCCCAGCGTTTTCCAGGCTTTGGTTGCGCCTCTGATCAGAATACTTTTAATTGCGCTATTGTTGATAGTTGCCTTAAGGATGCCTGATACCCAAGGTGAGCGATGACCTTGGGGTTTATCATATTTGCCTGGGCCACAGGTGCTTATCTGCACAATGTGTGTAAAGCGGGACGGGTTGTGTCTTGCTAAGTGGTAGCTTGCTGGCGCAGATGTGTACTTGACTACTAATCCGCATTTGCTAATACCCATTTGATCAAGCAATGCGATCATATCTTCGCCAGCCTGATCTATCCAGTTTGTTCCTTCCGGGGCCGGGTCAGTGGCTCCTGAGCCCGGCGTGCATACACTGATGATCAATAAGTTGGCGTCATATAACATCTGCTCGAACTCAGCGTTAAATGTGTAAAAACTGCCAGCACTAAACATCACGAAAGGGTCGCCAGAAAAATCCCCCATCATAGTCAGTTCGACTAAGCGATTGCTCGGTAAAAGTTGTTCAGCCTTACGCCTGTGCGGATGCTCCATTGCGTTGGTGATATTGCTAATGTCCTTGGTAAATTCGGATACTGACAAGGAAGTTCTCAAGAGCTCGGTCTGGTTTTTTGCACCGAGCTTTTCTCGCATTGACTGGAAATGATCTTTGATCGTTTCATGCGACCGTTCTCTTAGTATTGCTATTTCCTGAGTTGAAAATCCATCAACGAAGTGGCGAAGAATTTCTACTTCGGTTTTAGTCAGATTAAATTGCTGTCGTAAGAGTTCAGTCGATTTGGCTTTCCACTTCGTCGTAAGAACAAAGACCAGTGCTGTTGGTTTAGGCCCGTGTGAATACGAGAGCGCGATTGTTGCTTGTGGTACGTTGTCTGTTGCTTCCGCGCGCAAAAGGGAAAGCGCTGGCTCGTCCTTTCTAAGCTTTCTTTTAAGTTCAATGCTTATCAATTCGCTTATCTTCTGTGCTTTATCGATGACAAACGGGAGCTGATCGATTGAGTCGCGCACATCTAGTGAAAATTCGTTCCACGCAGCCATGTTACTGGCCGTTATGTGGCCGCTGGATGTCACGACGTAAGCAGGGTAGTTAAAAGAGTTGATCATTCGGCTGACATCGTGGCCAATATTACCGGGTGATGATTTTTTTGGTTCGTTCGATAATGCTGAGAGCGCAGCCTTCTGAACATCGGCAAATTTTAAATCGCTATCGGAATTGGTACTCGCTTGCTCGCAGAGCTGGTTCCACGCATTAATGACGTCATCATATTCAGCGACGTTGTCGTAGTCATTTTTGATTTTGTCAATTACAGTCCGTGTGCTGATTTTCATTCAAAAACTCCGTGAAAATGTACCGAGCAAACACAATGTACAACGTTGCATATGTCCAGACAATACCTGTATTGGATGAGGTTTTATGGGATGCCCTGACAGGATTTGAAATAACTATGTAACGAACCTGTATTGCTGGATAAGTTGTCTTCTTAACCGACTGTTTTTATGCTGGCAAATGATTTTCAATTTCAAGTGCACTAGGGTAGACTGATGCGAGAGGCCGCGGCTCTGATGCCCACCGAGTATCACACCAGCGCATCAATTCAACCTATCCAAGTCTTGCAGCCTTCAACCCAAATAAAACGGAGATTGCGCATGGCCTATGAACTTAATATCAACGGCACTACCGTAACTGTCGATGTTGACGCAGACACACCGCTGCTATGGGCAGTGCGTGACAACCTTGGTCTTACGGGTACCAAATTCGGTTGTGGTGTTGCATCCTGTGGTGCTTGCACCATGCATATCGACGGACAAGCGGTCAGAACCTGTGTTATGCCCGTATCGGCTGTGGTCGGTAAAGAAATCAAGACAATAGAAAGTTTATCCACCGACAACACGCACCCGGTTCAGCGCGCCTGGATCGATGAGGAAGTACCTCAGTGCGGATATTGTCAATCGGGCATGATCATGGCGGCCACCGCGCTGTTGAACAACAATCCCAATCCAACTGAAGACGACATCGATACCGCCATGAGCAATATTTGCCGTTGCGGTACATACAGCCGAGTACGCAAAGGGATTCATCGTGCTGTTGAACTGATGGCTGAGAAATAGGAGATTATTATGGACAGTATTTCGAACATGAATGATCTTGAGTCAGTTGCATCGAACGGTGTAACTGTAGCTTCAGCCGTACGCGGTAAAGAGCGTCGTCAATTTTTAAAGGTCAGTACTGTGGTCGCAGGTACCTTAGCCGTTGGTTTGGCTGTGCCGGTAGGTCAACGCCGGGTAATGGCTGATACATCAGCGGGCGAACCCAGCGTTATGGATATCTGGCTCACAATCGATAAAGATGATCAGGTTACTGTGGCCATTGCCAATTCTGAAATGGGGCAAGGGGTTTATACCTCCATGGCAATGCTTGTTGCAGAAGAATTGGAAGTCGACTGGAATTCAGTGCATGCAGCCGCAGCTCCTGCAGCACCGGAATATAAAAACCTGATGTTCGGTATGCAGGCCACTGGTGGCAGCACCAGCATTCGCTGGGCCTATGATCCGCTTCGTACCGTTGGCGCAGGCGCGCGACAAATGTTGGTTCAGGCAGCGGCGAATCAATGGGGTGTACCTGCTAATGAATGCAGTGCGAGTAATGCCAAAGTAACTCATGCTGGTTCGAATCGAAGCTTGCGTTATGGGGAGCTGGTAGCGACCGCATCCAAGTTACCCCCGCCGACAGACATCACTTTAAAAACACCTGAGCAATGGCGCATTCTTGGTACACCGGCAAAGCGACTCGATACACCTTTAAAAGTTAATGGTTCGGCAGAATTCGGAATAGATGTGCAAGTCCCGGGCATGTTAACTGCCACCGTTATGGCCTGTCCGACTTTTGGTGGCAAATTAAAGTCAGTCGACGATACACCAGCCATGGCAATAAACGGGGTTCGAAAAGTTCTGCCACTGGAAGATGCCGTTATTGTCGTAGCCGATTCGTACTGGCCAGCCAAGAAGGGTCTGGCTGCATTGTCTCCCGAGTGGGACCGTGGCAGTAATGCGGGTCGCAACACCGAAAGCTATCGCAGTGAGCTAATGGCGGCGTTGGAGAGTGAAGCGCCGGTGGCACACGATCAAGGTGATGTGGCTTCCGTGCTCGATGGAGCGGACAACATGGTTGAGGCGCTTTATGAAGTACCGCATTTGGCTCACGCAACGATGGAGCCCATGAACGCGACGGCGGTTGTGACAGCGGATGGTGCAGAAATCTGGGCACCAACCCAAGGCCCTGGCATTGTGCAACAAGTGGCAGCAGGCATACTGCAAATCAAACCCGAGCAAGTGAAGGTGAATACCACGTTTCTCGGTGGTGGTTTCGGTCGTAAGTTTGAGATGGATTTTATTGTGCAGACCGTTCTGGCCGCCAAAATGATGGGTGGCCCGGTTAAATTAGTCTGGTCTCGCGAGGAAGATATGAAACATGATTTCTATCGTCCGGCCAGTGTCAGCGCATTTAAAGCGGTACTCGACGATGAAGGCTATCCCATTGCCTGGCACAATCGCATTGCCTGTCCATCGATCATGTCGCGCGTGTTTCCGAATATGGTCAAGGATGGTATTGATGGCCAATCGGTTGAAGCGGCGAATGAGCTACCGTATGCGATTGAAAACCAGCGTGTGGAGTACCGCATTGCAGAGACCGGTGTGCCGGTTGGCTTTTGGCGTTCGGTTGGTAACAGTCAGAATGCCTGGTTTGTGCAGTCCTTTGTCGATGAGTTGGCCAATGTCGCCGGTATTGATCCCTATGAATACCAAATGAAATTGCTTGAAGGTCATCCGAGACATCAGGCTGTATTAACGGCGGCGGTTGACGGCTCGAATTGGTCGAAACGATCAAAGTCTGCGCCCATGGGTTTGGCTGTGCAAAAATCATTTGGCAGTTACTGCGCCATGGTGGTTGAGTTAGAGCCCGACGTAACATCACGACTAAAGATTCGTCACATCAGCTCAGCGATCGATTGTGGTATTGCGCTTAACCCTGACACGGTTGTTGCGCAGATTGAAAGTTCAATAGTGTATGGACTGACAGCAGCTTACTACGGTGATATTGATATTGAGGATGGTGCCGTCAAACAATCCAATTTTCCGGACAACCCAATGCTAAAGCTTGAGCAAATGCCGGAAATTGATGTGGCTATTGTAAATAGCGGTGAGGCAGTTGGCGGTATTGGTGAACCTGGCCTGCCGCCGTTAGCGCCTGCACTAACCAACGCTATATTCGTTGCAACGGGTGACCGGGTAAGGCGCCTACCGCTGGTGAAAGCCGGGTATACGGTTTAACAATATAGAGTCTGAGCTTATTTGTTGAGTTTGAAGTTTGCAATAACTGCGGCCGTTGCGACTACAACGGCAATGCAAAGAACCAGTTTCGACCAGTACTCCATAGTGCCGTCAATCATCATGGCGTGTGCAATGGTGCATCCGGCGATGATCAGTGCAAAGCTTTTATGAGCGGTACGCCATAGCTTTGGTTTCATGCCGCGCTTGAGTCGAAAGATGGCAAGCGCTGTGGTTGCAAACACGCACCACATGGCTAGCACACCCCAGATGGAAAACTGAACCGCTGATGTAAATGTGAGTGCATCGATAACATCAGGCGGGCTGGTAACCCATAGCCCGGCAACGTGAACGATAACGAAAATAAATAAGCAGGCCCCAACCCATCGGTGAAAACGCTTAGATGCTGAACGCGAAAATCCAGGCAGATAAGCACCAGCTAATAATGGCTGAAGCAGTAGCAAAACCAGCGCTAATACGCCAGCGAATCCGGCTGCTATATAGACAGGATTTCGCCAAACCAGCAGTGGGCTGGTTGCCGCCGCGATGACGGCAATACCGATAATGGTTAGAAGAGCAATCCAGATCAGAAAATTTTGCAGCCGATACATTTAAATAGGTTCAAGTTCCTCAAGCTGGCTTAAGTACAAAGTGCGCGCTGAGAGTAGTGTCTTTTGCGCTGCTCATCACTGGTCGTAGAAAAACGGTCTCAAAGTCTTCACTGTCATAGGCCAGGTGGCCATGTGCTTGTCCAAATGCAGGCACGATTTGTGGCATCTCCAGCCGGAACTCACCGTTTGCATCGGTGAGTGTTGCGCCATGACTGTGCGGATCGCGTTCGTGCCCTTCCGTTGTGTGTGCCCAGATTTGAATGCGTTGTCCTTCAAGGGGTGCGCCATCTCCGGCACGACGCACGGTTCCGGTCATCCAGAAACCGCCTCCACCAATACGCTCTACAATAGGTGCATCGGGCAGATAGTTGTTAGCACCACCGCGCATGGTGCGAGTGGGTTTGACATCATTTGCCATTGTGGGCTGAGAAAGTACGCACAGACCGCTGGCCATGACCGCAGTTGACGATGTCAGAAAACCACGGCGGGACATTGGATTTTTCATCATAGGATTTCCCCGTGTTCATCAGTTAAGGTACATAGTTGACCGAACTTGCCGGGCAAGGGTTCCATCGTTTCAGCTTTGTAAGTGTTTTTTTCGATGATGGCTCGTTTTTGGATCAGCTTCGGTGAAGGTATCACCTTTCGCTGTATCCCACCGTGATCAATCTGACATTATTATTGCAGGTAACCGGCGGACAAATAATGAAAATATTGTGCAATTTTTTGCTCTGCAGCCAGACGATGTGTAATCGGTTGTGGTCTTGCGCAATGGCTTCTGTCCACCCATAAGTGTGTAACCATTTTTAGTTACTTTTACGTCCAGAATTCATGCTGGGGTAACAGTGCCGCTCGATGATATAGTCAGCCTACTCAAAAGAAGATCCCGTAATCGATGATTCACATCGAACAGTTCGACCGTCACACAGAACTTACTGATTCGTTTATTGGCGCTGTTCCCCTTACGCCAGCTTCAGCGGCGGATTTTCTGAACGAGTTAATTCGTCATGCTGAGCATCAACAGTTTGTTTTTGATCTCGATTCAACCCTGCTCAACAACCGCCCGCGTAACGCGGTGATCATGAAATCGTTTGGTAAGGAGCACAATCAAGTTGAGCTCATTCAGGCATCGGCAGATTATTTTCAGGATTGGAGTTTGCGTAATGCGATGAAAGCCGCTGGACTGGTTTCTGCTGATGTGGAACGGCTAATACAACCGTTTCAGGATTACTGGTACGAACGTTTCTTTACCAGTGACTATTGTCAGTACGATATTGCGATACCTGGTGCGACAGACTTTGTTGAAGCGCTAATGGAAGCAGGTGCTTTAATAACCTACCTCACGGGGCGGCATGAAGATATGCGAGAGGGCACGGCTCACTCTCTAACGACGTTGGGTTTTCCTTTGTTTGACAATGAGCGTGTAAAACTACTTATGAAACCGGAGTTCGAGGCATCAGACGATCTGTTCAAATCGGAGACTCTGAAGAAGATCGAGACTGCAGGGCCTGTTTTTGCCGCGTTCGACAATGAGCCCACACATATCAACAGCTATCGCTCCACATTCCCGGATGCGGTTTGCGTGCACCTATTGACTGATCATTCGATGCGCGACGTCAAGTTGCTGGATAAAATTGTCTCGATTTCCAACTTTGTCAGATGATTTATTAATTTACTGGTGTTGCTGTCTGTGTCATAGTGATTTCGATGCAAGAAGACCAAATTCGAGGTCAGGCCATTGCGCTAAACGATGTCACGAAATCGTGGGATGGTACGCTGGCGGTAGACCGGATGAATCTCAATGTGGAGCCTGGCACCTTTACAGTATTGCTGGGGCCTTCCGGCTGCGGCAAATCAACCTCTTTACGTATTATTGCAGGGCTTGAGCATGCCGATTCCGGCGAAATAGCAATTGGTGGGAAAAGCGTTGGACATTTGCCACCGGCGAAGCGCGATATTGCCATGGTGTTCCAGTCCTACGCATTATTCCCACATTTATCGGTAGCTGAAAATATTCTTTTCGGTCTTAAAGTGCGGCGCGCATCGAAAGCGGATCAGCGAACCCGTCTAAATAAAACGGCTGACCTGCTCGGTTTGTCTGAGTTACTGGCGCGTAAACCTTCGCAGCTCAGTGGTGGTCAGCAACAGCGTGTGGCGCTAGGGCGTGCCATTATTGCCGAAAAACCTATTTGTCTAATGGATGAGCCGCTATCCAATCTGGATGCGAAGCTAAGAAATACCATGCGAACAGAGATTCGAGACTTGCAGCAGGCACTGGGCTTTTCAATGGTGTATGTCACGCATGATCAAGCCGAGGCCATCACTATGGCCGATCAGGTCGTCTTGATGAAGGAAGGTCGTGTTGAGCAAAGTGGCACCCCACGCGAAATATACGAGCAACCGGCGACAACGTTTGTTGCGGGTTTTATCGGTACACCTCCCATGAATGTGTTGCCCGGTAGTGCGCTGGCGGCGGCAACCGGGCAAGCGAACGCAAACCTGGATTCAATCACATTGGGTGTCAGGCCGGAGCATGTCAGCGTATCTGAGCATAGCGGTGTGCCAGCAATCGTTGAACATGTTGAATACCTGGGTGCTGACATACTTGCTGATTGTCGAGTCGGGAATGAAAAGTTTATCGCCCGCATTGAAGGTCATGCGTCGTTATCACCGCGCGCTGAAGTCAAGCTTCATTGGCCTGCAGAACAAATGCATTGTTTTGATCGTAGTACAGGTGAGCGAACGCCATCCGACAAGGATTTGTTCAATCACTTGCTTTCCGCGTAGTTTGTTGCGCGACATCGGTTGTACCTGGCCTAAACAGTCGTACATCGAATAAAAAGTTGAATATCGGAGGAGAGAGCAGTGAAAAGATTTGGAAGATTTAGAACGAGTGTTGCATCAATTGCCTTGTTGTGGGGCATGACATCTGCCGCTATGGCTGTAGATCTGGAATTCTATTTTCCAGTGGCTGTTGGTGGTAAAGCGGCTGATACCATTAAAGAGTTGACTGACGAATACGCTGCAGCTAATCCCGGCGTTAACATTGATGCAGTCTACGCAGGTTCTTACGGTGATACTGTAACCAAAGCACTAACGGCATCGCGTGGTGGAAAACCCCCTCAACTCTCGGTCATTCTGTCGGTCGACATGTTTACGCTGATCGATGAAGAGGTCATCATGCCGTTTGATGATCTGGTAGAAACCGATGAAGACAAAGCCTGGTTGCAGTCCTTTTATCCGGCCTTCATGGAGAACAGCCAAACTGGCGGAAAAACCTACGGTATTCCATTCCAACGATCCACGCCAGTGTTGTACTGGAATAAAGAAGCGTTCGCTGAGGCGGGTCTCGATCCTGATACGCCACCTTCAACCTGGGAAGAGACTATCGAGATGGGTAAGAAGCTCGTCAAGAAAGATGGCGACGGCAATGTTACGCGTTGGGGCGTACGCATTCCCTCGTCGGGATTTCCGTATTGGTTGTTTCAGGGCTTGACCACTCAGAACGATGTGATACTGGCAAACTCTGATGGTAACCAGACCAACTTCGCTGATCCAAAAGTGGCGGAAGCGCTGCAATACCTTGTTGACTTGAGCACAAAACACGAAGTTATGGCACCTGGCATTATCGAATGGGGTGCAACACCCAAAGCTTTCTTTGAAGGCCAGACGGCAATGATGTGGACATCCACCGGAAACCTGACCAATGTTAGAAACAATGCGCCATTTGATTTTGGTGTGGGTTTGCTTCCAGGCAATGTGCGCCGTGGTGCTCCAACGGGCGGTGGTAACTTTTATATCTTTTCAGACTCTTCTGATGAGCAGAAAAAAGCGGCATTCGATTTCGTTAAGTGGATTTCGCAGCCTGCTCAATCTGCCAAGTGGACGATTGCCACAGGTTATGTTGCACCACGACCCGATACTTGGGAAACCGCTGAGATGAAAGCCTACACTGATGACTTTGCACCCGCACTGGTTGCACGTGATCAGTTGGAATTCGCAGTTGCAGAACTTTCAACGTATCAGAATCAACGCGTAACTGCTGTGTTTAATGATGCCTTGGCTGCGGCCATTACTGGTTCGAAGTCTGTTGAAGATGCGCTGGCAGAGGCTCAGAAACAAGCTGACGCAATCCTCAAAGAATATCGATAAACACGCTTCAGCAAATTCCGTGGCAATGGCAGTTAGCTAGCCATTGCCGCGGAGACTGACCCTAATCCGATGATGCATAGACGAGAATGGATATACGGCTGGCTGTTTCTAAGCCCGGCCCTATTGTTTCTGTTTACGTTTACGCATTACCCGGCAGTTAAAACGATAGTCAGCAGTTTCTTCTCGACCCCCCGTGGCAAGAGACCCGCTAAATTCATTGGTATTGAAAACTATCAGGCCCTCATTCAGGATGAAGTGTTCTGGAAAGTGTTGACGAATAACTTCTGGTTTGCAGTAGGCACTATACCGATATCGGTTGGTTTGGCTTTGCTAATGGCGCTTTGGGTCAACAGCAAGCTAAAAGGCACAACGCTGTCACGTATTGCGTTTTTTGCTCCAACAGTTCTGCCATTGATTGCTGTTGCTAATATCTGGCTGTTTTTCTATACGCCGGGGTTTGGTCTTATCGATCAATTCAGGTCCGGGCTGTTTGGATTACCGGCGATTAATCTGTTGGGTAATCCTGATACGGTTCTGGCCGCAATGATCGTTGTGGCGATCTGGAAGGAGGCCGGGTTCTTCATGATCTTTTATCTTGCAGCACTGCAGTCAATACCGCCGGTGTTGAAAGAAGCTGCTGATGTTGAAGGTGCCAGTAACTTTTACTACTTACGCAAAATTCTGTTTCCGCTGTTGATGCCGACTACCTTGTTCGTGTCTATTAACGCAGTGATCAACTCGTTTCGTCTGGTTGACCATATTTTTGTTATGACTGAGGGCGGGCCAGACAATGCCAGTAGTCTATTGCTGTATTACATCTATGAAACGGCATTCAAATACTGGCAAACAGGCTATGCCGCAACTCTCACCGTTGTCATGCTGATATTGCTGTCCGTTCTGGCTATCGGTCAATTCTTTTTGTTTGATCGCAAGGTTCATTATCAATGAGCAGTGGCAAGTATCGACTACCGGGGTTTGATACGGTACTTAATTCATTTGCCATGTGGCTTCTTGCCTTCCTTTGGGCCTTGCCGCTGCTGTATGCAATCTGGACGGCGTTTCATCCTGCTGCCTATGAGACAAACTTTGTCTGGAACGCACCTTTAACACTGGATAACTTTAAATCCGCGTGGTCAGCTGCACCCTTTGCACGTTACTTTTTTAATACCGTGTTGTTGGTGACGATGATTTTGATCTGTCAATTTATTCTTTGTACCCTGGCGGCGTTCGCGTTTGCGCGTTTCAGGTTTCCGGGTCGAGGCATATTGTTTGCGCTGGTGTTACTGCAGCTGCTGGTCATGCCGGATATTCTGATTGTTGAGAATTACAAGACTATTCGATCACTGGGGCTGGTCGACACGATAGTCGCCATTGGTTTGCCATACATCGCTTCCGGCTTTGGTATATTCCTGCTACGACAAACGTTTATGTCCATACCAAAAGAATTGGATGAAGCGGCCAGAGTAGAGGGTGCTTCGTTTCTGGGTTTACTTTGGAAGGTCTATATTCCGTTGGCCAAACCAACGTATCTTGCATATGGTTTGGTGTCAGTGAGTCATCACTGGAATAATTTCCTGTGGCCGCTGATTATCACCAACTCTGTCGAAACACGTCCGGTCACGGTTGGGTTAAGCGTATTTGCGGCAATTGATGCTGGCATTGAATGGTCGGTAATCAACGCAGCCACCTTGATGACCTCTGGCCCGCTTCTCATTGCATTTTTGCTGTTCCAGCGCCAATTTGTGCAAAGCTTTATGCGTGCTGGAATTCGATAGCTAAAATGTCAGTGACAATGAGATGGGCTGATGATCTGATGCGGCGGTTTCCACCTGCGTTGCCATATTGCTAACGTGTGGTGCAAGCGACGCGGAGGTGAAAAAATAGTCTCGACAATGTGGGCCTTCCTGCCATTGCACACGATCAAAGATGCCGCAGGTCGGTGGATGTTCCACACCCGGGTGAAGCAATCGCCAGCAATCTTGCAGCGCTCCGTAATCTGTTTCTTGCGTCATGGTTTGATAGTCGGGCGTATCGACAGTCAGATTAAAATCGCCTGCATACAGGCTAAGGTTCGTTTCCGGTAAAGTTTCAAATTGTTCGCTGCCACCAGTAGGTGAGGGGTGTTGGAAGCGCTGACAAGTTTCCAGATAATGATCGTGCAGGTATTGCACCTGATGGCTACGCTGCCTGGCCGCGAAATACTCAAGATGAGTGGTCACTATTCTCAAATGCCGATTATTGATTGTCAGAATAAGTTCAATGGCTTGTCTGGGCATTGGTTTGGCCTGCGGTTCGGCGGGCTGGGGTAGCTTGTGATTAAAAGCGGCCTGTACAGGAACTCGACTAAGAATCAGATTACCAAACCAAAGCCGACCATCGGGATACAATCTATTTATCGCCGGGCCGAAGTACACATCGTAACCGGCAAAATGCTCTGCAAAGGTTGCGACTTGATCGTCCAATTGCGTACGTAGCACTTCCTGTAAACAGATAACGTCAGCATCACAAAAAGTCTTGATGTCAGAGGCGATTCGATCAACGCTGACGACACCATCGACGCCCTTGGCCGCTTGTATATTCCAGCTTAGAATGTTCATATCGACTCAGCATGTGAATGTCAGTTATTTGATTATCACCCAAACCACGTACGGTTGATCCAAAATAATAGTGTCATTCGCAAGCAAACGAAACCAAGTTGGCAACTTACGGGGCTTGTTGGTGATTGGAGTAATTGGCTGGATAGCCAATGCCAGCCTAATGTATTCAGCACCCTGCTGGTATGATGGATTCTTTGCTGCAAAAAGGGATAGAATCAAGGCGTTATGGAAAGTTTGCTTTTATTATTGGGTGTTGCTTTGTTGGTTGTCTCGATTCGATGGCATATCTATGCGCAGGCCAACACAAAAACCAATGTAGAAAAAGACTGGTTTGAACGTTTCTTTAGTGGTGACAGGGCCAGTAAAGAGAATCTGACCGAGCTGGGTTTGCGCTATCGAAAGCAGTCTAACCTGAGTGCAATGGTTGGGCTTTGCATCATCGTGTTATACGTTTGGTTGAGAAACGTAAGCTGATCATGCTGGAAATCACTCTGCTTCTTCTCCGTCTCGCCCCAAGGTAGTAGCGACAGAGTAATAGTTTCTGTTGAAAGTGAGAACCGTTCGGCTCACTGTCATAATTCATCATTTATCAAACCGAGTTTGTACATGTCGCTAGCCTAGACTTCTTCGCTTGCTTTTTGCGAAAGGGTTGGTTTCTTGGTTAATCGTAGCGTGTTGTTGTCGACGGTTGTGTTCTCGATTCTGGCAGTATGGTCGCATTGGAATCTTTTCTCGAATGGAGTAAGTGCCCTTGGCTTTAACTTCACTCTCTTTTGGCTTGGTTTTGCACTCATTATCTATTTCACAGATTCCAGTTACTGCATCAGGCAAGACTGGGTATGGTTGTGTCCGATTTTCTTGATTGGTCTGAGTTACGGCTTGTACGAGAATCCTTGGTTAAAATTGATCAGTCTGATTCTATTGCCAGTTGTTAGCAGTATATTTTGTGCCTACAGTCATTTGTGCAACCGCGGTGCATTGGTATGGAATAGGCGATTGTTGAGCGTTATCGGCAGTCGAGTGATTTCACCGTTCGGTGCAACCGGTAAAGCCTGCGTGGCATTAGGCAAAACCGGTCGAATGCTATCGAGCGGTACCGGTCGTGGCCTGTTTGTCAGAGTGCTGACTGGTGTACTCATTCTAATCCCATTGAGTTTTCTGGTTGTTTTTTTGCTGGCATCTGCCGATGAACAATTCGCAGGCTACGTGGCACAAGGTTTGGACGCGCTGTTAGACGCGGTGAGCTGGTCGGTTGTGGTAAAGCTCTGTGCCGCAGCTTTCTTATCGATTGCACTTTTATCCATTGCTATCGGTTGGAGTGGGGTGTTGGCGTACACTGAGAGTGTCGAGAGCCGTGTTATCGACGGATTGGTTGCAGGTATCGTACTCGGTGGATTGCTTGTTATCTATATTTCCTTTCTACTGCTACAAATTGATCACCTTGTCATACAAGCGTTACCAGAGAACTATCGAGAAGCCGAACATTTAGTTAAATCCGGATTTTGGCAACTGCTATTCCTGGCCGTGCTAAATACGCTACTATTTTTTATTGTATACCGTAAAACAGGGAATGCTGCCCAATGGGTTTTACGACTCTTCATTGTGATCTCAAGTTTGCTCATGGTATCCGCGGCATGGAAGGTCTGGCTTTATAGCTACACGTTTGGATTAAGTTACGAAAAATACTTTGCTTGTTACACTGCAGTATTCGCTTTAGGTGTACTGATATATCTTGTAACGGCGAGTTTTTCTGGCTATCGTAAAAATGTAGTGAAAACCATCGCCTTTGCCGCATTGTGGGGATATGGTGCGGCTACTGTTACTCCAGTTGAAAAGGTTATCTTTTACGCTAATCTACACTTTGCCGAGCAGGACGACACCCGAATTACCCTTGATCAACTTAATCAGTTGTCGATAGATATTCTGCCTGATGTTGACAAAGCAATGACAACCAGGCTTGCTTCTGAGTCAGAATCGATTTGGCATTGGCAGCGTTGGCGTGAGAATCAGATTGTCTGGTACTGTAATCGTAAATGGTACGAAATGAATTTGTCTGCTATGCGTGCTTGTGCTTGATTTCAAGTGCTTGTGGGCTTAATTCTGAACTAGCGTAAATGCCGAGTTAGTGCTTATTCAATTCATCGAGTGCAACCAGGAGCTATGCACTACTTGGGAATCATCCTGGTAACAAGTGGGCATCAGACATTTTCCAACTTAAGTGAAAAGCGCCTCCAGCAGTATGGTCGAGAGTAATCAATTCACGTTCTTGCAGTTGTACTTTGAATTCCGTACCTTGTTCTGTCTCAAGAAAAAGCGTGACAACGGAACCAATAAACTCTTCTGAAATTAATGTGCATGAAACCATGTTTTCAGACTCCACGGGTGTTCGAGAAATAGTGACCAAATCAGCAGCTATCACGAATGTGGCTTCATCATTTACATTTTTAGTGTGCTCGTGATCAGTGACGGTGAAGAGACCATCTGGTGCTTGTATTGCTAAACATCCGTTCTCATCACCGATGACATTGCCAGTAATAATATTATTACGTCCGACGAACTCAGCGACGAACTGATTTGCAGGCTCGCGGTATATATCCCTGGGAAGGCCTACTTGCGCGATTTCTCCGTTCGACATAATCACCACACGATCAGCCATGGCAAATGCTTCTGATTGTGAGTGTGTGACGTAAA
>CALJNA010000056.1 GCA_937981955.1 uncultured Granulosicoccaceae bacterium
AGGGAAGACCATCGGTTCTAGTGTTGCTGGGTTCTTCGCATCAGCCAATGTATGACCCGTTTGAACATTCTTCATACCCAACACAGCGCAAATATCACCCGCTGTTGCAGATTCAAGCTCAACTCGATCTTCAGCGTGCATTTCCACAATACGGCCAATTCGCTCTGTCTTGCCGGTATACGTATTCACTACCGTGTCACCTTTATTCAAGGTGCCCGAGTAGACGCGCAGGAATGTCAGCGCACCGAAACGGTCGTCCATAATCTTGAACGCAAGTGCACGCATTGGCTTAGCAGGATCAACAATTGCGAAGTTGCCAGTTTCATTACCTTCCAGATCCATTTCCGGCTGAGGCTTAACTTGCGTTGGATCAGGAAGATAATCAACAACACCGTTCAACACGTTCTGAACACCTTTGTTCTTGAACGCAGAACCGCAGAATGTTGGGAAGAAGTCGAGCGCGATCGTGCCTTTTCGGATACACGCTTTCAACGTGGCAATATCAGGAACTTCACCATCGAAATACTTTTCCATTGCATCATCGTCTTGCTCAAGCGCAATTTCCACGAGCTTCTCACGCCACTCAGCGGCCAGTTCCACCATGTCAGCAGGAATATCCTCAACTTTAAAAGCTTCCGGATTTCCAGAGTCATCCCAGATGTACGCTTTCTCTTCAAGCAGATCAACGACACCAACAAAGTCATCCTCGGTACCGATCGGCAATGTCATCACGACGGTTCTGGCGCCCAGAACACTCTCGACCTGCTCAACGACTCGATAGAAATCAGCACCCATGCGATCAAGCTTGTTAACGAAAATAACGCGAGCAACTTCCGACTCGTTCGCGTAGCGCCAGTTCGTTTCGGATTGTGGTTCAACACCACCTGAGCCACAGAAAACACCAACGCCACCGTCAAGTACTTTCAACGAGCGATACACTTCGATAGTGAAGTCAACGTGTCCTGGAGTATCGATGATATTCAGGCGGTGACCATCCCACTCACAGCTTGTCGCAGCCGACTGGATAGTGATACCACGCTCCTGCTCCTGCTCCATGAAATCGGTGGTGGCTTCGCCATCGTGCACTTCACCGGTTTTATGGATCTTGCCGGTCAGCTTCAGAATACGCTCGGTGGTGGTGGTCTTGCCCGCATCAACGTGGGCGAAGATGCCAATGTTGCGGTAGTGCGAAAGGTCAGTCATGTCGATACTCACGGAAAAATGGAAATACGTCAGGCAATATGGAGCCGAGCAACCCATAATTAAAGGCGTCGCTCAGTTTGAAAGCCATCGGCGGTAAACCCGCAATTGTATCCAAAAATAAGGCCATCGGGGGAGATCTGAACTATATGAATCAACACCAGCGACCTGACTCAGGAGATTCTGTCTCCAACATGGGCAAATGGATGATTATCGCCCTGTGGGTCCTGTTACTTGGATTCGGAACCTACTTTGGCCAGAAGTGGATGGACAAGCGCGATCGGGGGCAAATTCCGGTAAACATCTCCAGTCCGAATGGTAAACGCAGTGTGCAGCTGGAGGCCGACCGGCTTGGACACTACGTTGTTGCGGGTCAGGTAAATGGCCAAACAGTCACGTTTTTAGTGGATACGGGTGCCTCAGGCGTCAGCATTCCGGGAAAAGTGGCCAAAAAACTGAATTTGAAGCCCGGTTTACAGTATCCGGTCAGCACAGCTAACGGATCAATCATGGTTCGCCAGACAAGCATTGCAACGCTGTCAATTGGTGATTTGTCATTGGAAAACGTGCGCGCGAGCATAAATTCGTCTATGGATGGAGAGGTGGGCTTGCTTGGAATGACTTATTTGAGGCATTTTGAACTGGTTCAGAGAGACGGTATTCTTACGATACGGGAGCCATAACAATCCTGTAGGGAACCATTGACCGGGTGTGCCCTCAAACGTGTTGTTGTTGTAACCGGTGTTTGCACGCATTATTGAGCTGATTTTGTAGCGCAAGCCTTTGTTGTCATTGTAAAATTGTCGGGCGCGAAAAGCGTAAACGAACCAAACGCAGGGTCTGAAGTCGTACAACATGCACATCACCATTCTCATCATTCTGACTTATATTGCGTGTTGTCTGCGAGTGGGCGCTGCCCCGTGGAAGTTTTTCCAGATTAATGCCCGTTACTTTTCAGAAGATGAAGGCATTTTCTCCAAATTATCAATAGACGCCCTTATTCCAGAACGCTGGCGTTTACAGCAGGTGCCTGACGATGGCTGCATCTCTCCGGAACGTTATCCCGTTTTTATGAAACCGGAATGGGGACAAAACGCGCACGGCATACACCGCGCAGATAGTTTTGAACAGCTGCAGAAGATTCGTCAGGAGATAAGTCAGAGCGGTGGCGATCAGCAATACATTTTGCAAGAAGGTGCTCCAGGCTCACGCGAGTTCGAAATCTTCAGCATCGATGTCAGCAAGAGCGATGGACGACACGATGTTGTAACAGTGACTGAAGCAGTCAACCTCAGCGAAAGCAACCCGATTAACAGTAAATACAATAAGAACACGCGCTATGTCGATATCTCCTCCAGGTTTGACTCTGAGCAACTAAGCACACTTGGTCATTACCTCGATGAAGTTGGCCGGTTTGCAATATCCCGTATGAGTGTGCGCACCGATTCACTCGACGCGCTGCTTGAAGGCCGCTTTCACGTTATTGAAGTTAATTTGTTTCTGCCCATGCCGATTAACCTGCTCGACAGCAGCTACAGCTGGAGTGTGCGATTCAGGTTTATCCGCCGTGCAATGATGAGTCTTGCACTGGCTACCAAGGCCATAAACCCAGTTGACAAACCTGCGGCAATTTTTACTCGCATGATGTTGTATGGCCGCCGTAAAAGCGCGCCGGTTCGCAGCATTTACAAATTAGCTGAGCGTCGTACCCTGTTGTGATGAATTTAAAAGCGCTAATTTACCGATGGATCAGCAAGCGCTACATGGATGGTTGCAGCAACTACAACTCGCTGCAAGTTCGAAGAAGTAGCCGGTCCAAAGAACAGGCGCGTGCCATGTTCGCCAAACACCAGGTGCCGCATGCGCAGGGTCAGATTTTTATCAATCCGTTCAGCGCTCACAAATTTGCTCAAACTCATGGTTTTCCGCTGGTCATCAAACCCAATGTCAGTGGCTTTTCACGCGGCAGTCATTTCCCGATAACGAACTACAAAGAGCTTTGGAAAGCGGCTCTGATGGTTAAGGTGTGGTGGCCAAGCAGCGTCATCGAACAGTACCTGCTCGGTGCCAACTACCGTGTTTTAGCCACACAGGATCAAATAATCTCGGTCATACGTCGTTATCCCCCGTTCATCGATGGTGACGGGCAAAATAATATCGGTGACCTGATCGATTCAGAAAACGCCATTCGCCAACAGATGGATTTGCACCCAACCATCTACCCGATCAAGAAATCACCGGCAGTAAGCAGTTACCTGGCAAAACAAAATCTGAATTTTGACAGCGTTCCGGCAGACGGTGAACGCGTTTATTTATTTAATCGAGTTGCATTAGCACCTGGCGGCGTGGTTGAAACCATTGATCAAAGCACGGTACCGGAAGTGAACAAACAGCTGTTTTGTGATGTTGTCAAACAGTTCGATGCCAGCTTGTTCGGCATTGATGTGATTCTCGAGCACGGTATAGAGCAGGATTACACGACTCAGAAATGCATCTTTCTTGAAGTCAATTCCCGGCCCTATACCCGTATGCATGAGAAACCGCGCTACGGTGAAGTCGATGACCTGCAGCCTTTCTATGCGCACATGGACAGCCTTAACGTCGCCGATACGAATACGTTCTGACTTCGTTGGACCACCCTCGTCAACCTATACTGTTCTATCAATTTCTCGGTAGTCATTCGCTGCTGATCGGATTGCTGCCTTTTTATCTGCCGGTTTATCTTTGGCAGGCGGGGTTCAACCTTGCACACGTATCTTTACTAATCGGTGTATCTGGCTTGAGTTTTTGCTTCGCACTATCACTGTGGCAAAGCCTGAGTCGAGTATGGTCGCTTAAAAAAGTTCTGTGTCTGACCTTCGGGCTGGAATTTCTTCTGATCATCTGCACTTTGCTTATCGGTTACGGCACGCTAGCGATTATCGTCATTGCAATAGCGAACGGGCTGTACAACGGTTTTTTCTGGACTACTCAACGAGCGTTGTTTTTGCAACTACTCGGTAACAACGATACCGGTAAACGCTATGGCAATTTCCAGATATTTGTTACGGTATTTTTGAAGATTGGCATATTAATCGGCGGCTGGTTGCTTGACGCAGGCGGATTGCCTTGGTTATTGGCATTATCGGCATTGGCTGGCATGGCGTCGAGCGCATGGTTCTATCAAAAAGCCTCGAATAGCCCGCTACACCATCACCCGACAGTGAGTTTCAAAAGCGCACTGGGATACAAAGACACCCACGGTTCCCGACCGGTATTCATTGCGGATGGCTTTTTTCTGTTTCTCGAAAGCCATTACTGGACGTTGTCCTTGTTCATGCTCGCTAATGAGAATTTTGCAACGCTCGGGTTTATCGTAGTGGTTCTGGCAGTGGTATTTGCTGTGCTCTTTTACCTGATAAAAAATACCATCGATTCGTTTGCGGTATCACTGGTTTTTCGCGTATCGGTTTTTCTGTATGCCATTTCGTGGCTGGCTCGTGCATTGGTATCAGATGAAATGGCAACACAGACCTTAATGGTTGTGTTGTTGATCGTCACTTTCTTTTCATCGTTTTTCAGGCTTGCATTTAATAAACGCTTTTTTGACATTGCTCAATCAGGTTCGGGAATCGGCTACTTGCTGATAAAGAGTTATCAATCACAGTTCTTTCTTGGCATTGGCTTTACCGCCATGGCATTGGTTTTGTGGTTACTGGATTCAACAACACTGAGCGCTCTGTTTCCGGTGTATTGCTTGGCTGCTGTTGGTTCGCTTGTTTACCTGAGGTATAGAAAAACACCAGATGCACTAACAGCCAGATCGGTGTAACTATCGTTGTAATTTTTTGTTTTATCGGCACCCATGTCGACCAGTTGTTGACAGCGTGTTATAATGACTGCGAAAGCGAGAATTAAAATGGTAGATACGTACACCACCCCACCGGCTTTCAAAGCACAATCCTTTACCGACCCGTCTGCTGCAGTAGACAGACTCATAGAGATATACGATCGCAATACACGCTTTCTGCGCAGTGCGTTCGATCAATACCTGAAAGGCAATCTCGCCAGTGGCAAACATCGCGCGTACTACCCCGAAATCCGGTTTCAAAGCGATACTTATGCCCGCGTTGATTCTCGACTCTCTTATGGTCACGTTAATCAACCGGGACACTATTCAACCACTATCACGCAACCAGAGCTGTTTCGTGGTTACCTTCGGCACCAGCTCGAACTCCTGATTCAGAATCACGATGTACCCGTTGAAATTGGTGAATCAACCATATCGATACCACTACACTTCGCGTTAGAGCCAGGCACAGAAGTAGGTTCAGATACTCCTGCAGATATTGGTGTTGCACTGCGTGATGCCTTCGATGTGCCAGACATTGCTCACGTGAACGACTATATTGTGAACGGTACTTACGAACCAGCACCCGATGTGCCTATTCCGCTGGCCCCGTTTCCGGCTCAGCGCATCGACTACTCGCTGCACCGTCTGATGCACTACTCGGCTACCAAACCTGAACACTTCCAAAACTATGTATTGTTCACCAACTATCAGTTCTATATCGATGAATTCTGTCGATTAGCGAAAAACATGATGCAAAGCGGTGACACGCGTTACACGGCTTTCGTGGAACCGGGTAATGTCATTACACGATCAGGCGATACGCAACACAATGTCAAACCCAGTTCCGTATCTCCGCAAATGCCTGCTTACCACTTAATTGGCCATAAAGGTCGCGGTATCACGCTGATTAACATAGGCGTTGGACCTTCAAACGCAAAAACCATCACCGACCATGTTGCGGTGCTTCGACCGCACGCCTGGCTAATGCTGGGCCACTGCGCCGGGCTGCGCACGTCGCAGGAACTGGGCGACTATGTACTGGCACACGCCTATGTCAGAGAAGACAAAGTACTTGATAACGATATTCCGGTCTGGGTACCCATACCGGCACTGGCGGAAATTCAACTCGCCCTGGAAGCGGCGGTGGCAGAAGTCACGGGACTTGACGGTTTCGAACTGAAACGCATCATGCGAACCGGCACAGTGGCATCGGTTGATAATCGAAATTGGGAACTGCAGGACCAACGCGAGCCAGTTCGACGGTTATCACAATCGCGCGCTATTGCTCTCGATATGGAATCAGCAACCATCGCAGCGAACGGTTTCAGATTACGAGTACCCTATGGCACTTTGCTGTGTGTTTCCGACAAACCCTTACAAGGTGAGTTGAAATTACCTGGGATGGCATCAAAGTTTTATAAAGATCAGGTTGCCCAGCATCTTGAAATTGGCATGCTTGCTCTGGAAAAGCTGGCAAATATGAAAGCCGAGCGCCTGCACTCACGAAAGCTGCGAAGCTTTTTCGAAACTGCCTTTCAGTAAGTCAGTGATGCCAGTCGGATTGCTCAAGGCGTTAAAAGCTGTCGTGGCTTTGTCGTTGGATAAGAAGCTCAACTCGAGTGGGACACTTCCACACGACTACATTAAACGATCTGTCACCGCCAGATACATCGCATCCACAAACGTGCTTCCCAGAACCTTGCTGCGCTCCGGCGACCAGCCCACATCTATTCTGGGTGTTTCTATTGTGTCCTTGAATGGCATTTCGAGTGTATACGCCGGACAGCCATAGGTTTGCGCAACGCTGTTACTGCAGAAGCGCAAGTTAGCGCTGTTCGGTGGGTTTTTCGGGTACCCATGCTCTGTTTGGAAATCCGGATTCAATGCCGCCAGCGTACGCTTGAATGCGGCAAGTTTCCGGTCCCGCTCTTCGTTCCAATTTGATACACCCTCGGTGCCAGCAATAAAATTGTATGGCAAAGCCTCATCACCGTGAATATCCAGACAGAAGTCAACACCGGTCAATGCCATCTGCTGCTGTACTAAAAAAACTTCCGGGCTGCGCTCCATCGATGAAGAAGCCCACTCGCGATTCAGGTTTGCACCAGCTGCATTCGTGCGAAGATGCCCACGATAGGAACCATCCGGGTTCATGTTTGGAACAACATGAATATCACACAATCGACGCAGCTCGATGCTTGTCGCATCATTGTTGTCCAACAAACGATCCAACCAGCCCTCTATCCACCATTGCGCCATTGGTTCGCCTGGATGCTGCCGAGCAATGACCCAGACATGCAAGCGCTCGCGTTCATTATGATCACTGTCAGGATGCACAATATGCAAACAATCCAGATCACGACCATCAAGGGTCTGTCCGAGGCGTTCCTGCCAAACCCCTTTTTTACCAGACCAATTCGCTAGTTGCTGCGCATGCCTGTCAAGAGAATAAGGTGCAAAATACGCAAAGTAGATAGCATCATGTTGTGGGGTAATCGACCATCGAAGCGACTGACCGTCGTACTCGGATGGGGTTCGATACCAGTATTGCAAATCGGCTGACGTGGCAACCGAATAACCTTCCCACCCCTTTGGGTAGGTGGTCTGCGAAGCGTTGTCTATGTGAAGCGTGCAGTTCTGGTTTTTTGCCCCGGACAGCCTAAAGTAAAACCACTGAAGAAATTCACTTTGATTGTCATGGTTGATTTCAAGATGAATTTCGGCCGGATTGCTGGCCGACACAACTGAGATATTCCCACCATCAAAGCCACTGCTGATAGCCAGAGTCATTGATTCGCTCGCTTTATATTACGAATAAACGGTTATGCATAAAAAAACCGCCCACTAGGGGCGGTTCGTTTCAGCAGCGGGCTTGCACGCAAGCCCGACTGCTTTTTTGCTGTTAAGCAGTATTACCAATCAACTTAGTTGTTGGGAATCAATACACCATCGATGATGTGCAATGCACCGTTATCGGCTGGCAAATCAGCTTCAATGATCGCAATACCATTGATCAGCAGACCACCGCCATCACCAGCTGTGATTGTGTACATGCTGTTGTTACTCATGCTGAGTACCTGGCCAGGAGACAGAGCTGAAGAAGCAACGGCACCTTGAGTGTAAATGTGGCTCTGTAACACCGTACCGGTTACTTCAGCACCAGCATCGATTGCTGCCTGCAACGCCTCGTTAGTTGGAGCAAATACCGTCCAGTTCTGGTTGGCAGTGTCGAGTGACTGATCGAAATCAGGGTTCAAAGCACCTGCAAGAGTACTCAAACGAGCGTCAGCTGCGATTAGACCCATAACAGAATTTGCATTGTACTCAGTGCCACCAGCGCCAGCGTCAGTTGCGCCGCCATCAGCTGCGCCTGCATCAGCTGCACCCGCATCAGCTGCACCTGCATCAGCTGCACCTGCATCAGCTGCACCTGCATCGGCTGCACCTGCATCGGCTGCACCTGCATCAGCTGCACCTGCATCGGCTGCACCTGCATCAGCTGCGCCTGCATCTACCGCACCTGCGTCTGCTGCAGCTGTGGTTGTTCCGTCAGTCGGATCGTCGTCGTCGCTAGAACAACCGATAATTAATGCACTGGCAGTTAAGAGTGCAATTACTAAACTCTTCTTGATCATTCAGATATCCTCTAATATGAGTAAAAAATCTAACTTAATTAATAGCTATTAACGAATCGAGCGTGACCAAACCTTTGTTAATCAGCCAATCATACAGCCATATTTACTATTGCCTGTGCATCGTCGACTACACCAACGTCGCATCAGAACAGGCCTCCATTCGGGCTGGGAAAAAATCCGCCACCTTCGTATAACACCTACGGCAGGTTCACGAGAATACCCTTGGGCCGACCACGGATGTTACTGCAGAACGAAAATAATTCAACGTGCGCGCGACTATATTGCACTAGCGGAGCCAAATTATTAGATTGGAAAACAGCTTAAACCTTTGTTTCCAAAGTAAATTATAGCACTGGCAAGGTCTATTGCAATTGCGAAAACAAATAAAATTTACATTGTGTTCAATGCTCACAAGAGCGCTAACGCACAACTATTTCGTTCATCGGGTCATTACCCAAAAGCAATAACCATCGACCTCGTCACTATAAACGATTTATGGTCTGCATTTGAAGCATGCGCAATGGTTTATTGAGGCCGCCAGCGTCAAAATACAATCGAACCAAGAATGCCAACATTATTGACCCATCACCAAGCAGATTGAATCTGGCATGGAACAACGAACAGAATGTTCGATCAAAGTTTGTTAAATCAAAAACTGAAGTGTTTTAAAACGGAAAATACAGCGAGCGGTTAGGTAAGTATGGTAAAAAAGTCAGCCGTCCCTGGCCTAGTTAGCTCCTTGCTTCAATACCACTTGGAGGAGGTTTGGTTAAGCGACCGTTGCATTTGTGTCGCTGATGAATTAATTATAGCGATTTGACCCTCATTAACGTGTGAAATTATCGCAATTCACTGTCGCCAGATGTTCAGCAATCCAACTATACCTTTAACTTCTATACAGCGTAGTTTGCAACTGGCCGGTTTGCACGGGCATCGCGTGTTGTTGGTGTTAGCCGGTGTTACTGATCAGTACCACAACGAGATTTGCGCACTCGTTAAACAAACCGTTCATAAGAACCAACACAAACGTAATGACGTTGTTGCGCAAATTGAGACGCAGCGCCCAGCAAACATAATGCACGTACCCGAGCGTCATAGCAACAGTGACCGTTCAGATCAGATAAACGCGTTACTTGGCTCAGAAACAATGTGCGTTTTTTTTGACGCCTATGACGCATTTGATGAACGCTTGTTTGCAGCCGCCGCCGGCACCATACAAGCTGGTGGCATTCTGGTTTTGCGAACACCATCACTTGCTGACTGGGCTGACAAAGTTGATCGTTCAATGTCATCTCGTTTTATCAATCGAGTGATTAAAAAAATTAGACAGCATCAAACAGCCGTCTTGTTGGAACCGGCAATCGCTAATGACCAGACCAGCCACGATGCAGCGATTGTTATTGCCACCGAAACGCCATTAAGTAAGCTGGCAACAGGTACAAACCGGCAAAGCTGGCACATTCAGCAGACCGCCATGGTCAATCGCGTGCATGAACAACTGCAGCAGCCGGAACCCACCACCATTGTGATTCAAGCCGATCGAGGTCGTGGCAAATCAGCTTTGATTGGTCGAGCACTCGACACCCTGTCCGATCTTACAAGGCCTACCAGAACAGTCACCATCACAGCTAACCAGCAGAGCGCATGCGCCATTCTTCTCGAGCATGCCAATGCACTGGCTGAAAACCACCGAATAATTCAGTATCTGTCTGTAGAAGAAGCGCTGCAAACGCAGCATGATCTGTTGGTGGTTGAGGAGGCTGGGAATATCTCCATTCCCGTTCTGACACGACTGACTAAACTGTCAAATGACATCATTTTCGCCACTACCGTTCAGGGATATGAAGGCGCCGGTCGTGGTTTTGCTTTGCGATTTTCAAAACAACTTGATCGGCTCAGGCCTGGCTGGCAGTTGATAAAGCCGACACAGTCCATCCGATGGACAGATCACGACCCATTGGAAGCATTCGTGAACGATACACTCCTGCTCGACACGAAGCTGCCCCTGCTAACAGATCTCGATAAAATCACCGCGGTCAACACAAGTGTCCGCCAGATCAACCAAAACGAACTAAGCGACAACGAGACGCTCCTTGAGCAGATCTATTCGCTGTTGATACAAGCACACTATCAGACCACGCCTGCTGATTTGCGCAACATGCTTGATAAAAAACAACTGATCGTTTTTGCACAGTACGCGAACCAAGTTCTGACAGGAGCTGCACTGGTTGCTATCGAGGGAAAACTATCTGCACCGATCCACGAGTCTATTGTCTACAAACGTCGGCGTGTCGCTGATCAGATAATCCCGCAGCTGCTCGCACAATGTAACGCCGATCCAGAACCATTAAGACATGGTTACGCACGCATCGTCAGAATTGCCATCCATCCTCAATTACATCGGCGTGGTTTTGGGACTGCCATGTTTGAACAAATGAGCTCGCAACTTGCCAGGACAGTTTCGAACATTGGTGCAAGTTTTGGAGCTGACATACCGGGCTTGTCGTTCTGGTTAAAACAGGGGTTTTCGCCAGTTCATTACGGGTTTAAAGTGAACGCCAGAAGCGGATTGCGTTCCGCCTGTCTTATTGCTGCTGCTGATCAGTCAGTGGCTTTGCAGGTAAAAAAGGCAGGACAACTTCTGCGTGCAAACCTTCGAGCAATAAATCACTACAGTAATGAGCCAGACCCGATCAGATTGCTGCTGCTTAATTCAATTGAGAAACATGACGGTGTAATAGACGAAAGCTTGCGCGTAAGGATGTTGTCTGACTTTAGAAACGGAAATAGAGGGTTTATCGATTCTATCGGGTTAATCGAAGAAAATGACGGTGCCGAATTACCCGAGCCGGTTCAACAGCATTTTCGATCTTTGCTAAGCCTGACTGATCGCCTGTCACCAAGCCTGCGGCGGACCTCTGAACAGGCTATTGGCGAGTTTTTGGAAAAAAACAGATAAATTTGCCGCCAGCATCTATTGCAACCGGCAATATTCGAGTGTACTTTGCTCGCATTGCCAACCACCATACCGGTGAGTCTGATTTTTCCGATTGTCGATGCGCGTGCAAAAAAATACTGAAAACAATAAAGATCAGTTCCATGAAAACGGCACTGAATGGCCTACGGTCATTTTGTTCCTTATCGTCTATACCTTGTGGGTTGCGCTAACCCTGTTTCATAACCTGATACCTGTGAGCCTTGTTCTGGTTATGCTGACTTTACTGGTTGCACTGCACTCTTCTCTGCAGCACGAAGTCATTCACGGGCACCCAACGCGGTGGCCGCTATTGAACACGATCATGGCATTCCCTGCACTCGGGCTGGCTGTGCCTTATGAGCGGTATGAGTTATTGCATTTGCAGCATCATCGTAACTGGCTGCTGACAGACCCGTACGAAGATTCAGAGTCGTATTTCGTTCCGCGTAAAAACTGGCTGGCATTTAATCGGCTGACTAAAGCGTTGCTTGAGTTCAACAATACACTGCTTGGACGGCTACTGATTGGGCCAGTCATCATGCTGGTACGCCAGCTTGTTGCTGAATACGAGCCCATCAAAACAAACCCTGAAGTCCGAAAAAGCTGGTGCTTTCATCTTTTTAGCGCAGCGTTGGTTATCGCCTGGTTAGTGTCAGTCGGATTTCCAGTGTGGATGTATCTGTTGCTCGTTGCCTATCCGGCCATTTCACTTTTAATGCTCAGGGCATTCAGTGAACACCTGCCAGAAGAAGATATAGACTCACGATCGGCAATAATAAAATCAAACTGGTTCATGCAGCTACTGTATTTGAACAATAACTATCATCGCGTTCACCACGATCACCCCGAGCTTGCCTGGTATCGGCTGCCGGAAATGTATCGTGCACGATACAAAGAGCAAACTGACCATGTCTATGAGGGTTATATCGATCTGTTCAAGCGTTACGGATTCAGGAAACGCTTTAACGTTGAACACCCGTTTCTTGCTCGAGATTAACGACCCGACATATGATCGTTTCATTTCCAATGTATGATTGGCCGGAAATCCGCACGTACGTGGACAGGTTTTGGAGCCGGCTTCGCTCGGAACTGCAAAAGCACATTGTTACAGATTCAGACCGTCAGTTCATTCCCGAGCAACTGGACAGATCTGATGAGCATGAACAGTGGCATCGTGAAGATCTATTGCTTTCACAAACTTGCGGCTATCCGCTGATCACCAGCTTACCGGAAACAACGGTGATAGTTGGTACACCAAATTACTTGTGTGATTTCAGCCATGATGGACACTATGCCAGTCCAATTCTTGTACGCCGGCACGACAAACGGCACAAGCTCTCATCGTATGGTGACAGCACGCTTGCGTTCAACAGCGCGGATTCGCAATCCGGTTTCAACACACTAAAATCGCTGTTAGTAGATGCTGCCCTTATCGGCGAAAGCCATCCGGTTTTTTTCTCTGATTCTGTTTGTACAGGGTCGCATCGAGCGTCAATCGCGACCGTCGCGGCTGGAGATGCCGATCTGTGTGCAGTCGACCCGGTTAGCTGGGCTTTGGCAAAGCGATTTGACAAGGCTGCGCAGGAATTACGTATCTTGACAACATCATCTTCTACACCGGCCCTGCCGTTGATCAGCTGCGCCAATGCAATACCTGCGCAGTTTGAACAGCACCAATGGCGCCAGCTTGTTATCGAATCGTTCCAGCAGGCAATCGATATTGACGCACGGGAGCACCTGCTTCTGGATAACGTTTCTAATATTTCGAAGAATCAATACCGAGCGTTGCCAGTCAGTAATCTCGACATGATCACACAAGCTAAAGCCAGCTGATCTGCCGGCAACAGCGCTGCGTACACTAGGTAATATACGGGTCACTGGTTTGCATACCGACCGGGCACTTTCAACTCGTGCTGTGCGCGAAGGGGTCTAGCTTGCGAAAAAATTCAATTGTATCTTTGATGTGTGGCTTATCCCTGCTGGTACCGGCTGTCGTCAGTAGCCAAACCACCAGCGCCATCGAAGTGGCAGCACTCTATGAACCGGAAACACGCTATTCAATATATAGAAAAGGCAAGAAGATCGGCGAACACAGCCTGAACATAAGCACGACCGAAAGCGATGTTCGCGTTTCAGTCGAATCACAAATCACTGTGCGTGTTTTAAAGGTGCCCGTTTTCAAGTTCAGTTATCAATCGAGCGAATTGTGGGAAAACGATCAGTTAACCAGCGTAGAATCGGTAACAGTTACCAATAGAAAAACGGAAAAAGCATCGCTGGAAAACATCAATGGCTCGAGCACTTTGCGTAACGATACAGGCACGACAAAAACAGATCTGTTGCCATTTGCTACCAATCACTGGCATATAGGTGCAGTTGAACAAACCGTTCTGTTCAACACAGTCAAAGGAACTGCCGGTAGGGTGCAGGTTGAGAAAATCCCAAATGAGAAGCTGCAGATCGACCAGAAAGAGCTTTCAGTAACACATTACAAATATACTGGAGATATCGTTGCCGAGTCCTGGTATGACAGCAACAACCGGTGGGTAAAACTTGCTTTTCTAGGTTCTGACGGTAGTCAGATCACTTATCTGATCAATAACCCTTAACACCAATATTAACGAACTCAATGAATATTTGGATAACAGGCGCAAGCAGCGGCATAGGGGCAGAACTTGCGAATCTCTATGCCCGCAACGGACACACTGTATTCGCCAGCGCTCGCAACGAAGATACGCTCACCGCCATGCAACAGGCCTCATCAAATTTTTCTGGTGATGTTTTTGCGCTGCCTCTGGACGTGACTGATAATGAGTCGGTGCTTAGTGCGTTCGAGAAAATGCAAAAGATGAGCCTCGCTCCAGATTTAGTCATTCTCAATGCGGGTTACTACCAACCTGTTGAGTTCGACGAGCTAACGCTTGAACATTTTGAGAAAACCTATGACGTGAACTTGCGTGGTGTCGTTCGGTGCCTTCTGCCCTCACTGAAGCTATTTGGTGAAGAGAAACGTGGGCATATCGCCATAGTGTCTTCAGTATCCGGATTCAGGGGTTTGCCTAAAGCCGCGGCTTACGGGTCATCAAAAGCAGCATTGATCAATCTCGCTGAGTCACTCAAACCTGAGTGTAACGCGAATTCAATCAAACTAAGCCTGGTGAATCCTGGATTTGTTAAGTCCAAACTGACCGATCAAAACGAATTTACCATGCCGTTTATCATGGAGACGGAAGATGCTGCGATACGAATTATGAAAGGTTTGGAATCAACGGCTTTTGAGGTAACGTTTCCGAAACGGTTTACTTACTGGCTGAAGCTGTTGCGCGTGCTCCCCTATCGCCTGTACTTTCTGGTGACCAGAGCCTTAATCAAATCATGAAATGGTATTGTGAATTCACTTCTTACTGAATTCGCTTTTGCTGGGTTTTAGGGTGTTTACTTTCCGCTCGGATTTTTGCCAACCATTAGCGGGAAGCCACAACCGCCAAAGGAGCACGGTCACTACCTGATGCTTGTTCCTGTAGAGCCATACAATTTTCAGAACCATCGTGCTTGTAGTACTGCACTGATACGTTACCGATACGCATACCCCACTTCTTAACTTCGGTACTGTTGTGCAGACTGCCATCTGGCTGGTAAAACATATAATCATTCATTGACAGCTTCCAGAACTTGCCCTCTGCTATCATCACGTTCATAACATAGTGTAATCTAAGTGCACTGCCTTGTTGCTTGCCAATGGCAGGCCCAACAAGCGAATCAGATTCAGCACTGAAGTCACCGTTAGTATCTACAACGACGTCCCAAACCCGCTTCTCAATAACACCGTCAGAGTAATACAGCACCTCATCAAGGCTAAACACATCACCGTCGTTTGTTGACTTGAACTCACCGTAGAAATCGCCGCAAAAATGCCGCTTAACGTTACCGAAACGATCGGCAAACCAGCCGGATGCTCTGGTGTGACCCGAGAAATATTCGACAAAGTCGAACTGTGGACCGCTGGAACTTAGTTTGTCGAAATTCATAGAGCTACATCCTGAAAATAAAAATGAAATTGCGACAATACAGATAGCTCTGCTCGTAGAACGCATGCGGTTGTCCCTTTCATTCCGGCTTTATTTAGTTATGCGACTCGTTACGGACAATCGCCAAGACTGGATCATGGGTATTTGTTAACAGTGTTGCAATTTCACACTTTACGGATTCTTAGTAATCCAACATCGGTATGCCCTATGTCAAATCCGGTTTCGCAATAAACCAGGTAGTATCGCCACATACGCAAAAAACGTTCATCAAAGTTCATTGACAGCACATCTTTGGATGCCTGATCAAATCGATCACGCCAGGCAGCCAATGTTCGTGCATAGCTCTCACCAAACCAATGTGTTTGTTCCAATACAAATCCGGCTTGCTCAATGTGTTTGGTCAACAATGCTTTTGTTGGCAACATGCCTCCCGGAAAGATGTAGCGCTGAATAAAATCAGGTCGTGCCTTGTACGCAGCGAACCGATCCTCGAGCAGAGTAATGGTCTGTATAACGGCTGTGCCTCCAGAATCGAGCAAGCTTGCCAGTTTCTCGAAATAGGTATCCCAGTATTGCTGCCCGACTGCCTCAAACATTTCAATTGAAACTATGTGATCAAAACGACCTTCGACATCTCGATAGTCGCAAAACTCAAATTTGCAGGAACCTTGATGTTGCATCGACTGTGGGTTTGCCTTGGGGTTTTCCAGTAGCTTATTGGTTTGATTTGCGTAGGCAAGTTGTCTTTCGGATAAAGACACTCCGGTTACACAGGAAGCAGACTGACTAGCCAGACGTTGTGCCAGGGTTCCCCACCCACAACCAATTTCCAGAATGTTGGATCCTTGGTCCGCACTGAGCATATCGGCGACAAGATCTATCTTGTTTTGTTGAGCCTGTTCAAGCGTTTCATTGCCACTGCGATACAGCGCCGAAGAATAGCTCATGGAGTCGTCGAGCCAGAGCTGATAAAACTCGTTACCCAGATCGTAGTGGTAAGCAATGTTGCGACGACTGCCGCCAACAGAATTTCGCTTTTTCCAGTGCTGAAAAATATTCAACAAACGCGATAGTCGACCACCACGGGTTGCTGGCCCTATCCTGTGTTCGTTGCGCATAATCAGTGAGAACAGATTAGGCAAATGGTCTGTACTCCACTCACCTTGTAGATAACTCTCGGCAAAGCCAAGCTGACCATCGGTGATCAGTCGGCGTAGTGGCAAATAACTGTGCAATACAACGCTTGCGTTGTTATCGGTCACAGAGCTTCGTGTTCCGAAGCTACCAGTGGTGCCATCAGGCCAGGTCAAGGTCAGCTGCCCATCCTGAAAACCATCCAGAACGCCTTCAAATCGCTGTTTGATTTTTTTAGTTACAGCAGTGCCCAGAGCGCTGTCACGTGAATCGCCGCTCAGTGCCTGATTGTCTACATTTGTCATGACTAATTATGATTCTTGTTATTGTTACCAGAAAACGACTGCTTTGACTGATGCGGAAACCATGGTACTTTTTTTAACCACAAACGCAACGCTTCCCAATGTATACCCAGAACCACTTTAAAACTTAACAGTGGTACAGAAAAAAAATGTTTCAACAGACTCGAAGCCGTGAGTGAATGCCGGCTTGCGCTATAACTGGCAGTGATCAATTGACCCAGCTCATCACTGGCTTGTATAACCACCACCTGACGCTTATCAGGAATATTCAGCTTGAATTGATAGTGCATATTCATGTGAGCAAACGGCGATACAAACAACGCCTTGTCGCTGGACTGATTAATCCACCTACCCGGTTCTTTTTCTTCATCTATCACTTGCAACACGTAAGTGTGTCGTTCACCAAAGGTATTGTGTACCTCGTGCAAAACAGCAATGGCATTTCCATCGCCGTCAAGACAGTAAAAAAGGCTAAGTGGGTTAAAAGTGTACCCGCAAATTCTCGGGTAGCAACTCAACAGAATTTTTTCAGGCACGGAATGAATGCCCGCCTCGCGCAATTTTCTAAGAACATAGTTCTCAAGAGGCTCAGAGGCTTGTTCACCAAAATCTTTGTCGTAAAAACTCACAAGATTCCAGCGATTTCTTGAAAATAACCATAACCGTTTTTGCAGTGCGTCGATTTCATCCAGGCTTAGCAGCAACGAAAACACGCGATAGTTAAGTACATGTACCGCCGGTCTGAACCGTTTGTGATACACATGACCGGCAAACAGGGCGGACATCATGAGACTTCTACAGCCGCAGTTTGATGCTCGTGTAACGTTGATGTGTTTGTAACAACGATTCGATTCGAAGGGTCTTTGAGTTGCCAGGGCCTGACCAGTTCGCCAAGTTGCTCCGCTACGGCCAATCCGGACTGGATAGCATCCTCGTGAAATCCTGAGCCGAAATAACTTCCACAGAACCACGTGCGTTGCTGTCCCTGTAACTGCCACAGCCTGCGTTGAGCAGCCATTGCATTGGCGTTAAATACCGGATGCGAATACGTCGACTCGGCTATGCACAGTTTTTCATCAGGCAGTGTCGACGGATTCAAAGTGACGAAGTAATCTTTTTCCGAATTCAGGTTCTGCAGCCTGTTCATCCAGTAACTAACACACACTTTATTGCTGACCGCTTTCGATTCAACATAGTTCCAGGAGCACCACGCACGCCTGCGCCGGGGCATGAACGCAGAGTCAGCGTGCAAAATAGCATGGTTGCTCTCGTACGCAAAAGCACCAAGATTAAGCTTCTCCTCTGCTGTCGGTTTGTCCAGCACAGCCAGCGCCTGATCGGCATGGGTTGCCATGACAACATGATCAGCACTAACGACTTCGCCGGTGCGACTAACGATTTGTACACCGTTACTATTTCGCGATACCTCGTTAACAATAAATCCGGTTTTTATGTTCGAAGCACCGAGCGCCTCGGCAACTTTGTTGACATATTGCACGCTACCATCGGTCACAGTGCGCCATTGAGGCCGGTTGGTTAACTTCAATAAGCCGTGATTTTCGCAAAAGCGAATAAACGATAATGCCGGGTATTCCAACATGGTTTCGGGGGCTGCCGACCAGATGGCCGCCGCAAAGGGCATCAGATGATCGTCAAGGAATGAACTCGAATAGTTTCCACGCGCTAGAAACTCACCCAGCGTCATTTCCAGGTCGTCCGGTGCATGCTGCGGGGCCTCTCGATAGAACCGAACCAGGTCACGTAACATGCGATAATAGCGTGGCCTTAGTAGCAGTGATGGCTGTGCCAGCAAACCGGCTTTGGGCCCACCAGCGTACTCGAAATTGCCATTATCACGAGACACGGCAAAAGACATGTCGCTGGCTTCTGTGCGTACGGCGAGTGCTTCAAACCAGCGGGTCAGGTTGGGATAACTCGGCTCGTTGTAAACGATGAATCCGGTATCGATTGCCGGTGCCTGCCTGTCACCGGTCTGAACCGTATTGGCATGCCCCCCGAGACGCTCGGCTTGCTCCAGTAGTGTGACTTGATGCCTGCTTGCCAGCAGCCATGCAGCGCTGAGCCCGGCCGCCCCGCTGCCAACGACGGCGACATGTAATTTCTTGAACGAATTCATTAATCTATCTTACATTGAACGCAAATTGGACGATATGCCACATGGATCACACCGTGCCTGATCGATTATGATCCATATACGCCACCCACTCGTAACCGGATTCAAACATATAAATGGATGCTGAGTTGTCGCAGACGGCCAAAGTCTCAGATGACGCCAACGAAGCGCTGAAAAAGCGCATGCGCGATAATCTGATCGCAATCGGTAAAAACAGGGATCAGAGCGCATTTGCGGATTTCTACGACCATTTCTCGGGACGGATCAAATCGTTTCTGATGGGAAAAGGGATGGATGATGCGATAGCGGACGAGCTGGCGCAGGAAATCATGCTGATCGTGTGGAGAAGAGCCGAAAGTTACAACCCGGAGAAGGCAGCCGCGAGTACCTGGCTTTTCACGATTGCCCGGAATCGCAGAATCGATTACTTGCGGGGAAACTCACGGGTGGAAGTTGAGCTCGATGACGAGATGCTTGAAGTCGATAGCACTGAGCCAACGCAGGAAGAACAGGTGAACCTGTCACAGCAGTCGATGGTGTTGGAGCAAGCAATGAGCAAGCTTCCGCAGGAACAAAGGCAAGTATTGCATTTATCGTATTACCGTGGTCAATCTCACGGCGCTATTGCAGAATGGCTTGACTTGCCAATTGGAACAGTAAAATCACGCATACGACTGGCAATGCAGTCGATAAGATCGGATGTTTTATCCGAGGAGCTAAACCAATGATGTTGTCTCATCACCTAGCAGATGAAACATTACAAGATTACGCCAGCGGTGTGTTAAGCGCCTCGATGGAGACACTGATCGCCTGTCATCTCACCGTGTGTCCGGCATGCCGGCACCGTGCCGAAGTGGCTGATGCAATAGGTGGCATCAGTCTGGCTGATCAGGACTCGGTAACTGTGAAAGCGTCGGCTGCTGACATCCTTGCAATGGATAAAAATAATACGGCCCCGACAGCGAGACCAACTACAACAACACCCAGTTTGACGAATACTGGTGTACCACGACCGCTTGCCAGATTGCTTCCCGCACCGTTGGACGAACTTCCGTGGAAATCATTCGGCCCTGGTATGAAGCAATACAACCTCAGTAATCAACCAAGGAAAGAAGGCGCGTTCAAATTGCTGTCCCTCGCTCCCGGTTCGCGTATGAGCAAGCATACACACCAGCATAGAGAACTGACTTTCATTGTCAGTGGTTCTTACACTGATTTAATGGGGAAATTCAATGCTGGTGATATAGCTGATCTCTCTGCAGATCATCACCATGCACCCCATGTAGACTCTGACGTGCCATGTATATCGCTAATTGCGACTGATGCGCCAGTGAAGTTCGATGGTCTGTTCGGGAAAATCGTACAGCCTTTTGTTGGCATCTAAAAAAACGGCGCTGTTCAAGCGCCGTTTTCAATCTGGATTTTTATTTTTCAAGCGATAATTTCTGCCGCTGAAATATCAAACAGTTTTAAACAGCTTTCGAGAACAGAAATTTCCCTAGGCTGCCTTACGCAAGGTTTCTGTCTCAATATCAGCATCACGGTAACTACCGTCGAGAACAGCCTCCCACCATTGTGGATTCTCGAGATACCAGTCCAGTGTCTTTTCAATGCCGGTTTCAAAAGTCACTTTGGGTTCGTAACCCAATTCTGATTGAATTTTATGAGTGTCTATAGCGTACCGAAAATCGTGACCTGCTCTGTCGGTAACATACGTGATTAATGAGTTACAGGCCTCCCCTTGCGTAGCCGGACAGTGCGGATACGTCTCACGCAAAGATTCGCTGGCTTCAAATCGCTGATCGATCAACTTGCAGACCAGATTAACAATGTCGATATTGGTCCACTCGTTACACCCACCAATATTGTAGGTTTCACCAACACGACCCTTTTGCAAAACCAGATCAATGCCCTGCGCGTGATCTTCAACATATAACCAGTCGCGTATGTTTTTACCATCTCCGTAAATCGGCAAGTCTTTTCCGTGCAGAACATTCAAAATCATTAACGGAATCAGTTTTTCCGGGAAATGATATGGGCCATAGTTGTTGGAACAATTACTCGTAGTGACCTGCATGCCATAGGTATGGTGATAGGAACGAACCAGAAAATCTGACGATGCCTTACTTGCAGAGTACGGTGAATTTGGAGCGTATGCGGTTTCTTCAGTAAACGCCGGGTCCTGCATGGAAAGCGTGCCATAAACCTCATCGGTCGAAACATGATGAAAACGATGATTCTCAACTGCCTGCTCTTCAACTTGCCAAACCTGCCTGGCCGCTTTAAGCAAGCTATAAGTACCCATAATGTTTGCTTCAATAAACGCATCAGGCCCGGTTATGGATCGATCTACGTGACTTTCAGCGGCAAAGTGAACGATCGTATTAATTTTGTGTGCACGCAACAGCTGCTGCATCAGATCGGTATCGTTAATATCAGCCTTCACCAATTGACATTGATCATCCAGCACACCATCAAGGTTGTGAGGATTTCCCGCATAAGTCAGGGCATCCACAATAACAATGTTGTCATCAGGATGCTGCTCGCGACAGTAGCGAACAAAGTTCGCACCAATAAAGCCTGCAGCTCCGGTGACCAGCATGTTTCTCATGTTAATTCTCTCATCATGTTGCGCAGTTCTACACGCCAATGTGCAGCCTGCAAATCAAGGGCATCCCACGTACTCGTGAGTTCCAACACGCTGTAGCTCGGTCGAGCAGCAGGCGTCGGGTATTGGTCGGTACGAAGCGGATTGACGGTTGCTGGTTTATCCAGCAAACCCAGGGCCAATCCCTCTTCCATTATGGCTTGCGCGAAGTCATACCAGCTGGCAGCACCTGCGTCCGTCCAGTGCATGACTCCGGTGGCTCGTTTTACAGCTCCCTGCCAAAGGGCACGTGCCAGCGAATTTGCCCAGGTCGGCGTACCAATCTGATCGGCAATCACACCGACTTCCCCACGCTCTTTCATGAGCCTGAGCATGGTTTTAACAAAATTATTTCCGTGTGATGAATACACCCAGGCGGTGCGCACCAGCAAGCTGTCATCGGGCAGTATCGTCCGAAGCTTTTGTTCGCCGGCGAGCTTACTTTTTCCGTACACACTGACAGGATCAACTGGCGAATCAGGCAGCAATGGTGTTGCTTTGCATTCACCAAAGACAAAATCGGTTGATACGTGAATCAGGTGTGCCCGATGGGTTTTTGCAGCCCCGGCTAAATACTCAACTGCATGCTCATTAACAGCAAAAGCATTGTCGCTATCCGTTTCCGCTTTGTCGACAGCGGTGTAGGCGGCAGCGTTAATGATGACATCGGGCGACTTATCACGAACGCAATCAGCAACGGCAGATTCATCAGTGATATCAAGTCGCGGCTCAGGGACGATGAGCTCAACATCCTCGGGTTTACTGCGCAGTAATTCCCAGTGCAACTGGCCGCGATCACTTCCGGTTAACAAAACTTTCATCAGGATGAGTCTGGTAATTCCAACACTGGTATCGTAAATAAAACACGACACTCGGGGTCAATTTACAAGGATATGGAGCAGGAATCGCGCCCAAAGTACTCGCATGAGCACGGGAAAAGCACTTATAAAAGGTCAAACGCCACAAGGCATGCCATTTATATGACACTTTCAAGGTCAAAAAGACAGCTACCGAACTGAACGATACTGCGCGGCTAGTCGAAGGAATCAGATTCAGCCAGAACAGTTG